>JBDIAJ010000120.1:0-12173 GCA_039812345.1 Nostocoides sp. | reverse complement strand
TGGCCTAGTGCGCACGATTGGAAATCGTGTTGGGGATGAAACCCCTCGCGGGTTCAAATCCCGCATCCTCCGCCACATGGTCGTCGACGGCCAACGGCCGACGGCCGCGCCGCTCGTCGCCGGGACCGGCCGTTCGGCGGGTTCACGCCGGACCCGGGTGGCGCGCGGGCGAGGCGACCGGCCACGATGGCGACATGAGCAATGGAGCCTACGCAGCGGCATACGAGCAGTCGATCAGCGACCCCGACGCGTTCTGGGGTGACGCGGCCAAGAGCATCGATTGGATCACCGCGCCGAGCACGGTCCTCGACGCGAGCAACCCGCCGTTCTACCGCTGGTACACCGGCGCCACCCTCAACACCTGCTTCAATGCGCTCGACCGGCACGTCCGCGACGGCCGCGGCGACCAGATCGCGCTCTACTACGACTCCCCCCTGACCGGGACCAAGTCCTCCTTGACGTATGCCGCCCTGCTCGACCAGGTCGCCACCTTCGCCGGGGCGTTGGCTCGCCTCGGCGTCGGCAAGGGCGACCGGGTGCTGATCTACATGCCGATGGTCCCCGAGGCCGCGGTCGCGATGCTCGCCTGCGCCCGCCTCGGCGCGATCCACTCGGTGGTCTTCGGCGGCTTCGCGCCGGCGGAGTTGTCGGCGCGGATCGAGGACGCCGAGCCCAAGGTCATCGTCTCGGCGAGCTGCGGCATCGAGCCGACCCGGACCATCCCCTACCAGCCGATGCTCGACGGCGGCATCGAGCGCAGCAGCCACAAACCCGAAGCCGTCATCGTCCTGCAGCGCCCGCAGGCGCCGGCGGAGGTCGGGGGCCGCGGCAAGCCGTGGAATGAGCTGACCTGGGAGGAGGCGATCGACGGCGTCGAGAAGGCGAACTGCGTCGAGGTCGGCGCCACCGACCCGCTCTACATCCTCTACACCTCGGGCACGACCGGCCGGCCCAAGGGGATCGTCCGCGACAACGGCGGGCACGCG
The DNA here is from genome assembly GCA_039812345.1 of Nostocoides sp. Taxonomy (GTDB): domain Bacteria; phylum Actinomycetota; class Actinomycetes; order Actinomycetales; family Dermatophilaceae; genus Nostocoides_A. The sequence goes on along the minus strand of JBDIAJ010000120.1, from coordinate 11,187 downwards.
GTCGCCCTGCGCTGGTCGATGGAGAACATCTACGACGTCCATCCCGGCGAGGTCTGGTTCACCGCCTCCGACGTGGGCTGGGTGGTCGGCCACTCCTACATCGTCTATGCCCCACTCCTGACCGGGGCCACGACGATCATGTACGAGGGCAAGCCCGTCGGCACCCCCGACGCGGGCGCGTTCTGGCGGCTCATCGAGGAATACGGCGCGGTCGCGATGTTCACCGCGCCCACGGCATACCGCGCCATCAAGCGCGACGACCCCGAGGCGAAACTCCTTGCCGGACACGACATCTCGCACCTGCGCAATGTCTTCCTCGCCGGCGAGCGGCTCGACCCGGACACCTACCACTGGGCCAACGACGTCCTCCACTGCGAGATCGTCGACAACTGGTGGCAGACCGAGACCGGCTGGCCGATCGCCGCCAACCTGCGCGGGCTCGAGCCGATGCCGATCAAGCCCGGCTCGCCGTCGGTCCCGGTGCCCGGGTATGACGTCCAGGTGCTCGACGAGGTCGGCGCCCAGTGCGACCGGGGCAACGAGGGCGCGATCGCGATCAAACTCCCGATGCCGCCCGGCACGCTGCCCACGCTGTGGCAGGACGACGACCGCTACGTCTCCGGCTACCTCTCGGTCTACGAGGGCTACTACCTGACCGGCGACGGCGGCAAGATCGACGAGGACGGCTACGTCTATGTCATGGGCCGCACCGACGACGTCCTCAATGTCGCCGGGCACCGCCTCTCGACCGGGTCGATCGAGGCGGCCCTCGCCGGCCACCCGGCCGTCGCCGAGTGTGCGGTGATCGGTGTCGCGGACGACTTCAAGGGCCAGATCCCCCGCGGGCTGGTCGTCCTCAAGGGCGGCATCGACGCGTCGACCGAGGGCGACCGGATCCGGAAGGAGCTGGTCCAGCGGGTCCGGGACGAGGTCGGCGCGGTCGCCTCCCTCAAGCAGGTCGACATCGTCGCCGCGCTGCCGAAGACCCGGTCCGGGAAGATCCTGCGCAAGACCATGCGCGAGATCGCCGACGGCAAGACCCCGACGATCCCCGGGACGATCGAGGACGCCAGCGTGCTCGACGCCCTCGCCGGGGTGCTCGGCCACACCGACTGATTTGAGCCCGGTTCACCCGCTGAGGTCTGGTGGTTGGACCGAGGTCGGGGGGTGCACCATACGACCTCGGTCCGACCACCAGACCTCAGGCATCCTGGAAGGAACGCGGCTCGTACAGTCCCGGCAGCGGACGGACGCCGAGCGCGAGCGAGCGCGGAAAGCGCGACAGCATGTCGGCGAACAGAACGCCCGGCTGCAGCAGATCGGCCGCCATCCGGCGGCGGGTCAACACCCCCTGGCGTCGAAGGGCGTCTTCGCGCACCTTCTCGGCGACGAGGACCGAGTCCGGCCGGGGGCCCTCGGTGACGACGTACTTGTCCGCCCCGTCGTACTCCTCACCGAGAACCAGTCGAGGCGGCTGCGCCTTCACCGGCCACGCGAGGTCGACGAAGAACGACCTGCCGCCGACCGTCACCGGGAACTGGCAGACCGGCCGCGGCAGGCCGGCAGCCAGGGCGACCCACCGGATGCTCGACTCACCGGACGAGGCGGCCCAGCCGTCGACATACTCACTGACGACCCGGGCCTGAACGACGCCACGATGTCCCACCCGGCTCTCGAGTCGGTCCAGGAGTTCGCCGCGGGCCGCGTCAAGCCGAGCCTGTGAGGCCGGCCGGTCGAACACATCCGGCTGCGCCAGGATGCGTATGCCGATGTCCGCCGTGACCAGCGCCCACCGGGGGGAGAGCCGCTCGGCACAGTCGAGGATCGTTCGCGGCAGGCTGGTCAGGCGGACCCCGTCGGGACGCTCGTCGATGTCGGTGCCCGGCTCGCCCACATGCCGACGAATGCCGGCACTCTGGCTGCGCGGCCGAGTCGGGCTCAGGACGTGGATATCGCCGTCGGGGACAACCCAGCACCCGTGCAGAAAGGCGGCCGTCGTATCGGCGAACGCGAATTGTTCCGGAAACAGGCGCGACTGGACGGCCGCGATCCGGGCCAGCATCAGATGTTGTCGCTGCTCCCATACGGTCCCGACGATCGGGCGGACATAGGCGCCCCAGCCGACGCGAACGACGTCGCCGTTGGACACCATCGCGCGAATCGCTCTGGGCGACAGGTCCCGGGCGAGGACGAGAGTCGGGAGGGTTCTCGGCTTGGGGATGGGTTCCATGGCGACAATTGGCCCGCCTTCCAGGCCACCCGGCAACTCAATCGGCCGCGGCCTGTGGACAAGCGATGATCCTGACCCATCCCGCCCTGTGGACGGACCAACCTCCCCCGCTGACGTCTGGTGGACGGACCAACCTCCCCCGCTGACGTCTGGTGGTCGGACCGAGGTCGGGGGGTGCACCATACGACCTCGGTCCAACCACCAGACCTCAGCGGGGTGGGACCGCGGGGGGAGGACCGCGGGGGGAGGTGGACCGCACCGGGGGGTGGACCGCACCGGGGGGTGGACCGCGGCGCGTGCCAGGCTGATCCCCGTGACAGGGGTGCTCGACGGGTTCGCGACGATCGGGCTGGTCATCGTGCTCGGGATCGCCCTCGCCCACTGGCGGGTTCTCGACGAAAACGGGCAACGGGTGCTCTCGCACATCGCCTTCCATGTCGCGAGCCCCGCCCTGCTGCTGACCGTCGTCGCGCACACGGACGCGCACGCGATGCTCTCGCGCAACCTCGTCGCGACGGCGGCCGGGGTCCTCGCGCCCGTGCTCGTGTATGCCGCCGCGGCCCGCGTCGTCTGGCGCCGCGGGCTCGGCGACGCGGCCGTCGGGGGCCTGTGCGCGGCATACGTCAACGCCGGGAATCTCGGCATCCCGATGGCGACCTATGTCCTCGGCGACGCCGCGCTCGTCGCGCCGACGCTGCTGCTGCAACTGATCCTGCTGCAGCCGCTGGCCCTCCTACTGCTCGACGCCGACCGGCACGGGGGGCCGATCACCTGGCGTATGGTGCTCGCCCGGCCGCTGACGAATCCCCTGACCGTCGCCACCCTGCTCGGGCTCGTCCTGGCCCTGACCGGGACGGCCCTGCCCCGGGCGGTCGAGGCGCCGATCGCGCTCGTCGGCGGCATGGCGGTCCCGGCGATGCTCCTGGCCTACGGCATCGCCCTGCGCCTGGGTCCCGGCTTCGGCGGGGGCGCACCGGCCGAGGTCGCCCTGACCTCGGTGCTCAAGTCGGTCGTCCAGCCCCTGGTGGCGTATGCCGTGGCCCACTACCTCCTCGGGATGACCGGGCACGCGCTCCTCGCCGTGACCGTCACCTCGGCCCTGCCGACCGCCCAGAACGTCTTCGTCACCGCGGTCCGCTACGGACGGGCCGAGGCGCTCGCCCGCGACACGATCCTGGTGACGACCCTGGCCTGCCTGCCGGTGACCGCGGTGATCGCCGTCCTGCTGGGGTGAGCACCAGGCGGCCCCACACCCGACGCACTACTCGCCCCCGATCAGGGGTCCGACCCGGAGGCCTGGCCGGCGAAGAACGCCCGCTCGGCGTCGGTGCGAGCGCAGCCGGCCGCCGCCAGCCACTCGGCCCGAGCCTCGGCCGGGCGGCCGAGGCGGGTGAGCAGCCGGGCGCGAGCGGCCCGGGCATACGGGTAGCCCGCCAGCGACTCCCCCGCCACTGCCAGCACCTCCTCCAGATCGGCCAGACCCGCCTCCGGGCCGCACAACTCGGCGAGCGCGGCCACCCGCCCGAGCGCGATCACCGGGCTCGGCTCGAGGGTGAGCCACGCGTCGTAGGCCGCGATCACCGCCGGCCAGTCCGTGGCGGCATACGACTCCGGCTCGGTGTATGCCGCGGCGATCCGCGCCTCGATGCCGAGCACCCCGGCGCCGCCCGGCTCGAGCCCGGAGAGTAGGGTGCGCGCCTCGTCGATCAGGCCGCGGTCCCAGGCCCGCCGGTCAGCGGTCTCCAGCAGCCGCTGCCGCCCGTCCGGGTCGAGCCGGCCCGGGGCCCGCGCCTGCGCGAACAGCAGGAGTGCGAGCAGGGCCGCGCTCGGGGCGTCCCCCGGGCGGTGGGTGTGGAGCGTCCGGGCGAGCCGGAGCGCGTGCGCGGCGAGCGCGTCGTTGCGCAGGTCCGGCCCGGTGGTGGCGGTGTGCCCGAGCCCGTAGGCGAGCCGGATCACCCCGCGCACCACCGGGATCCGCTCCTCCAACCCGATGTCGTCGAGCACCAGCAGGTCGGCGCGGGTCAGGCGCTGCCGGGCCCGGGTGAGGCGGGCCGCCATCGTCGGGATGCGGACCAGGAACCCCGCGGCGATCGCCTCGGTGCCCACGCCGGCGGCCAGCCGCAGGGTCAGCGCCACCTGCGCCGACGGGTCGAGCCGCGGCGAGCAGCACAGCGCGACCAGGCGGATCTCGTCGTCGTCGAACAGGCCGACGGACCGGACCGCGGGGAGGTCGCTCGCGGCATACGCGAGCTCGGCGAGCTCGGCGAGCTTGGCCCGACCGACCGCCGCCCGCCGGATCGCGTCGATGGCGCGGCGGCGGGCGACGGTCAACAGCCAGGCCTCGACGGAGGCGGGCACGCCGTCGCGGGGCCACTGCTCCAGGGCGAGCGCGAAGGCATCGGCGGTCGCGTCCTCGGCGAGGCTCGCGTCCCGCGTCACCCGCATGGTCCCGGCGAGCACCCGGCCCCAGCAGGCCCGGTGCGCCGCCGCGGCCGCCTCCGCCGGGTCCACCGGACGGGTCAGCCCTCGGCCTCGAAGTCCCAGACCGGACGCAACTCGATGTAGCCGTAGGGCGCCGGGCACAGCTTCGCCAGCTCGAGCGCCTGGGCGTCGTCGGCGGCCTCGATGACGTAGTAGCCGCCGAAGATCTCCTTCAGCTCCGGCGCCGGGTTGTCGACGATCGCGACCTGGTCGGTGCGGGTGCCGCGCAGGTAGGTCGCGGTCGCGCTGGGCCGCAGCGCCTCCCCGCCGAGGACGCTCGCGCCGGCCGCCTTGACGGCGGCCGAGAAGTCGTCGTGCATCCGCATGACGTCGGCGAACAGCGCGCCATCGGGGTCGGGGGCGGCATACGGGGCCTCCTCCTCGACGATGAGCATGAGGTATTTCGGCATGGCCGCGCTTCCTTTCGTCGGCGGCCCCGGCTGGGCCACATCATCGAGCAGTCGAACGAGCACCCACTCGGATCGACAGCTCGCGGCGGGAGATTCAGCGGCTGCGCCGGGCGGTGCCGAAGATCGAGCGGGTGATCTCTCGTCCGATGACGGTCCCCGCGGACCGGAGCATCGACTTGAACGCCGTCGACTTGACCACGGTCTGGACCAGGCCCGGATCCTCCTTCTCCGCCCGCCGTGGCGCGGGGGCGCTCGACTGGGAGGACGGCGCACTCGGCGCCGGTGCCTGACCCGGCGCGGGCGCGGCCGGCGCCTGCTGGAGTCGCTTCTGGAGGATCTCGTATGCCGATTCGCGATCGAGCGTCGCGGCATACTTCGCCGCGAGTGGCGAGGAGGCGACCAGTTGCTTGACCAGGGCGTCGTCCGACGGTCCCATCAGCGACTGCGGCGCCCGCATCATCGTCCACGCCACCGGCGTCGGAGCACCGGTCTCGGAGAGCACGGTGATGACCGCCTGCCCGGTGCCCAGCTGCGTGAGCAGCTTCTCGAGGTCGTATGCCGTGTGCGGATAGGTCGAGACGGCCGCCCGCAGCGCCTTCGCGTCGTCCGGGGTGAAGGCCCGCAGCGCGTGCTGAACACGGTTGCCGAGCTGGGCGAGAACGTCGTTGGGGACGTCCTTGGGGCTCTGCGTGACGAAGAACACGCCGACGCCCTTGGACCGGATCAGCCGGACGGTCTGCTGGATCGCGTCGATGAACGCCTTCGAGGCCCCGTCGAAGAGCAGATGGGCCTCGTCGAAGAAGAAGACCAGCTTGGGCTTGTCGAGATCCCCGACCTCCGGGAGGTCGTGGAAGAGATCCGCCAGCAGCCACATGAGGAAGGTCGAGAACAGCGCCGGACGGTCCTGAACGGCCGGCAGCTCGAGGACGCTGACGATCCCCTTGCCGTCCGATGCGGTCCGCAGCAGGTCCTTCGTGTCGAACTCCGGCTCGCCGAAGAAGACGTCCGCGCCCTGGTCCTCGAACGCGATCAATTCCCGCAGGATGACCCCGGCGGTCGCCTTCGACAACCCACCGAGGTCGGTCAGCTCGGCCTTGCCCTCGTCGGAGTTGAGGAAGGAGATGACCGCGCGCAGGTCCTTCAGGTCCAGCAGGGCCAGGCCGTGCTGGTCGGCGTAGTGGAACACGAGGCCGAGGCTGGACTCCTGGGTCTCGTTGAGCCCCAACACTTTCGAGAGCAGGGTCGGGCCGAACGAGGTGATCGTCGCCCGGATCGGGGCGCCGGTGCCCTGCCCGCCGAGGGAGAGGAACTCCGCCGGGTAGGCCGTGCCGACCCACTCCTGGCCGATGTCGTGCGCGCGGGCCTCGATCTTGGGATTGGACGTGCCCGCGGTGGCGATCCCCGACAGGTCGCCCTTGATGTCGGCGAGGAAGACCGCGACCCCGTTGCCGGACAACTGCTCGGCCATCAACTGCAGCGTCTTGGTCTTGCCGGTGCCGGTGGCGCCCGCCACGAGGCCGTGCCGGTTCATCACGGCGAGCGGGATCTGCACCCGCGCCTCGGGATGCGTGACACCGTCGACGACAGCCGCGCCGAACTGGATTGCGGGACCGCTGAAGGCATACCCGTCGCGGATCTCCGCCGCCAGGGCGTCATCGGCAGCGCTCGACTTCGGCGCCGGTGCAACCGAACCGGCAGCGGCGTCGTCAGAGGTGCCGGGAGTGGGAGTTGCGTCGGCCGGAGGCTGATCGGACGGGGTCTGGCTCACGGCGCCAAATGTAGCCCCCGCGCCCCGGAAGCGTCCGCATGCTTGACTATCCGTCGACACCGGGGTCGAGACCGGGTCACGGCGAGAGGAGACCGAGGACCGATGGGGAGTCCCCTCACGGCCGGCACCACCCAGCGCTGGCGAGTGATCCGGCAGGTCATCGTCTTCGTCGTCGCCCTGGCGTTCCTGGGCGCCGCGTTCTACAAGGCCGTCAGCTATATCCGCCATGACACGGGCACACCGAAGACCGCAACGACCCCGTGCGTCGTCGACCCCAATTCGAATGCCGCCCCGCCCTACACGGTGACCGTCAACATCTACAACGCGACCAACCGCTCCGGGCTGGCCGCCGAGGTCGCCACCGAGTTCCGGGCGCGGGGTTTCACCATCGGCAAAGTCGCCAACGACCCGCTGAACGCGAAGGTGTCCGGCACCGCCCAGGTGCGCTTCGGTGAGAACGGCCGCAAGGAGGCGATCGCCGTCGCGAACCAGGTCAAGGGCGCGGCGCGCACGCAGGACAAGCGCAAGGACACCTCGGTGGACTTCGTCATCGGCAACGCCTACGCCGAACTCAAGCCCGCCCCCACCTGCACCCCGCCGTCGGCGTCCCCGTCGAGCTGAGTCCTGACGAAGACGCCCACCCGGGCCGCGGCGTGCGCCGCCTCCGCTGCCAGATCGGCGTCGGCATGCCCGACCTCCAGGCCCAGGACGAGGATGCGGTAGTAGATCGGCGCGCCGAGTTGGGCGAGCACGGCGGGGATATCGGTCCCGGCGGGCCAGTCCCCGCGGGCGAGCGCTCGTTTCCCAATCGGCCTGATCGCCGACAGGCGCGCGCGCCAGAACTCCTGGAGGACCTCCTTGACCGGCGTCGCCGCGCGTCCGCTGAGCAGCAGGGCGCGCACCAGGGGACCGGTCTCGGGGTGATTGGCGAGATCGACGATTGACCGGGCGAAGGCGCGCAGATCGGCGCGGGTGTCACCGGTGTCGGGCACCGGGACGGCGCGCTCGACGATGGCGGACAACGCCTCGATGACCAGGTCGTCGATCGAGGACCACCGTCGATAGACCGTCGTCTTGTGGATACCCGCGAGGGCGGCCACGTCCTCGATGGAGAACCCGCCGAGCCCCTCACGCGCCAGCAGCTGCAGAGTCGCCGCGAGCGCGGCGGAACGGTTGGCCGCGGTTCTCCCCCCTGGGCGACGCGCGACGGATTGCGTCTCGTCCACGATGTCATCATGACATTGGAGCGCTTAACGCAACGAAAAGATGCACTAAAGGCGCGACACCGCTACATTGCTCCCATGACCTGCGCATCTGCCATCCCGGGCGACCTCTAGACCCGGGTTCTCGGCTCGTGTCCCGGTCGTCATGACCGTCCGTGACGCGGGCGACGGCCCCCACCAGTGGCGCCTGATCGGTGCCCACTGGGCGAGGATGAGCCCATGACCGCGACTCTCGCCATCAGCCGGGCCTTTTCGCCGTGGGCGGCCCCGGCCGCACGCGCGGCCGCGGCCTGGCTCGCGGCCACCGGCGCCGATCCCGTGGACGTCGTCCGGGCCGATCTCGACGCCGTCCTCCCGCGCGCGCGGCCGCGACCGGAGATCGACGGGGTCGTGCGGCATACGGCCTCGGTGCTCGCCCCGCACGATCCGGTCAGGTGGACCGACCTCGGGACGTATGCCGATTCCGCCCTCCGCGCCGCCCACGCCTGGCAGGCCGCGGGTGCGGTATGGGGGACGGGCTACTCCGGCCCGGCCGGGCTCGCCGATCATCTGAGCCTCGCGCTGCTGCGGGCGGAGGGCCTGGTGCCCACGTGGACGGCGCAGGTGAGCGACCTGCCGACCCACGCCGCGGATGGTCGCCGACTCCTGGACACCGTGGAGGACGACGCCCTGTTGACCCGGTGCCGGCGGGCCCTCGCCGCGTGGGCGGTGCCCGAGCCCGCGACGGACCTCGTCGCCCACTGGGTCCTCGCCCTCATCGCCGGGGGGGCGGGGCGGATCGTCGTTGACAGCGACGACCTCGCGGCCGCGCTGCTGAGCGGACCGGTCTGGCGCGATCTGCCCGCGCTCGCCGATCGCGTCGTCGTGTGGGCGGCTGCCCCGGTCCCGATGCGGCAGTCGCTCGGCGACGTGGTGCGTATCACCGGCCGGGCCGACGCGGTGAGCCTGCCGCTGCTCGATCCGGTGCTTCGCGCCTATGCCCTCCTGACCGGGGACGAACGGGGGCGGCTGCGGCTCGCCCTGCGCACCACCGAGGGAGGGCTGGTCGCGGCGTCGCTGCGCCGGCACGGACTCGAGGACGCCGTCGACGTGCTCGTGGACGACGGGACTCCTTGTGTGGCGGGGGATTTCGCGCTGATCCTCGACCGACCCGGGCCCGAGGGGCAGCCGTGCTTTCCCGGACCTCCGGCCGATCTCGCGGAGGCGGAGGCGGGCGGCATACCGGTGATTCTCGTGGCTCCCCAGGACTCGGTGCGGACACGCCACCCGGCGGCCCACCACCTGCCCACCGAGCACGTCAGCGCCGCCCGGGCGTTGTTCAGTCGCCTGGCTGCGGCGCCGAGTCCGGTGGTTGCCACGGCCGGAGGATGAGACCTCACGCGCCGCCGAGGATCGCCCGCAGGTAGTCCCCGCTCGTCGCGCCGGCATCACTCAACAGATCCGCAGCGGCTCGCGATCGGCGCGACTCCAGCGCCCAGGCGTCGGGATCGGCATACGTCCGAGTCCGCTCGGCGGCCTCCGCCGGCGTGGTGACGACCCAGTCGGGCGTGCCCGCATAGATCGTCCGGGCGCCGTCGAGCGCGGCGACCTGCGGCCAGTCGAGGATGACCGGGACACACCCCGGAACAGCGGGGCCCGGCACTCCGGACTCGGCAAGACGCGGCCACTTCCAGTTGACCTGCTCGGTGGGATCGCGACGTTGCCGCGTCGGCTCCTGGTCGTGGCGCCGAAGCTCGCCGCGGGACCGCTTCAACAGGACAACGCGCGCGCATTGACCTATCGTGGAGCAGAATGGCACCAGTTGGACCTACCCGCTATCCGATTGCTCGCGAAGAACAGGATTGCAAATGCTACGTCAACGGCGACTCTTTAAGGCGCACGGGCTGCGCCAGAGTCTAGGGATAGCACTTGTGGGTCTTTCCGTCCTATTGGTACTGGGACACATGTCGACGCGGAAAGCAGAATCGGCACCCGGATCGCTTGTACTCGCGGTACATCCTACTCTTACATCCACAGTCCCTCAGGATGGCCGAGCGGCAGCGGGCGTCGTCGCCGTGGAGGATGGGAAAGTGGCGACTCAGTTGGCGCTAGCCTCCCCGTACGTTAGACGAGCGAGCCGCGGAGCGCGAGTCACTGTAACCGGCACTATTCCATGGGTGGGCATGGAATCCACCACCCAATTCAGGGGAGTAAGTGTGCAGCTGAAACTTGATCGCACGGTCATCTTCCCTAGCGGGATCCCTGTGCCTGGCTATCAACCCGAGGGAGAAGGCTCCAAGTCCCTTGAAGGGGCGTTCGTCGTGAGCCACGAAACCGGACAGCGAGTCGATGCCTTGTCGGTTCTGATCAACGTGGCTAACCGCATGGTGATGGGCGTACTTCCGGGAGCGGGCGGCAGGCTGTGATGAAACGCATTCTTTTCGCCTTGACCGGCGTGGCCATCGCAGGACCGGCCTGAGTTCCACTACCACGTCAGCCCAAGCCGCGCATGCCAACTCGTCGAGTTGGACTGTGGTCGGATTCGCCGATGGCGACACGCTCGGAACCTACGATCACTCCGACGCAGGATCCGGGGGATAGTCGCAATAACGTTGACTGGCCTATGACTATGCTGTTCCGAGGTTACCTCCGCCTATCCCGACAGAGGAAGCACAATGTACTACCATCTAAAGGACGGAGGCTCTTGGACCTGGGACACCGACGGAGGACGCAAGAGTCAAAGTGGGTGCAGCCTTATCGACACTCACATTCGGCTCTACGCAGACGGTGATGATCGGATGTATAACTCTACAGACGGATACTACGTTGTGGGCACGACGCACAAGGACCTGTACGAGAAACCCTTGTGCAACACGCGCTATGGCTACAGCGAAAGCGCGTCAGACGAATTCTGAGACTTCCTTGCCCGCCGTGGCATCACGTGCATTCGGAACTTGATCTGGGTGGGAAACCCGGAGCCCTACCGCGTGGAGGGCAGTAATCACGTGTGGGACAACAATGAGGCTTATTCACGAGGCGAGTTTCAGGAATTGTAGCCCGAGGACGGCGGTGATGGTTTGAGCGAATGTGTCGTAG
>JBDIAJ010000119.1:0-12314 GCA_039812345.1 Nostocoides sp. | reverse complement strand
ACGGGCCCGGTTGGCGCGTTCCCGACCCCGGGTTCGCGCATTCCTGGGACCGCGCGGCATACGCCGACATCAGCGGGGGCTCCAGTCCGGGCTGACCGGTATGCTGTCCGCCCCCTCGGTTGCCGACGCTTGTCTCGGGCCACCGCGTCGCCCTCAGACGCCAGCGTGTGCCAGGGCGTTGACGGCTGAGACGATGCGCTCCAGGTCCGCGTCCGACAGCGAGGGATGGACCGGAAGGGAGAGACACTCGCGGGCCGCCCGCTCGGTCTCGGGCAGGTCGGCGGCGACGGCGAACGACGGGAGCCGGTGGTTCGGCACGGGGTAGAACATTCCCGAGCCGACCGAGTACTCCTCCCGGAGGGCACCGGCCAGACCGTCCCGGTCCTCGGGCACGCGCACGGTGTACTGGTGATAGACGTGGACGGCGCCCTCGGCCACGGCCGGGGGGACCACCCCCTCGAGGTGGGCCGTGAGGAACGCCGCGTTCTCCTGGCGCTTCCTCGTCCAGGCGTCCACCTTCTTCAGCTGCTCCCGACCGATCGCCGCATGGATGTCGGTCATCCGGGCGTTGAACCCGACGACCTCGTTGTGGTAGGCCCGCTCCATCCCTTGGTTGCGGTACATGCGCATGCGCCGCGCGGTCTCCTCGTCCGCGACGGACACCATCCCGCCTTCGCCCGACGTCATGTTCTTGGTCGGGTAGAGGGAGAACATCGCGAACGCTCCGAACGTGCCGACCGGCTCGTCCCCGAGCCGTGCGCCGTGGGCCTGCGCCGCGTCCTCGAAAACGGCCACGCCGGCCCGCTCGGCCACCTGCCTGATCGACGCCATCTTGGCTGGATGCCCGTAGAGGTGGACGGGCATGATGCCGACCGTGCGCGCGGTGAGCGCGGCCTCGACGGCCTCCGGGGAGAGGCAGAAGTCGTCGGGATCGATGTCGGCGAAGACGGGAGTGGCGCCCGTAAGCGCGACCGCGTTGGCCGTTGCGGCGAAGGTGAAGGACGGCACGATCACCTCGTCGCCCGGGCCAACACCGCGCGCCAAGAGCCCCAAGTGCAGACCCGACGTGCCGGAGTTCACGGCGACACAGGGCCTCCCGAGCCGGAAATGGGCACTGAACTCCTCCTCGAAGGCCGCCACCTCGGAGCCCTGGGCGAGCATCCCGCTCCGCAGGACGCGGTCCACTGCCGCCCGCTCCTCGTCGCCGATCAGGGGGCGGGCAGGGGGGATGAAGTCGGGCATCGGAGCTCCAGGTCGGGGGATGGCACCGGTCGGTGGCCGCATCACGATACCTGGCGTCGCCTATGTCACGGCACGAGCGTCACCGAGCCCCAGCCGGTGCCGACGAGCCGACCCGGCCGCAGGCCTCCATCGCCCGTCTCGGCATACAGGTAGAGCAGGCCCCCTGCGCGACGCACGAGGATGTCGTTCCTGCCGTCCCCGTCCGCGTCTCCCACCGCTACCACCACGTCCGCGTCTCCCACCGCTACCACCACGTCCGTGGCAACGAACCCGCCGCTCATCGCCCGACGCGGGAGCCAGCCGCCGTGGCCGTTGCCCGGATAGGCGTAGAGCGTGCCGTTGGACGCCTGCAGGGCGAGCACGTCAGGGTGGCCGTCGCCGGTGACGTCCCCGGCGGCGAGGACGGTGCGCATGATGTTCCAGCCGGTGCCGACCGGCCGGCTGTCGACGATCGTCCCGTCTCCGCGTCCCCGATACAACCACAGCCGGCCGGTCGCCGGCACCACAGCCATCAGGTCGGTGTGACGGTCGCCGTCCCAGTCTCCCGGCACGACGATCGCGGCTCGCGAGTTCCACCCGTGGCCGAGCGAGGTCGGGGGCTGGACGAACGCTCCCGAGCTGCTTCCCGCATAGAGCCACATCGAGCCGTCCGCCCGGCGGCCGATGAGGTCACTTCGCGTGTCCGGCCCGAAGGGTCCCACATTGCGCACCAGGGTGAGAGACCCCCATCCGTGGCCCGCGTCCATCGGCGGGCCGAAGCGCCCGTCACCGGTACCCCGCGAGACCTGCAGCATTCCCTTCGGCGTGACGGCGACGACGTCGGCGAGTCCGTAGTCGGTCACGTCACGGGGGAAGGCGGGAGCCGACACGGCGGGTGCGCTCGTGACGACGAACCAGCTCGATCGCAGGCCCAACCACGACCGGACCGCGTCTCCGGAGACGTCGCGACTCCCCATCGAGCCAACGATCCGGACCGTGCCGATGCGACCGCCCCAATCGCCGTGACCGTCGCGCGACAGGATCTCGATCATCCGTAGGCTCCCCACCCGGCCGCGCTCTCCAGCATGGGCACCGAGATCGTCGCCGTCCAGGAGGACGGCGAGCCCGGGGCCCCGGCGTCGTACGGATCGGGCCTCGCCACGAGATAGGGTCGCCCACCGTCGGCCGTCCATCCCCCATTGGAGGCACTGAACTGCGTCAGGGCGAGGGCACCCTGGTAGGTCACCACGGTCGTCCCAGTGTCAGCAACGGCCGACGTCGTGGTCGCGAACTCGCGGGTCGCGGTCAACCGACCCGCGGAGTCATAGTCGGCGATGCCTGCGTACACCTGACAGGCCGTGCTGTCACAGGTGTCGTAGGGGCTGCCGGGCTGAGCCGCGGCACGCTCGAAGGCCGCGTAGGTCCGGGCGGCGACTACCTGCGAACGCAGAGCCTCCCTGGACCAGGATGCCGGCATCTCGCTCGGCACGACGGACCTGAGGTACAGGCTCATCGTGACGGTGTTGACCGACGACTGCTCCGCACCGGACGGATACGCCGTGACGGTCCCGCGATAGGCCCGACGCTGCGACGACGGCAGGACCGCTCTGACCTCTGCTGCCGTCGGGTTGGCGAACCGAAGTCCCCGTGTCGTCCCCTGGAAGGCCCCGTCGTAGTGCCACGTGGATCCGACGCGCCACTGGAGCGACTGCGTGGCGTCGGTCCCGTGCACGACCCGCCATCCGTTGATCGGCTGACTCCCCGTCGACGTTGGGAGGGTGACGGTTCGAGTGCCGTCTCCCAACGTCAGCCCCGACGCGGGCACGACCTCCGTCGCCGTCGTCCCGAGCGCCTGGAGTCGGACGCGAATGCTGGGGTCGCCGAGGCTGGTGAGGCTCGTGCCGGGGTAGTAGAAGGCGATGATGCTCCGCCAGGACAGCTGCCGCAGCGCGGCGCCGTACGCGCCCCACTGCGACAGACCGCGACCGTGACCGTAGCCGTGCCCGGCCAGGGTCATCGTCGAGCCGACGGGTGCGCCGTAGCCCTCCGACGCCTGGGCCGGCAGCGGCCGCAGCAGCACTGCCGCGCAGAGGACGACCACCCCAAGGGCGACGTGGCGGACTCGCAGGTCGTGGCATGTGTCGATCATTGTCCGGGCCCTTCACCGAGCGCTGGCCCCTCCCGAGCATGATAGACGCGCGCCGCGGCGGCTGAGCCCCCTTCCGCACCTCCCCGGTTAGCATGACGGGGCCGCATCGCCCGTCCTCTTCGAGAAGGATTCTGTGACCGCCGTCGCGTCCATCGGCCGCCGAACCGCGCCCCGCGAGTCCTCCGGCTCAGGGGATCTTCTGACTCGAGGCCTCGACGCGGTGATCTCCCTGGCGGTCCTCTCCTTTGCCATCTGGACCCTCCTTTACCAGATCGCGCAGTTGCTGCGACTCCCGACCGACCCCGTCGTCGCAGCGTGGCTCGTCCTGTCTGTCGCCGTCGCCGTCGCGGCCGGTCGCCTGCGGTACCGCGCTCCGGCCGCAACAGTTGCCGGGCCGGCATGTCCTGGCCGGGGAGAGCGGACCTGCTGGTGGATCGCCGCCCTGCTGGCCCTGATGTCGGTCGGTCTGGTCCTCGGGGGCGCCGGCGCGATGTGGCTCGCCGGGTGGGCGGTCGGCGCGGCCTCGCTCGGTGTCACGGCGGGGTACCTTCTGTGGTCCCGTCGTCGACGGGGCCACAGCGAGCCGAGCGAACACCTCCCGGCCCGCTGGTGGTCCTCGGTGCTCGTGGCGGTTACCGCGCTCGGATGCGGCTGGTTGTCGCTCGTCGCGCTGCGACCCGATGGTGACGACGCCTACTACGTCAACCGCGCGGTCTTCATCGCCACGCACGGCCGGATCCCGCTCCGCGACACGTTGTACAGCCACGAGGTCTTCCCCCCGATCGCCGGGGCGGGAGCCGCGCCGGTCCAGTCCGTGGAGGCGCTTCAGGGGGCACTGGCCCACGTGGCGGGGTTGCAGGCGGGGACCGTCGTCTACCTCGTCTGGGCTCCTCTGGCGACCTTCGCCGCCGTCTGGGCGTTGTGGCGCCTCCTGCGCACGTGGAGCGCCCGATGGCCCGAGCTCGCCTGGGTCCTGGCCATGGTCTACCTTCTCTTCGACGCAGGAGGCGGCTACGGCTTCGGGGCCTTCTTCCTCACCCGGATGTGGCAGGGCAAGGTCACCTTCGTCGCCGTACTCGTCCCGCTCATCTACCACTACATCACCCGATGGGCCCAACACGGTCGACGATCCGATGCCGTCCTCATCGTGGCGTGCGGGGTGTGCGCCGTCGGTCTCACGTCGTCGGGGACGTTCATCGCACCGCTCATCGCCGTCGCGGTTACGGTCTCGCTGGCGCTCACCGGGCACCGGTGGTGGGCAGCCCTGCTGCCGGCGTGCTATCCGGTGGTGACCGGTGGCGTCCTTGCCATCGTGTCTCCACCGGGGAACCCGGGTGGCGCCTTCCTCTCCGGCGCGAAGATCTTCGCTCCCATGTTCGGCTACGGATTTCTCCAGTGCATCGCCTGGGCTGGGATCCTGCTCGGCGCCTGGTTGGCGCGTGGCGGGGCGGCGCGTGTCGTCGTCACCGCCGCCGCGGCGGCCATGGTCGTCGTTCTCGCCCCGGGCTTCGCCGCGGTGTTCTCGAACGCTACCGGTGCCGGCGCCGTCGCGTGGCGACTGCTCTGGGTCGCCCCTGTCCCCGCCATGGTGGGCCTGCTCGTCGCTCTGCCCACAAGGTGGCTCAGCGGGCGATCGGGCCATTTCTCCACGCGCCGGACCGCGATCTGGTCGGTTGCCCTCACGGCGGCGCTCTGTGTCGCGGTGGCCGCCGCGGGAGTCCCGCTGTGGTCCTCCACGCGGCACGTCGTCCTCGAAGACCATCCGACCTGGAAGTACCCCGTGCGGAGCCTCGATCAGGCGAGGGCCATTGTCGCGAGAAAACCCGGCCCTGGCCCCGTCCTCTCGACCCTCGGCGTCATGCGAGCCCTCGCCTTGACGAGCACCGACGTCCTAGCTGTCGACCCCCGACCGTCATACGTGGGACTTCTCGACGAACCGGCGGACGACACCCGAGCTCGACGCGTCCTCGTGGACCTCGTCAATGGTGAGCGCGTCCCTCGTGACGCCGCGGTGTCCGAGGCCCTGCAGCGCCTGGACGTGAGCCTCGTGTGCCTACCGCGGTCGCAGCACGTGGCGTTCAGGGCTGTGGAGAGGGCCGGTTACCGTGCCACGTCACCCGCCCGGGGTCTCGCCTGCCGCGAGCCTGGCGACACCGTGGGTCGAGCCCTCCCGTGAGGGCTCGTTCTCCGTCGACGCGTCGTGCTTCCGAAGCACCCGCACGGCGGAGAGCGTGGCGCCGCCCGCGAGGACGATGTCTGCCACGGTGAAGAGCATGCGCGAGACGACGGCCACCCCGAGCGCCTCGCCATCGGACATGACGCCGGACAGGGAGGCGACGATGAGGGCCTCTCGGGCGCCCGCTCCGGACGGTGCGATGACGAAGACGATGCCGCCACCCAGAGCGAGGGCGAAGCCTCCCAGACAGCGGAGGAACCCCTCGAGGCCCGGAGCACCGAGAGAGTTCGCGAGCAGCCACAGCTGGAGGCCGTAGAACAGCCACGTGACGAGGAGCCACCCGAAGGCGTGCAGCACGCCCCGCCAGGTGAAGCTCTGGGGGAGCGGCGCCTTGCGCAGGACCTTCAGGATGAGGTTGACGAGGCGCGTGAGGACGGGAGGAACCGAGCAGACGAGCGCGAACGGCAGGAGAGCAACGAGCAGCCACGCTGCCGGCGTGTTCGCCGTCGCGATGACGGGCAGGCCGACGAGGCCGACCGTCAGGGCGCTCGATAGGGACAGGCCGATCCAGCACAGGGTCGCCGTGAAGGTCCGGGCCCGGGGGACCTTGAGCCTCGTCGCCAGCTCCATCTGGACCACGACGGACCACAGGCTGCCCGGGAGGTACTTCCCCAGTTGACCGACGAGGAAGACACGGCCGGCATCGATGGGTCGGAGCGGGTGCCCCTCCTCGGCGAGGAGAGCACGCCACGACATGACCGCGGTGCAGCTGCCGAGGATCACCGAGACGAAGGCGAGGAGCACACTGGGCCACGCCATGTCCGTGATCGCCGCCGCGACATCCGACCACTGAGAGACGACCGCGTAGGTGACGGCGGCGAGGATGAGGACGGCCATGACCGGTCGAGCGATCTTGGACAGACGTGCGAGAAGGCCGGTCATGGCGCGATCTCCTCCTCCCACCATCTCCAGTCGTCCCGAAGCGACGGGGGCGGTCCCTCGTTCGGGAGGACACCGCGACCGTATGCCGCGGCCAGGTGC
Organism: Nostocoides sp.; assembly: GCA_039812345.1. Classification (GTDB taxonomy): domain Bacteria; phylum Actinomycetota; class Actinomycetes; order Actinomycetales; family Dermatophilaceae; genus Nostocoides_A. Next base: position 5,727 of record JBDIAJ010000119.1, on the reverse strand, counting down.
TCGACGGCCTCGGCCGGGAGGCCCGCGCGATCCATGCCCACGGCGTTGACACCGTGGACCCGGCACGGGTTCCCGTATGCCATGGCGTGAGGCGGCACGTCCCGCGCCACGACCGACCCCATGCCCACCATGACCCCTGGCCCGATGACCCGACGCTGGTGGACGACACATCCCATACCGAGGTTGGCACCGGCTCCGACGTGCACATGCCCTCCGAGGGTCGCGGACGAGGCCATCGTGACCCGGTCACCGATGTGGCCGTCGTGGCCGATGTAGACCTTGTTCATGAGATAGCAGTCCGAGCCGATCCGGGTCCGGTCGTAGTGGCCCTGGTGGACCGTGACGTACTCGCGCAGGACGTTGCCGGAGCCGATCGTGACACCGGTCCCGACGAGCCGCTCGGCCTCCCAGCCCGCTCCGTGGTCGATGCCGCGGACCTCCGCCGGCGCGCCGACGACGGAGTAGGCACCGAACCAGTTGTCGTCGCCGATGACGAGCGGGCCGAGGAGGACGACACCGGGCCCGACGGTGTTCCTCAGACCGAGCTCGACCTCCGGACCGACGACGGCGGCCGGATGGATCGTGTTCATGGTCACTTACTCTCGCCTAGGGAGGGCTGGTGCTGTCACCGCCACGCGGGCCACGGGCGCCACGGGCTTCCAAGCCAGCGGCGAGGGTAACATTCCCGACGGCCAATACCCTGAACGCCGGAGTTGCGCATGATGTCCTCGTCCCCTCCCCTTCGCGTCGCGCTCGTCGGCGCGGGATCGATGGGGTCGCTCCACGCCCGCGTGATCAACGGTCACGAGGCCACGAGGCTAGCCGTCGTCGTGGACCCGGACGAGTCGACGGGCCGCGCGGTCGCCGATCGTTACGGCGCGACGTGGCGGCCGGAGCTCGACGGGGTGGCGGCGATAGACGCCGTCGTCGTCGCGGCGGCCACCCAACATCATCACGAGATCGGGCTGCGGGTCATCGGCGACGGGTTGCCGTTGCTCATGGAGAAGCCCCTGGCGGACTCCTTCGAGCACACGACGGAGCTGGTCGCCCGGTCTGCCGCTGCGGGAACACCTCTCATGTGCGGCCTCCTCGAGCGCTACAACCCGGGGATCGTGACAGCCATGCGGCTGCTCGACGAGCCGCTCCACATCACCGCTCAGCGCCACTCACCCTATGTCGCGCGGATCCGGACCGGCGTGGCCTCCGACCTGCTCATCCACGATGTCGACATCGTCCTGCGCATGATGGGCGACGAACCGGTGCGGATCGAGGGGTCGCTCGGATACCTGCACCCCGAGTCGGCCCCTCGCGCGGAGGATGTGGCCGAGGCCACGATGACCTTCCCGGGCGGCGCCCTGGGTACGGTGTCGGCGAGCCGGATGAGCCAGAAGAAGGTCCGCGGCTTCGCGATCGCCGAGCTGGACCGGCTCATCGAGGTCGACATGCTCCGCAACAGCGTGACGATCTACCGGCACGTGCTCGGTGAGAACACCGACGACGGGCTGTCCTACAAGCAGCAAACGATCATCGAGATCCCCCAGCTCGTGACGAACCGCGAGCCCCTCGCCACTCAGCTCGACCGCTTCGTCGACCTCGTCGAGGGGCATGCGGACGTTGACGAGGAGCGCCGAGCCATCGTCCCTCCGCATCGCGTCGTGGAGGCGGTCCGGGACTCGGCCAAGAAGGTGCGAGCGGACGTCCCCGTCACGGGATGAGGCTGCGACCCGCCTCGGCGTCACGACTCCGGGCGAGCCGTTCCAGGACCTCCAGGTGCTGACGGAGCACGACGTCGATCGAGAAGTGCTCTCGGACCAGCTGCTGCTCCGCCGCCCCGAGCCGCGCGCGCCACTCCGGGTCGTCGAGCAGGTCGGCCAGCCGCCCCCCGAGCGCCTCCGCGTCACCAACGGGCGTGAGGACGACGTTCTGGCCGTCGACGAGTGCGATCCCCGGAAAGTTGTCGGCGCGAACCGCCACGACGGTCGACACTCCCGCCGCCATGCTCTCCAGGCTCGCGGTGCCGAGACCGTACCCCTGCAGATCGTGCGTCTCGATATCTGCGGCGGAGAGGTAGTCGGGGATCTCGGACTTGGGCACCGGTCCGACGGCGATGACGGCATGGCTCACCCCCAGCTCCCGCGCCCGCTCCTCGAACACGTCGTAGTAAACGGTCCCCACGACGAGAATCTTGGCGTGGGGATGGCGTGCCAGGAGCGTTGGCAGGGCCTCCACGAGCAGCAGCCGGTCGCGCAGCGGGATGACGTGCCCCAGGCTCAGCACGAGGGGGGCCTCCCCGAGGTCGTGACGCACCCGCACGCGCGCGCCGTCACCGCCGGCGACCCACTCGGCGTCGACCCCGACCGGGATGTACTCCAACGCCGAGTACGCCCCCGAGTACCGCTCCTTGATGTACTCGTCCATCTGCGTGTCCATGACGACGAGGGCCGGGCGGAACCGCCGCATGGCCATCCTGACGATCGCCGCGTCGAGCAGGCGGAAGACGCCGTGATAATGGGCGCTCGGGTTCTCCAGGCGCGTGTGGATCGACAGCAGGACCGGCACCGGTCTGCGTCGCGCCCACTCGCCCGTGAGCCAGGTGAGGTCGAAGAACTGTCCGTGCTGGTGGACGACATCGGGCCCGAAGTCGTCAAGGAGCCGCGCCACCCGCCGATAGGCCCCCCGCCGCAGGGTGAAGGCAATGTCGAAGCTCACGGAGAGTCGCGTCTTGGGGATCATGGCCGCCGGGAGCCGGACGATCCGCAGGCCGTCCCGCTCCTCCTCGGCGGGGGCGTCCTCGTAGGCAGCGGTGAGGACGAGGACATCGTGTCCCTGGCCAGCATACCCCCTGGCCAGCGCGTCGGACAGGTGTGAGCTGCCGCCCACCCGAGGCGGGAAGAAGTTGTTGACGACGACGATGCGCATCTAGGACTCCTCGATCGGCTCCGTGAGCACCCGGTCGCCGTCGACGACGATGCGCCCCACGAGCCGGGCCGGCACGCCCTGGACGACGGTGTGTGGTGCCACGTCCTTGGTCACGACCGCGCCGGCTCCGACGATGGCACGGTCGCCGATCGTGACGCCCATATTGATCGTCGCGTTCGCGCCGATGAACACGAAGTCGCCGATGCGCACCGGAGCCCGGTCAACGTGCGGGTATGCCCGGGCGCTCACGCAGCGCCGGACGCTCGAGTGGGTGTAGATGTGAACTCCGGAGCTGATGTCGCAGCCCCGCCCGATCGTCAGGCCCCCTGAGCCGTCGATGACGGTGAACGCCCCGATCCAGGTCCCCTCCCCGATTGCCGGCTCCCCCACGAGCCACGCATGCGCGTTGTAGGGGTTCTCGGGGAGCGCGGCGGACGCGGGCGCACCGCCTGTCATCGGGCGAGCTGGGTCTTGACGAGGTCCCGCATACCCGTCACGACGTCGATGGACGACTCGAAGCCGATCGTCTCCTTCGCGAGAGCCGTCGACGCCGCGCGCCGGTCGACGAGGACCTCGCGGGGGTTGAACTGCGGCTCGACGTCGACCCCCACGGCGTCGATGAGGATCTCGGCGAGCCGGGCGATCGTTGTGTCGACGCCCGTGCCGACGTTGAGTGCCCGGCCATCCGTCTCGCTCTCCAGGGCCAGCACGCCCGCGCGCGCCACGTCGTCGACATGGATGAAGTCCATCGACTGCTCGCCCTTCCCGTCGATGACGGGCGGCTCGCCGTTCTTCAAACGGTTGACGAAGTGGTTGATGACCGAGGTGTAGTAGGCCGTCGTCTTCTGCCCGGGGCCGTAGACGTTGAAGAACCGCAGCGCGATCCAGGAGAGCCCCGCCCGGCGCTGGTAGAAGCGCAGGAGGTCCTCACCGGCCCGCTTGCTGATGCAGTACGGCGTCTGCGGGTCGAGGCGGTCGTCCTCGTGCATCGGCAGCCGCTGAGGCGGGCCGTAGACCGACGCGCTGGAGGCGAAGACGAGTCGCTCCACCCCGTGGTCGGCCGCCGCCGCGAACACGTTGTGGTTACCGATCATGTTGATATCCATCGACTCGTACGGGTCGGCCTGGCTCTTGTTGATCGAGACCGCCGCATAGTGCATGACGTGCGTGCAGCCCTTCATGGCCTGATGCACCGCTCCGCCGTAGCGGACGTCCTGGTCGATCAGCTCGACATTCCCGGTGGCGACGAAGCGTGCCACAGCATCCCGGTCTCCACGGAACATGTTGTCGAAGATGCGCACCCGATAGCCCCGTTCGAGCAGCATCGGCACGGTCTTGAGGCCGATCCAGCCGGCACCGCCGGTGATGAACGCAGTCTTGGTCTCGGGCATGGGCAGGTGTCTCTCCTCGGTCGTTAGGTCGGATCCGCTCAGGAGCGGACGTCTGCAAGGGCGGCCACGTCACGGACCGCCTCGGTCACCCTGGTGACCTCGTCGTCCGTGAGGTTGGCATGCATGGGGATCGCCAGGTGCCGCTCGAAGAGGTCGGCCGAGACCGGGAGAGGCTTCTGGTCGCCGTAGATCGGCTGGACGTGCGAGGCATACGTCCCGAAGTTGCAGCCGATGCCTCGGGCACGGAGTTCGATGGCGAACGCCCCACGGTCCCAGCCGGGACGTACCGCGAGGACGTAGGACTGCCACGAGTGGACACGGTCGTCCGCCTCCTGGGGCGTCTCGACGGCCTCGACGTCGGCGAGCAGCTCGAAGTACTGCACCGCGATCTCGCGACGCCGGGACACGAGGGCGTCCAGGCGGTCCAGCTGGGCGAGCATGATGCCGGCCTGGACGTCGGACATCCGGTAGTTGTAGCCCAAGGCGTCGAACGAGGGGATGGGGAGTGTTGCGGCCGACTCTCGGCTCAGGGCGGGGGCGATGCCGTAGGTGTGCAGCTTGCGGGCCACGGCCACGAGGTTGGCGTCGTCACTCGTCAGGGCGCCGCCCTCACCCGCGGTGATCCCCTTACGCCCATGGAAGCTGAAGCAGGCGATGTCGGCGAGACTCCCTGCCGGCCGGCCCCTGTAGGAGGCGCCTGCCGCACAGGCCGCGTCCTCGATGAGCCAGAGACCCCGCTTCCGCGTGATGGCCCGGAGCTCGTCGTAGTCGGCAGGTTGCCCGAAGGGGTCGACGGCGATGACGCCGACTGTGCGGCCGGTAATCGCCGCCTCGACGGCGTCGGGGTCGATGCTCCAGATGTCCGGCCGGACGTCTGCGAAGACCGGCGTGGCACCGGACCACCTGACCGAGTGACCGGTGGCCGGAAAGGTGTAGTCGCCGACGATCACCTCGTCGCCGGCGGCCACCCCGAGAGCCAGCTGGGCGAGGTGGAGCGCCGACCCGCAGTTCGCGGTCGCCAACGAGTGACCGACTCCTGCCACGTCGGCGAAGCAGCGCTCGAACTCCTGGCAGGTCGGACCTGCGCCCGAGAGCCACCCCGAGGCGAACACGCGCCGAACGGACTCGATCTCCTCCTCACCGACGGTCGGTTGACCGAGCGCGACGGGGTCGTTCATAGGACTCCTCGGGCGCGACGCGATGGCGCGCGGGCTCAGGTGGCGGGATGATCGGACAGAAGGCGGTCCAGCGAGCAGTCTAGGCCAGGAGGCGGAAGGCTCCCGTCGTGACGCCCCGCGCGGTGCCGAGTCGCTCGCGTGGGCGCTCGGTCGCCGCTACTGGAGGAGCTGGCGGGCCATGACGAGGCGCTGGATCTGGTTGGTGCCTTCGTAGATCTGGGTGATCTTGGCGTCGCGCA
>JBDIAJ010000118.1:0-12467 GCA_039812345.1 Nostocoides sp. | reverse complement strand
GGCGCCGACGCGATCAAGGTCGGCCTGCTCTACAAGCCGGCGGCCGTGACCCCCGTGGGCACCACTGCCGTCCTCAACACGGCGGCCTTCGTCAACGGCGGCGACTCGGCGCCCCGCAACCGGGCCACCGTCGCCCAGGCGTTCGAGGAGAACAGCACCGGCGAGCGGGTCATCGTCAACGTCAACCACCTCAAGAGCAAGGGCAGCGCCTGCGACGCCCCCGACACCGGCGACGGCCAGGGCAACTGCAACCAGGTTCGGGTCAACGCCGTCAACACGCTGACCTCGTGGCTGGCCGGGGACCCGACCGGGACCGGCGACCCGGATGTCCTCCTCGTCGGTGACTACAACTCCTACGCGATGGAGGACCCGATCACGGCCCTCCAGAACGCCGGGTTCACGCACCTGATCAAGACCCGGCTCGGTGCGGACGCCTACTCCTACGTCTTCGACGGGCAGTGGGGCTACCTCGACCACGCCTTCGCCTCGGAGTCGCTCGCCGGGCAGGTCGCCGGGGTGGCCGACTTCCACATCAACTCCGACGAGCCGTCCGTGCTCGACTACAACACGAACTTCAAGTCGGCCAACCAACAGGCGAGCCTCTATGCACCCGACGAGTACCGCATCTCCGATCACGACCCCGTGATCGTCGGGCTGAACCTGACGACGCACGTCAACGGCATACCGACCGCCGACGACCAGGCGGTGACGACGGCGGAGGACACGGCTACGCCGATCACCCTCACCGGGTCCGATCCCGACGGTGACCCGTTGACGTATGCCGTGACCGCCGCCCCCAAGCACGGCACGCTGAGCGGGACCGCACCGAACCTCACCTACACCCCGGACCAGGACTACAACGGGGCGGACTCGTTCACGTTCACCGTCAGCGACGGCCAGGCGACCTCCGCCCCGGCGACGGTGAGCATCACGGTGACCCCGGTCAACGACGCGCCGCGGCTCGGCTTCGTCGCCCGCGGGGCCTGCCTGGCCGACGCCCGCGGACGGATCAATGTCACGACGTTCGACATCGACTCCTCGCCGGTGACGGTCACCGCGACGTCGACCAACCAGACGCTGGTCCCCAACGCCAACATCGCGGTCGGCGGCAGCGGCGCCAACCGGACCGTCGCGGTCACCGGACGGCCGGGCCGGAGCGGGCGGGCCGACGTCATCGTGACCGCGTACGACAGCGCCGGCGCTACGAAGAGCGTGACGTTCTCGGTCCGGATCGGCACGGCTGGCGCGAACACGATCACCGGCGACGGCGGAGTCGACCTGATCCTCGGCGGCAACGGCAACGACACCCTTGCCGGTGGCGGTGGGATGGATCTGCTCTGCGGTGCCGGTGGCGCCGACAAGCTGTCCGGCGGGGACGGCGACGACACCCTGGTCGGCGGGAATGGCAATGACACGCTCGTCGGTGGCGAGGGAGACGACGTCCTCCAGGGCGGCGCCGGCAACGACACGATGACCGGTGGCAATGGTCGGGATTTCTTCGACGGCGGCACCGGCACCGACCGGGCCCTCGACTTCCGGCCGTGGGAGGGCGACGTCAAGACCAACACGCCGTAGCCCGACCCGGCGCGCATCCCGGGCTTGTCCCCCGATCTGGGGGCTTGCCCCGGGTGGCGCACCTGGCTTGACTGGCCATCGTGGCGAACTGTGTCCGGTGCGGGTTGGCGTCAGATCCGGAGATGGCGCGCTGTCCGCGGTGTGGTGGCGCCCTGGGTGTGTTCGCACCGCCGAGCCCGCCCCCGTCGAGCCCGCCCCCGCCGAGCCCGCCGATGCCGCGCCTCCCACCCTCAAGCCTGCCACCCTCAAGCCTGCCACCCGCGATTCCGCAGCCTGGCGCGACCGGTGGGGGCGGCCGGAAGGGCGTCCTGATCGGGGTCGCGGTGACCGCCGCGGCGGCGCTCGTCGCGGGCGGTGGCTATCTGGCCATGTGGGGCGGCGACTCCGGCTCCTCTGCCGGAGCACAGCACTCCTCGTTGTCGGCGTCGTCCAGTTCGGCGAACGAGGCGCAACTCGTGGCGACCGCGGTTTCGAAGGTGGCCGCCGACCCGGCGGGCGCGCTCGCCAGCGATGCCCGCGACCTCGTGCCCGAGCCCGGCAAGGCACTTCCGCCCGGCACCAAGCTCACCCCCGAGGTGGCGTCGTGGGCGCCCGACGGGACCGGCTCCGGCGGGACCATGGCCGTCGACGTCACCTATCCGGGCAGATCACCCGTGACCTATCTCGCCGTGATGGTCAAGGAGGGGGACTCGTGGAAAGTCCTCGCCACCGTGGAGGTTCCCCGGTGATGCCCGTGCGCCTGCGCGGCGCCCTCGCCTCGTTCGGTATGGCGCTCGCGACCCTCCAGGGTGCCCTCCCCAACGGCTCGTCGCCGCCCGCGGCATCCGGTCCGAGCTCGTGGGGTTGTGACGCCAGACGACTCGGCCTGGACAAGGTCGTGGTCGAGCGCGCCCCGGTCGTCAAGGCCGAGCGGTTCGGGGACGGCCGGGCGATCAAGAACGGTCCCGACGAGCGTGGCGCATGGGTCCCGGTGATCCTCGTCCACGGATGGACGAGTCAGTCGACCCATCCGAGCGCGAACGGCAAGACGGGTGCCTTCTCCGCCCCGATCGACCTGACGCCCAGTGCGTTTGCGCAGATCAAGAGTCGGATCAGCCTCGCCGGGACCCTCCAGGACCTGGCGGGCGCGGCGGTGTTCACCTATGACTACCACCCCTATTCCGGGCGCTGGGTGACCGATGCCCACCTCGGCCCCGGACTCGGCAAGGCGATCGACTGCCTGGCCAAGGCGTCCGGCCAGAAGGTCATCGTCGTCGGGCATTCGATGGGTGGCCTGATGGCCCGGTATGCCGCGTCCGCTCCGGGTCCGGGCGGCGCCAAGGACCGCAGCGGCGAGATCAGCCGGATCGTGACGCTCGGCACCCCCAACACCGGGTCGGTCCTGGCTGCGGTCGTGGGCGGCGTGGTCGATGTGGTGCCCGGCAAGGTCGCCGCGGTGATCCGGCTGATCCTGTCCGCGTGCGGGTCGGCGACGACCACGGACATGGACGCGAGCGTGTGTTCGATCGTCCCGTTCGTGGGAGCCTTCGAAGGGGAGGCGGGGACGGCGTTGCGGGCGGGCTCGGCCGAGTTGAGGGCGCTGAAGCCGGTGCCGAAGGCGATCCCGGTGGACGCCCTCGCCGGCTCGACGAACTTCAGCATTCCCAAGCTGGGCTGGTTCGCCTGGCCCTGGGAGACCACGGACATCCCGGTCGGCGACATCATCGTCAGCGAGGCCTCGGCCACGGCTGGCGCGGTCGAGCGGCGCGAGGTCACGTGCCGATACCAACTCAGCCCCGTCCGGCGCAAGACGGACGAGTACGGCCTGATGTTCGGCCTGACCAGTCGCGGCGATGTCGCGGACGTCCCGGCAGGAGCGGCGAACGGGCCGTGCTTCCATACCTCGCTCATGCGCACCCAGGACCTGACCAACGAGGTCCTCGGCGTCATCGGCGACGACATCGGCGACCGCTATCTCTCCCGCACGGATCTGCTCAGCGCCCCGGTCCCGTCGCTGCGCGGCAACCGAGCCGGCACGCTCGTCAACGGAGTCCTGCCCGGAACCGGTAATGGGTATGTGGGCCTCGAACGTTCCGGCGGTGCGGCGCCGGCCCTGGGCGACCTCAACGGCGACGGCCGTGGCGACGGCGTCGCGGTCATCACGGCATCCAGCGGCGCCGGCGGCACCGACGCGACCGTGATCGCCTACGCCAAGCGGAATCGGCAGCTCGTCCAGTTGGCCACGTTCGATCCGGCCCGAGCCCGCGATGACACATATCACGCCTATGTGACGGGCATGATCATCACCGACGGAGCTGTCCAATTGCGCTGGGACACGGATCTTTACGGCACGGTGCCCGGGCCCTCCATGGCGGCGACATTGCGGCTCAGGGGAAACCGGTTCGTCGTCAGCAACCTTCGAGAGGACGACGGGGCAACCGCGGGCGCGCTCCCGGCATACCCACAGACGACGGCGTCCGCTCAGGACCTCGAAGGGTTCCTCCGGCGGAACAACCTGCAAGTCACCAGCGGGAACATCGAAGTCGGGTGCGAGGCGCTCGGAGTTCTGGGGGCCGACCTGGCCGCCGGCGATGTCGACCTCTATGACGGGGCCAGCCTCTGCGACGGCGACCCGATCACGACCTATTTCTCCATCCGCGGCGCGAAGATCGTGCGAACCGACTGGGCCGCCATCGACGCAGGTATCGGCAACGTGGCCGGGTGGAAGGACTTCGCCAAGCCGTATGGCCAGCGTCACGCGGCCGTCTTCGACCTCTCGCCGGGCGATGTGTGGTTCTACCTGACGCCACGCGACTGATCCTGTCGCTTCCGCCAGCCGATGGGAGCGAGGATGGGCGCGTGAACGACCCATACGACCTCCTGATCGGCCACGCCGAGGCGTGGGCCGCCAAGACCAAGCGGCCCCTCGACGCCGACCTGCTCGGCACGGCCCTCTCCATTCGTGACACCCAGGACCGCATCCCGGGCACCGCGTGGCCGGCCGGATCGGCCGACTACCTGATGACCACGCGGTGGCCCGGACACGGCCCCCTCGGTGTGCCCGATGTCGAGGAACTCGTCGCCACACTGGACACCTTCTGGCGGTTCCTGCGCGCGACCGGCCGGATGGCGTCCGGGTCGGCCGACCCCAGGGACCTGACCCGGGAGGCGCGCCGCGCCATACCGGAGATGCGGGAGCGGTGCGCCGACCCGGGGGCCTTCGGGGCGGCGAAGTCCATGCAGGCGTATGGCGAGGAGATCGGCATCACCCTGGAGGACGCGTCCTCTGTTGAGGAGGTGCAACAACGCCTTCAACAGATCATGGATTCCTGGAATGCCCTCTCCACGGAGGAACGTCGTGAGCGCGCGCCGGGTCCGCCCGGCGCGGGGAGCGTCGCGTCGCGGGAACTGTCCGCGTTCGCCAACGCCGTGCTCTCCGGTCCAGGGCCGTATGGCGCTCCGCCCGGCCTGCGCGTTGTCGATGACGAGGAGGACGACGAGGCGCTGCCGATGCAGGACCACGGGGTCGTGGCCGCGCAGTTGCGGGCCACTGGCTTCGTCCAAATGGTCCTGCGGCTGGTCGAGTGGGTCGGCCCGCAGGGCCGGGCGGCGACTAAAACGGGCGTCCTGCGGCCCGCCGATGCCCGCGAGGCGATCGCCGCGCTCGACCTGGATGGGTGGATGCGCTCGGTGTGGGGTGAGGAGCCGCCCGTATGGCGTTCCGCCGGCGACCACAGCGGCCTCGACCGGCTCTTCCTGTCTGCCGTGTCAGCCGACCTGCTCGAGGTTCGGGGCACCAAGGTCGTCGTCGGCCGGCCCTGGCCGGAGGACCCGCGGCAGCAGGTCATGGCCGGGATGCTGCTCCTGGCCGGGGTGCGCCGTCGTGCCGAATGGGACCGTGTCTTCGACTCGCTCCTCGGCTTGATGCTGGGCATGATCTTCGGCGATCTCACAACGTGGAAGCGGGCCCGGCAGTGGTGGCGCAGCGCGCCGACCAATGTCTGGTCGGTGGAGCGCATCTCCCGTGAAGAGGGTGGTGCCGACCTCGTGGATCTCTCCGGGCGGATGAGCGACGAGCACTTCGACCGGATGGTCGCGTACTGGTCCGACACCGGCCTCTGGCGCGAGCAGCGGGGCAAGATCCGGGCGACCGAACTCGGCATCGACTTCACCCGCGTGATGGTCCAACTCGAGGAGTTGGACGACGAGACATATGAGGAAACCCTCGACGACGAGTGAGATGTCCGTGTGGGTGACCAGCGCGCTGGCCTGTTGTCGGGCGCGTACGGCCCTCAGCCGATCAGCGGGCGTATCAACCGCCCCTCGCCGACCTCCTGTCCAGGGAGCGCGTCATACGGGTGCGCCTGGACGGGAGAAGTGAGCAATGAGCTTGCACGCGAGCTGGGTGCACGGCAACGCCGTGACGGTGGAGAATCCGGAGAACTGCGTCGCGATCGGCCACTACGGATGGGGTGGCGATGTCGCGCTCATCCCGGGGAAGGCGAGCTGGTTCCACCTGCCGCTGCCGACTCCGGTCATCACCGCCGAGGGCCGCACCCGGGTGCAGCGGTTCTTCGTCATGTTCAGCGCGGAGAACTGCCAGGTGCGGGCGGTCCACATCTACGACGGCTCGACCAAGGTCCAGGAGTTCAACGACCTCCATCCGGAGGGTGACCACCGGACGGGACTCGACGGCGCGAACACCTTCGACCTCGCCTCGCCCCACACGGTGCTGTGGGGGATGGGCATCAGCTTCTTCGTCCAGGCCTCCATCGGGTTCGACACCCCGATCACGACCCGGTTCATCGTCGCCTCGGGCGGGGCGGACTTCGTCGTCTAGCGGTCGCCCGGACCGGTCGCCCCGCCGGGGTCGCAGCCCGCCGTCGTCGCAGGGCCCACCCTGGGTCGAGCACCACCCGTGGCGCGGTAGGTTGTGACCAGACGCACAGCACGGCGGGCACGAGGACGTGGCCGCGACCACCGTCGCTGGGCGGGCGCGGCATACCGGTCACCCCCGGTCAGCGCCCGGCACGGCGACCGAGTCACCCGAAGGCGGCCATCCCGCGGCGGGTGGGAACGGAGCACCGATGGGTGACAAGGGCCGCAAGCACCGGATCGAGCCGCGGGACGGCGGGCCGGACATGGTCCAGTTGGTCACGCCCGAGGGCGAGCGGGTCTCCGACGAGCGCTACGACGCGATCGCCGACGCGGTGACGACTCAGGACCTCCAGGGGTTCTATCGGGACATGGTCCTCGTCCGGCGGATCGACAACGAGGCCACCGCGCTGCAGCGTCAGGGGGAGCTCGGTCTGTGGGCGCCGTGCCTGGGGCAGGAGGCCGCACAGGTCGGCTCGGGACGCGCGCTGCGCCCGCAGGACTTCGCCTTCCCGACCTATCGCGAGCACGGCGTCGCCTGGTGCCGCGGGGTCGACCCGCTCAACCTGCTCGGGATGTTCCGGGGGGTGCACAACGGCGGGTGGGACCCGTTCGAGAAGAACTTCCACCTCTACACCATCATCATCGGCGCCCAGACCCTGCACGCGACCGGCTACGCCATGGGGGTCCAGCGCGACGGAGCGGTCGGGACCGGCGACCCCGACCGGGACACGGCGGTCATCGCCTACTTCGGCGACGGGGCCAGCGCCCAGGGGGACGTCGGGGAGGCCTTCGTCTTCTCCGGGGTCATGAACGCGCCGGTCGTCTTCTTCTGCCAGAACAACCAGTGGGCCATCTCCGAGCCCAACGAACGCCAGATGCGGGTCCCGATCTATCTGCGGCCCAAGGGATACGGCTTCCCCGGCACCCGCGTCGACGGCAACGACGTCCTCGCGACGTATGCCGTGACCAAGGCCGCGCTCGATGACGCCCGTGACGGCCAGGGGCCGGCCCTGGTCGAGGCCTTCACCTATCGCATGGGCGCGCACACGACGTCCGACGACCCGACCAAGTACCGCGTCTCCGCGGAGGTCGAGGTGTGGAAGCTACGCGACCCGATCGCGCGGCTGGGGACGTTGCTGGCGCGAGCACACGGCATACGGAAGGAGTTCTTCACCGCGTGTGAGGAGGAGGCGGACGCCGTCGGCGCCGACCTGCGGGCGCGCTGTCTCGCGCTGCCGGACCCGACACCGGAGTCGATGTTCGCCCATGTGTATGCCGCGCCGCACCCCGTCATGGACGCCGAGCGGGCGGCGCTGACGGACTACCTCGCGAGCTTCGAGGGGGCGTCCCACTGATATGGCGACAATGACAATGGCGAAGGCGCTCAACGCGAGCCTTCGGCTGGCGATGGAGAAGGATCCCAAGGTCGTCCTCATGGGGGAGGACATCGGCAAGCTCGGCGGGGTGTTCCGGATCACCGAGGGTCTGCAGAAGGACTTCGGGGAGGACCGGGTCATCGACACCCCGCTCGCCGAGGCCGGGATCGTCGCGACGGCGATCGGGATGGCGTTGCGGGGGTATCGGCCGGTCGTCGAGATCCAGTTCGACGGGTTCGTCTATCCGGCGTTCGACCACATCGTCTCGCAGGTGGCGAAGCTGCACGCGCGCTCGCTCGGGCACGTGGGGCTGCCGATGGTGATCCGCATCCCGGTCGGCGGCGGCATCGGCGCGGTCGAGCACCACAGCGAGTCCAACGAGGCCTATTTCGCGCACACGGCGGGGTTGCGGGTCGTGGCGTGCAGCAACCCGGACGATGCCTACTGGATGCTGCAGGAGGCGATCGAGCACCCCGACCCGATCATGTTCTATGAGCCGAAGCGGCGCTATTGGGACAAGGGTGAGGTCGGCTCCGCGCCGCAACGGGAATTGTTCCGCGCCAATGTCATCCGGCCCGGGACGGACGTGACCGTCCTCGCCTATGGGCCGATGGTCCGCTCCTGCCTCCAGGCCGCCCAGGCCGCCGAGGAGGACGGAACCTCGCTCGAGGTCGTCGACCTGCGGTCGCTGACACCGCTCGACACCGAGACCATCTTCGGGTCGGTGCGCAAGACCGGCCGGTGCGTCATCGTCCACGAGGCGCCGACCTTCCTCGGGCTCGGGGCCGAACTCGCCGCCGAGATCCAGCAGGAGTGCTTCTATTCGCTGGAGGCGCCGGTGCTGCGGGTCGGTGGCTACAACGTCCCCTATCCGCCGAGCCGGATCGAGGAGGAGTTCCTGCCCGATCTGGACCGGGTGCTCGATGCCGTTGACCGCTCGCTGACGCACTGAAAGGGGCCGATTCCGGTGCCTGAGTTCAAGCTGCCCGATCCGGGCGAAGGGCTGACCGAGGCCGACATCGTCACCTGGCGGGTCGCGGTCGGAGACGTCGTCAAGGTCAACGACATCGTCGTCGAGATCGAGACGGCGAAGTCGTTGGTGGAGTTGCCGATTCCGTATGCCGGGACCGTCGCCGCGCTGCTGGTGGCCGAGGGGGCGACCGTCGAGGTGGGGACGCCGATCATCGCCATCGACGACGGGTCCGGCGATGGGGTCGGGTCGGGCGCGACCGCCGTGACGACTGCAGGCGCGACGGCCGGGGGCGCGGCGCAGCGGGGAAGCGGTGGTGACGGGGCGGGCGGTCATCCGGGTGGGTCCGGGGGATACGACCCGGGGGGCGGCGCCGGAAGCGACTTCGTGACGGCCGAGATGGCCCCGTCGGCGCCCGAGACGGCTCAGGCACCCGCGAAGCCGGAGCGGACGCCGGTCCTCGTCGGCTACGGCGTCAAGCAGACCGAGGCCAAGCGCCGGCCGCGGCGCAAGCCGCACCTGCTGCAGACGATCGCGCACTATCCGGACGAGGAGCCGGCGGTCAAGGAGGCCGTCCATGCCGATGCGAGCAGCGGTGTGGGGGAACTCGTCGCCGCGCACTCGACGCACGTGCTGCGCGACCGGCGGCCGCTGACCGAGTTGACCGACCATTCGCCCGAGGTCCTCGGCCGGGTCCGGGCGCTCACCAAGCCCCCGGTGCGCAAACTCGCGCGCGACCTCGGGGTCGACCTCGCGCTCGTTCCCGGCAGTGGGGACGGCGGGATCATCACCCGCGACGACGTCCTCGCCGCCGCACACGGTGCGGCGGCTGGGGCCGGCGCCGCGGTTGCGGCGAGCGCGGGCTTGGTGACTGCGGGAGGAGGCACCGGCGGTGCGCCCAGCGGCACGGGAGACGGCCGCGGGCGGGCTGGATCGGCATACGGCAGCCGGGGGGAGGAGCGGATCCCGATCAAGGGCGTGCGCAAGGTCAGCGCCGCGGCGATGGTCGGGTCGGCGTTCACCGCGCCGCACGTCACCGAGTGGGTCGACGTCGACGTCACCGCGACCATGGACCTCGTCGAGCGGCTGAAGAAGGACCGCGAGTTCCGCGACGTCAAGGTGACGCCGCTGCTCGTCCTCGCGAAGGCGATGTGCCTCGGCATACGGCGCAACCCCGATATCAACGCGACCTGGGACGAGGCGGCTCAGGAGATCGTCAAGAAGGGATATGTCAATCTAGGGATCGCCGCAGCGACGCCCCGCGGGTTGCTCGTGCCCAACATCAAGGACGCCGACCTGCTGACCATGCGGGAGTTGGCGGAGGCGATCACGGCGCTGACGACGACGGCCCGCGAGGGGCGGACCCAGCCCGCGGACATGGCCGGCGGCACAATCACGATCACCAATATCGGGGTGTTCGGGATCGACTCGGGGACGCCGATCCTCAACCCGGGGGAGTCGGCGATCCTCGCGTTCGGCTCGATCACCCGCAAGCCGTGGGTCGTCGGGTCGGGCGCTCAGGAGCGGATCGAGCCGCGCTGGGTGACGACGCTGGCGCTGTCCTTCGACCACCGGCTCGTGGACGGCGAACTCGGCTCGCGCTATCTCGCCGATGTCGCGGCGATCCTCGCCGACCCCTCGCGCGGCCTCGTCTGGGGCTAGGACGAGATCGTGGAGCGAAATCGCGGGCATAGCCGTGATTTCGCTCCACGATCCGCTGCCGCCGGGCCTATTCGGCGATGATCGGCGCCTCGCCGGGGGCGGGCCTCTGCAGGGAGATCTGCGGGATCGTCCAGGCGACGATGGCGCCGAGGATCATGACGATCGCGGCGAACAGGAAGACCCGGTCCATCGAGTCGGCGAAGCCCTGGAGGAACGGCTTGGCCAGTCGCGGGTCGAGGGAGGTGAGGAAGGAGGAGTCCTTCATCACCGACGTCGAGCCCGAGCCGGACTTCAACTGCTGGACGAAGCCCGCGTTCGCCGGGTCGGCGAGGGCCGCCCTGAAGTCGGCCGTCCCCTGGGCCTGGCCCATCCGCGTGGCGATCTTGTCCGGCAGCAGCGAGAACAGGATGGAGAGGAAGACCGCGGTTCCCAGCGTGCCGCCGATCTGACGGGTGAACGTCGCGGAGGCGGTGGCGATGCCCATGTCGCGCCGGTCGGCGGCGGCCTGGATGGCGAGCATGAGCGGCTGCATCATGAAGCCCATCCCCATGCCGAAGAGCACCATGACGATCATCAGCTTCCACAGCGCGGTGTCATACCGCGTCCAGTGCAGGATGAACAGCGCGAGCGCGATCATCGGCCCGCCGGCGCGCAGGAACGGCCGATAGCGGCCGGTCCGGCTGATCGTCTGACCCGAGATGATCGAGCCGGACATGATCCCCAGCGTCAGGGGGAGCAGTTGCAGACCGGCCTCGGTCGGGGTCGCGCCCTTGACGATCTGGAGATAGAGCGGGAGGCAGGCGATGCCGCCGAAGAGCGCCATACCGAGGACGGTCGAGGCGACGGAGCCGATGCCGATGGTCTTGTTGGCGAACAGGCGGATCGGCAGCAGCGCCTCCTCACCCATGCGCCACTCGATGTACTGGAAGGCGAGCACGCCGATGCCGCCGATGACATAGCAGAGGATCGAATTGGTCGAGGACCAGCCCCACTCGCGGCCCTGCTCGGCCACCATCAGGAGCGGCACGAGGCCGACCGACAGCGCCGCGGCGCCCCACCAGTCGATCCGGTGGTCGAGGCGCGTATGCCGCAGCTTCAGCGTCCGCATGACGACGAAGAGTGCGACGATCCCGATCGGGACGTTGACGAGGAACACCCAGCGCCACCCGGCGATGCCGAGGAAGGAGTTGAGGCCCGCGAAGAAGCCGCCGATGACCGGCCCGAGCACGCTGGAGGTGCCGAAGACGGCGAGGAAGTAGCCCTGGTACTTGGCCCGCTCCATCGGCGGGACGATGTCGCCGATGATGGCGAGGGCGAGGCTGAACAGGCCACCGGCGCCGACGCCCTGGACCGCGCGGAAGGCGGCGAGCTGGATCATCGAGTTGGCGAAGGTGCACATGACCGACCCGATGACGAACACCGTGATGGCCGTGAGGAAGAACGGCTTGCGGCCATAGATGTCGGACAGCTTGCCGTAGAGCGGGGTGACGATGGTCGAGGTGATGAGGTAGGCCGTCGTCACCCAGGCCTGGCGGTCCAGGCCCTGGAGGTCGTCGGCGATGGTGCGGATCGCGGTGGCGACGATCGTCTGGTCGAGCGCGGCGAGGAACATGCCGAGCATCAGGCCGGTGAGGATGGTGACGATCTGCCGGTGCGAGAGCAGGTTCGGCGCCGGGGCGCTGGTCAGCGCCGCGTCGGCCGCCGAGGCGTCGGTGGTCATCGGGTGGTCTCCATTGCGTGGTCGGTATGCCGGTCCGCCCCCGGGCGCGCCCCTCGGGTCTCGAGGGTGTCGCCGAGGCGGGTCAGGAGGGTCAGGAGGGAGTCGATCTGGGCGGGTTCCCAGTCAGCGAGCAGGTCCTCGAAGAGCCGCTGGCGATTCGCCCGCAGGTTCTCGAGCACCCGGTGACCCTCGACGCTGAGGGTGATGAGGTGGGCCCGCCCGTCGTCGGGGTCGGGGAGCCGGACGACGATGCCGTCACGCTCGAGCGCGGCCACCTTGCGGGAGGTCGTGGAGGCCTCGGTGTGGG
>JBDIAJ010000117.1:0-12534 GCA_039812345.1 Nostocoides sp. | reverse complement strand
CCGCGGGGGGCCGCCCGGATTCGGGTCCAGCTCTCGGCCGCCCATTCCGAGGCGGACGTCCGGCGCTGCGTGGAGAGCTTCGTCACAGCCCGCGCGGGCGTGGCTGGATAGGCTGGCGAGGTCCCCATCGGACCCGGCCAGGCGGCATACGCCATGGTCGGTTCACCAAGGAGGTGCCTGATGGGCAGATGGACCATCGACGACATTCCCGACCAGAGCGGCCGCGTCGCGATCGTCACCGGAGCCAACTCCGGAATCGGGTTCGAGACCGCGAAGGTGTTGTGCGCCAAGGGCGCCCACGTGGTCTTCGCGTGCCGCAATGTCGGCAAGGCCGACTCAGCACGCCGGGATCTCCCGGGCAGTCACGAGACCCGGCGGCTCGACCTCGCCGACCTCGACTCGGTCCGCGCCTTCGCCGACGGGGTGTCCGACTGGCGCATCGACGTGCTCGTCAACAACGCGGGGATCATGGCGGTCCCCAAGCGGCTGTCGGCTCAGGGGCACGAGTCGCAGTTCGCGACCAATGTCCTCGGACCCTTCCTGCTGACCAACCTGCTGCTGCCCCGGTTGACCGACCGGGTCGTCACGCTGTCCTCGCTCATTCACCATGCCGGGCGGCTCGACCTCGACGATCCGGACTTCGAGCATCGTCGGTATGTCGGCTGGCTCGCGTACGGACAGAGCAAGCTCGCCGACCTCGTCTTCGCCTACGAGTTGCAGCGCCGGCTGACGGCGGCGCACTCGCGGGTCCGGTCGATGGCCGCCCACCCCGGCTACTCCGCGACGAACCTGCAGACGCACACCGAGACGCTGCAGGATCACGTCATGCGGTTCGCCAACCGGTTCAGCTTCATCGCCCAGCCCGCGTCCATGGGCGCGCTGCCGGTGCTGTATGCCGCGACCGTCCGCGACCTGCCCGGCGGCACCTATGTCGGGCCGTCCGGTCTCGGCGAGACCCGCGGGCACCCGCGTCCGGTCGGGTCCAGTGCCGCCTCGCACGATGCGGAGACGGGACGCCGACTCTGGGCGTTGTGCGAGCGGATGACCGGGCGGCCGTTCTCGGTTTGAACCCGGCCGGCTCAGGACAGCGGCAGCGCCACCCAGGACAGCACGGGTCCGGTGGTGGTCGCGTTGGCGGTGACCTTGAGGAAGGAGTGGATGTTGAGGTCCCCGTCGACGGTGATCCGCTGGAACTTCGTCGAGTATCCCTTGACGCCATAGATCGACAGCCACTTCGATCCCGACTTCAGGGGGTAGTCGTTGTTGAACTCGTGGCTGTCGCCGTTGAAGAGATAGACCTCACCCTTGAACTTGTTCGTCTCGTCGATGAGGGTCTGGACCAGGGGTTTGTAGGCGGTGAGCTTCGCCGGGACGGGCGTGTGGGTCGGATCGAACATGTCGACGTGGAGGAAGATCGTCACGGCCCGCGACCCGGTGTCCTTCGCCTGCTGGAAGGCCGCCTGGATCGTGTGGATCGCGCTCCCCATCCGTTTCGACTCCTCGGCCTTCTGCGCGGGAGTCGCGTTGGTGCGACCCGCCCAGGGCAGGAGGTCGTCGTTCTCGCCGACGGTGTGAACGACGACGAAGACGACGCCGTCACGGATGAGCCGGACGTTCTCCGGGAAGCCGCTGCTCGACTGGCTCGACACCGGGATCGGCACCATCCCGAGGCTGCGACCCGGAACGGGGTACATGACCGAGCGGAGTTTGGTCAGTCGCTCCAGAGGGTTGTAGCCACCCGAGACGGCCTGGCTGCAGTCGGTCCAGTCGTTGTCTCCGGGGGTGTAGATGAGCGCGGTCTTGAACTTGTTGAACAGGCCGAGGATCTTGGTCATGTAGGCACTGTCGCAACGACGTTCGGACAGCTTGATGTCGCCGACGTGGAAGGTCATGACCGGGTTGGTCGCGTTCATCTTGGAGATCCAGCCGGGGAACTGGCTCAGCTGGGTCGACCCATAGGGCTGGTCGCCGATGACGAGGAAGGAGTAGGGGGAGTATCGGCTGCCGGTGTCGGGGATGGTCGCCGCGGTCGTCGCCTGGGCCGGGAGGAGTCCAGCCCCCAGCGCGGCGGAGAGGATGGCGGCGGTCGCGGCTGCGCGTGGACGCATGGGGGGCTCCTTGGTGCGGTGGGGGGTCGGCCCGAATTGTGCGCGGCCAACCTGGGAACGCCCACCACCGGCGACGGGTGGCGGAGGCGCTCCCCACCAGGTTAACCCGGCCGCCCGGGCCGCAGCCGCGACCCCGGCTCAACCGACGGGACGCGCGGGGTCGACAAACGGATCGTGGAGTGAAATCACGGTTATAGCTGTGATTTCACTCCACGATCCCACTAGGACGGTTGTCAGGAGCCGCCGCCAGGCGCTCGCCGATCTCACGGTCGTGACGGCCCGCCCGAGCCAATCCTTCTGAATCGAGGATGACGACGCGCAGAGTCGGTCGAATCACCGCATCTCCTGCGCGTGACGCGCGACCACCTCGGGATCGAATGGTCCACTCGTCTCCTCGATCTCGGCGACCAGCCCGGCGAGATCATCGAGTTCCAGTTGTCGCCGGAGGCCGTGCGTCGACGTACGCCGAAACCTTTCCGCGAGGCGCATGTCGACGCACGGCCTCCAACACGTCGGACGGGATGGTCAGGTCGGCCCCTGAAACGGATCGTGGAGTGAAATCACGGCGATAGCCGTGATTTCACTCCACGATCCCGCTCGAGGCTGCGGGGGGTCAGCTGCAGCCGGAGGTGGAGCCGCAGCCCTCGCAGACGTAGCAGGAGCCGGCGGGGCGCATCTTGGTCCCGCAGGTCATGCACATCGGCGCATCGGCGGTCTTGCCCTGGAAGCGGGCCAGGAGGTCCTGCGAGGAGTGGATGTCGCCGATCACCTCGCGCGCGGATGCGGCGCCCGCACCGGAGGTGACCTTGTCGGCGTCGAGGTCGCGGCCCTCGTGGGCGGGGCGCCCGCCCCGCTTGGACGAGGCCCCGACGCCCTGGGACAACGACTCGATCTCGTCCTCGAGCTCCTCGTCGGACTCGCCGTCGGCGTCGAGCGCGGCATACGACCCGGTCTCGAGCTGGCGCGCCCGCTCGGCGGCGGTGTGGATGCCCATGAACGAGCGCGTGTCGAAGTCGAGGTAGTCGAGCGCGAGGCGTCGGAAGACGTAGTCCATGAGGGACTGGGCCATTCGCACGTCCGGGTCGTCGGTCATGCCGGCCGGCTCGAAGCGCATGTTGGTGAACTTCTCGACATAGGTCTCGAGCGGGACGCCATACTGCAACGCCACCGAGATCGCGATCGAGAAGGCGTCCATGACCCCGGCGAGGGTCGAGCCCTGCTTGCCGAACTTCAGGAACAGCTCGCCGAGCCGGCCGTCGTCATAGGTGCCGGCGGTGAGGTAGCCCTCGGCGCCGCCGACCGTGAACGACGTGGTCTGGGAGGCGCGCCGCTTGGGCAGCCGCTCCCGGACGGGACGGTACTCGACGACCTTCTCGACCACCGGCGCCGTGGCGGTGGCCGCGGCCCCCTTGGCGGTCGACCCACCGTCGGACAGCGGCTGGCCGACCTTGCAGTTGTCGCGGTAGACCGCGAGCGCCTTGAGGCCGAGCTTCCAGCCCTGGATGTAGACGTCCTCGATCTCCTCGACGGTCGCGGTCTCGGGAAGGTTGACCGTCTTGGAGATGGCGCCGGACAGGAACGGCTGGGTCGCCGCCATCATCCGCACGTGGCCCATCGGTGAGATCGCCCGGGCCCCCATGGCCGTGTCGAAGATCTCGTAGTGCTCGGTCTTCAGGCCGGGGGCATCGATGACGTGGCCCTTGTCCGCGATGTATTCGACGATCGCCTCGACCGTCTCCTCGGCATACCCGAGCTTGCGCAGCGCCCGCGGGATGGTGAGGTTGACGATCTGCATCGACCCGCCGCCGACCAGCTTCTTGAACTTGACGAGCGAGAAGTCCGGCTCGATTCCCGTTGTGTCACAGTCCATCATGAAGCCGATGGTGCCGGTCGGGGCGAGCAGGCTGGCCTGCGCGTTGCGGTAGCCGTTCTTCTCGCCGGTCCGGACCACGGCGTCCCACGCCTTCGTGGCGAACCGGTGGATGTCCTCGTCCATCGCGCCGCGCGTGCGGAGCGCGTCGTTGGCGGCCTGGTGCTTGCGCATGACGCGCTTGTGCGCGTCCGCATTGCGCGCATACCCCGCATACGGCCCGACCACACCGGCCATCTCGGCCGAGCGCTTGTATGCCGCGGCCGTCAGCAACGAGGTGACCGCGGCGGCCAGGGCCCGGCCCCCCTCGGAGTCGTAGCCGTGCCCGGTCGCCATGAGCAGCGCACCGAGGTTGGCGTAGCCGACCCCGAGCTGGCGGTAATCGACCGTCGTGCGCGTGATCGCCTCGGTCGGGAAGTCGGCGAAGCAGATCGAGATGTCCATGGCCGTCGTGACCAGCTCGGTGACCTGCTGGAACCGCGCCGCGTCGAAGGTGTTGTCCTCGCGGAGGAACTTCAGCAGGTTGAGGCTGGCGAGGTTGCACGAGGAGTTGTCCAGCGACATGTATTCGGAGCATGGGTTCGACGCCGTGATCCGGCCGGTCTCGGGGTTGGTGTGCCAGTCGTTGATCGTGTCGTCGTACTGGATGCCCGGGTCGGCGCACTCCCACGCGGCGGTGGCGATGCGGCGCATCAGGGATCGGGCGTCGACGGTGTCGATGACCTCGCCGGTCATCCGGGCGCGCAGGCCGAACTGCCCGCCCTCCTCGACCGCGCGCATGAACTCCTCGTTGACGCGGACGGAGTTGTTGGCGTTCTGGTACTGGACGCTGACGATGTCCCGGCCGCCGAGGTCCATGTCGAAGCCGGCGTCGCGCAGAGCGCGGATCTTGTCCTCTTCACGCGCCTTGGTGTCGACGAACTCCTCGATGTCGGGGTGGTCGACGTCGAGGACGACCATCTTGGCCGCGCGTCGCGTCGCGCCGCCGGACTTGATCGTCCCCGCGGACGCATCGGCGCCCCGCATGAAGGACACCGGGCCGCTGGCCGTGCCGCCGCTGGAGAGGAGTTCCCGGGAGGAACGGATCCGCGAGAGGTTGAGGCCGGCCCCGGAGCCGCCCTGGAAGATCTTGCCCTCCTCCTTGTACCAGTTGAGGATCGAGTCCATCGAGTCGTCGACGGCGAGGATGAAGCACGCCGAGACCTGCTGGGGGCTCTTGGTGCCGACGTTGAACCACACCGGACTGTTGAAGCTGAAGACCTGATGCAGCAGGGCATACGTGAGCTCGTGCTCGAAGATCTCCGCGTCCTGCGCGCTCGCGAAGTAGCCGTGCTCGCGGCCCGCCCGGGTGTAGGTCAGCACGACCCGGTCGATCAACTGCCGGAGGCTGCGCTCACGGGCGGGGGTGCCGACGGCGCCCCGGAAGTATTTGGTCGTGACGATCGTGCTCGCGTTGACCGACCAGAAGTCCGGGAACTCGACGCCCTTCTGGTCGAAGATGACCTCGCCGGACTTCCAGTTGGTCTGCGTGATGTCGCGCAGCTCCCAGGTGACCTCGTCATAGGGGTGGACGCCCGCCGTGGTGTAGATGCGCTCGAAGGTCAGGCCCTTGGCCCGGCCGGAACGAGCAGATCCCGAACGTGCGGTCTCGGTCATGTCGTGCCTCTCTCAGGGGAACGTGCTGGATCTCGTGATGCTGTCACCGGGCACCGACAGCCGCCGCAGGCGGCACCCGGGAGTTCTAGGGTTTCGCGGTCGTGGTCGGCTCGGTGCCGACGGGGTCGCGTTCGGCGCGAAGGAGGGTGATCGCCGACTCGAAGTCTTCGAGGGAGTCGAAGCCCTGATAGACGCTGGCGAACCGGAGGTAGGCGACCTCGTCGAGTTCGCGGAGCGGGCCGAGGATCGCCATACCGACCTCGTGTGCGTCGACCTCGGCGCTGCCCTGACCGCGGATCGTCTCCTCGACCCGCTGCACCAGCAGCGCGAGTTGGTCCTCCGTCACCGGGCGACCCTGGCAGGCCTTGCGCACCCCGACGAGGATTTTGGTCCGGCTGAACGGCTCGATGACGCCAGAGCGCTTGACCACGGTCAGGCTGGCCGTCTCGATCGTCGTGAACCGGCGACCGCACTCCGGACACTGGCGACGGCGGCGGATCTGGGACCCGTCGTCCGCGGTGCGGGAGTCGACGACGCGCGAGTCGGGGAACCGGCAGAACGGACAGTGCATCTGGGGCTCCTTCCGGCGAGGTTGGGGACGGACACGTGGACGAGGCTGGGGAAAAGCTGTGGGCAAGTGGCGTCGGATGTGCACTACATGTGGACGAACTACATCCGTGTAACCACTAGATCTGGGAATCTAATCCCTGTGCCCGGCCCGTGCAAGCCCGCCACGCCGGTGAGTCCGAAGACGCCTCGGCCCCCGGCGCGCGCACGCGCCGGGGGCCACTTCCGCCGCCCCCGCGAGCGGAGATCGGGTGGTCGCGCCGGGCTCAGGGCTCGGGAATGACCAGCGGATCACCGGCGATGATCCAGTCGTTCTGCAGGTGGTTGACCCGCCGGATCGCCTCCACACCGTCGGCGATCGTCAGATTCGGGAGATAGGTCACCGCGAGCTCGGACAGGGTCTGTCCCCGCTGGACGGTGATCGTGTGCGGGGTGGCGGCCGCGCTGGGCCCACCCAGGGTCACGGCGGCCAGAAGGGCGGCGGCAGCGAGGGCGAGCGCGACGATCGCCGTCAGCGCCAGCCGGCCCGAGCGGGTCACCCGGACATGACCGGTCCGCGTGCCGTCCGCGGGCCCGATCCGACGTCGCGCGAGGGTCGGGGTCGGGGCCGACGCGGTGCGGGCCCGGTCGCGAGCGGGCGTCGGCGGCACCTCGGCGACCGCCCCCGAGGGAGTCGGCCCGGAGGGCCGGACGACCACGAGGCGACGCTGCCGTCCGGTGCCGACCGGTGCGCCCAGCGCCGCCCCGTCCCACGCGAATGCTGCACCCATGATTGTCTCCTCTCGTTGCGAGTCGAACCTGCGTTCGACTCACGGTATGATGATTGATAGCACGTCTGTTCGAAGAAAATCAAGACACGCTCGAACAGATGTCGGAGATTCATCGGGTCACCGCCTATGCTCGAGGTGTCGGAACGAGCCTGACAGGGCCCACCGACAACCCCCCTCGGCCCAGCGGCGGCGCCGTGGGGACAGGCCCGTGGAAAGAGGTGGTTCAGGCCGTGACCAAGCCAAGGAAGACCCCGCTCAGGCGGGGTCCCGGACGTCCGCGCAATGACAGCCCCGAGCTTCAGGAGACGGCGGCCGAGCGTGCGGCCATCAGCGCGCTCCCCGAACGTGACCGGCCGGACGGCTTGACCGTCCGGCAGCGACGCGTCCTCGAGTGCATCCGCACGTCGATCGACGTCCGCGGCTACCCCCCGAGCATGCGCGAGATCGGTGAGTCCGTCGGCCTGACGTCGCCGAGCTCGGTCTCGCACCAGCTGATCGCCCTGGAGAGCAAGGGCTACCTCCGGCGCGATCCGCACCGTCCGCGGGCAATGGAGGTCGTCGCGCCCGATCAGCCGGCCGACCGACGCGGTTATCGCGGCGTCATGCCCGACGTGCCCGACCTCGAGGACGACCCCACCGGCAGCGGCGACGCGCGCCCGGAGGCGTCCTATGTCCCCGTACTCGGCCGGATCGCCGCGGGGGTGCCGATCATGGCCGAGGAGGTCGTCGAGGACGTCTTCCCCCTGCCCCGGCAGATCGTCGGCGAGGGCCCGCTCTTCCTGCTGCGCGTGGTCGGGGACTCGATGATCGAGGCGGCGATCTGCGACGGCGACTGGGTCGTGGTCCGTCAGCAGCCGACCGCCGAGAACGGCGAGATCGTCGCCGCCATGCTCGACAACGAGGCCACCGTCAAGACGTTCAAGCGCCGCGACGGCAAGGTCTGGCTCATGCCCGCCAACCCCGACTTCTCACCGATCGACGGCGACCATGCGACGATCCTCGGGCGGGTCACCGCGGTCCTGCGCCGCATCTGAGGACTCGAGGCATCGGGCTCACGGGGCGACGCCGCACGCCCCGGCGAGCGCCGTGAGTGTGGGCGTCAGAGGGGCGTCCAGACGCAGGGTGGCCAGGTCGTCCCCCCGCGTCGGACCCCGCGTCACGATCGCGATGGGTATGCCGCGGCGCGCCGCCCGGCGGACGAATCGCAGGCCGCTCATCACCGCGAGCGACGATCCGAGGACCAGCAGGCTCGTCGCCGCCTCGGTGAGGTCGAAGCAGTGGGCGACCCGCTCGGGCGGAACGCTCCCCCCGAAGAAGACGACGTCGGGCTTGAGGGTGTCGGATCGGCATACGGCACAGTGGGGCGGGTGGAAGCGCGCCACGGCGTCGTCCGCCAGCACGATGTCGCCGTCCGGGCGGATCTGACTGCCGACCTGGGAGCCGTCGGGCGCCGCCTGGGTGACGAGATCGGCGAAGCCGGGGTTCGCCCGCGCCAGATCCTCCTGGAGGACATCACGATCGACGGTCGCCGAGCAGGTCAAACACACGACGCGCGCCAGTGAACCATGGAGGTCGACGACCTCGGGACTGCCCGCCCTCTGGTGCAGTCCATCGACGTTCTGCGTGATGAGCGGACCGGTCAGGCGCGCCCGCCCAAGCCCGGCCAGGGCCCGGTGACCGGCGTTCGGATCGGCCCGGGAGAAGCGCCGCCAGCCGACGAACGACCGAGCCCAATAGCGCTGGCGCGCCTGCGCCGACCCGACGAACTCCCCATGCTGCATCGGCATGACCCGGCGAGCGCCGTCCGGGCCACGGTAGTCCGGGATGCCCGAATCGGTGCTCATCCCGGCCCCGGTCAGCACCAGCGCCGGCCCGGAGGCGAGGAAGTCGGTGAGGCGGGCCGCCGCGTGCGTGGATGTCGTGGCCGTGTCCACGCCGACAGTATGCGCCAGACGGCGGGCACCGGTACGCGATGTTTGAGAAGCGGCCTCGAGCATAACGCGGTGTTATACAATTGGCGGGTGATCGATGTCGCCGGCCTCCGCGTCATGAAGGCCATCGCCGACGAGGGCAGCTTCACGGGGGCGGCCGTGGCCCTCGGCTACTCCCAGCCCGCCGTCTCGCAGATGGTCCGTCGCCTCGAGCAACGCGCCGGAACGGCTCTCGTCGATCGCGTGGGGCGCACCGTCCGCCTGACCGAGGCCGGTGCCGCCCTCGCCCGCCGGGCGACCGACGTCCTCACCGCGATCGACGCGGCGGAGGAGGAGGTGGCGGCGATCGCCGGACTGCGGGCCGGCCGGGTCCGCCTGGCCGCCTTCCCGTCCGCTTCGGCGACCCTGGTCCCCAAGGCCCTGGCCCTGGTCAAGGAGCGTTATCCCGACGTCGCGGTGACGTTCACCGAGGCCGAGCCGCCGGAGTCGCTGGCCGCGCTCCGCGCGGGGGAATGCGATCTCGCCATCGCCTTCGCCTACGAGGGCACCGATGTCGGTCGCGGCGAGGAGGACCTCGATCTCTTCGTGACCCGCCATCTCCTCGACGACGAGGTGTTGCTGGCGTTGCCGACCGCGCACCCGCTGGCCGGGGTCGGGGTCGTCGACATCGACCAGTTGCGCGACGAGACCTGGATCGCCGGCTGCCCGCGTTGCCGCGGTCATCTGCTGTCGATCTGCCGCAGCGCGGATTTCACCCCCGATGTCGCGTTCGAGACCGAGGACTATGTCGCGGTCGCCGGTCTGGTCGCCGCCGGCCTGGGCGTCGCGCTCATCCCCGATCTCATCGTCCGCACGGCCCATCACCCCGACGTCGTGACGGCACAGGTGCGGCCCGCGTCGAAACGCCAGATCGTCGCGGTGACGACCGCCGATCTCGAACGGGTACCGGCGGTCGCGGCGACGCTGGACGCCCTGTGCGAGGTGGCCCACTCGAGCGCCCTGGCGCCGACCTTCGCCTCCCCGGACCTCGACTACTACCTGTGAGGGCCGCCGCCGGTGGCGGCGATCAGACTCGACCCGACCTTCCAGAAGGCGACGTCACCATCGCGGTCCGTCCGGTAGACACGCATCCCCTCCGCGGCGAGCAGCGACAACGTCGAGGGAGCCGGATGTCCGTAGTCATTGTCCGCGCCGACGCTGATGACCGCGGCCCGGGACCGGATGAGGTTCATGAGGTCGGGGTCGACATTGCTCGACCCGTGGTGGGGAACCTTGAGCACGTCATACGACCCCAGGCGCGCGTATGCCGCGGGGTCTCTCCGCAGTCGCAGCAGCAGCGCGCGCCCCGCCTCGCGCTCGATGTCACCGGTGAGCAGCACCGCGAGATCCCCGATGTCGGCATCGAGGACGAGACTCGCGTTGTTGGGGACCGAGCCCTCGTGGATGGCCCGCTCGGGCCACCAGACCCGGGCGCGGACCGCCCCCCACGCGAACCGCTCCCCGACCTGCGCCACGGTCACTCGTATGCCGCGTGCGCTCGCCAGGCGCGACACGGTCGCCGCACCCTCCGGCGGGTCGGCGACGGGGGTCACGACGATCCGCGCGACCCGCCGGCCGGCGAGGGCCCCGGCGAGGCCGTCGATGTGGTCGGCGTGGAAGTGGGTCAGGACGATCGCATCGAGCGTGCCGACCCCGAGGCGAGCGAGGCAGTGATCGACCAGACGCGGGTCCGGGCCGGCGTCGACGAGCACGCCACGACCGGGGCCGCTGTGCAGGACGAGCGCGTCCCCCTGACCGACGTCGCAGGCGACGAATGACCATGTCGACGGTGGCCACAGCATGGGCGCGGTGGGTGTCGCCACGGCGACACCGACCGCCAGGCACGCGGCGACGGGGACCGGTCGCCGACGCGCGATGAAGGCGAGTCGCGGGGCGAGGAGGACAAGCGCCAGGGTGAGCCCGGCGAGGGTCATCGCCCCGGCGGGAGACTTCGGCCACGCCACGCTGCCCCAGGACTGATCGGCCCCCCAGTGGGCGACCGCGGCGATGAACAGGGCCGGCGCACCTGGCACCCAGGCCGCCACGTGGGCGGCCGACGGCCAGACGAGCGCGCCGATCATGACCGCGATCCCGCCGAGGGTCACCGGGGCGACGAGCGGAGCGACGAGGAGATTCGCCGGCACCCCGACGAGGCTGACGGATCCGGAGAGCAGCACGATGACCGGAGCGCACATCACCTGCGCGGCGACGGGAATCGCGAGCGCCTCGGCGAGCCCGGACAGCCGCCGGGGCAGCAGTGGGCGCAGCCGGGCCGCCCACGGCCGGGTGAACAACAACAACCCGAGGGTCGCCAGCGTCGAGAGGGCGAAACCGTAGCTGCGCGAGAGCCAGGGATCGACGACGAGGAGGATGAGGATCGCCCCGGACAGGGCGGGCACACCCGCGCCGCGCCGCGAGCTCTGCAGGCCGAGCAGCCCGATCGCCCCCATCGCCGCCGCCCGCAGGACGCTCGGTTCCGGCCGCGCGACCAGCACGAAGGCGACGAGAACGATCCCGAGGACGAGCGGTCGCCAGCGGCGGCGCACCCCGAGCATCTGGATGATGGGAACGGCGGCCGTGATCAGGATCGCGACGTTGGCGCCGGACACGGCGGACAGGTGCGTCAGGCCGGTCGCGCGCATGTCGGCGGTGAGGTCGGGGGGTGAGCGCGAGGTGTCCCCGATGACCATGCCGGGCACGAGGCCGGCGGCATCGGCCGGGAGTCCGGTCATCGCCTCCCGCAGCCGCTGCCGGGGGCGCTCGGACCAGGCGAAGATCCACCAGGCGCGACGGGTGACGACGGGCGCCGAGAGGGCCCGCCCGGTCGCGATGACGTCGTCGGCAGAGGCGGCGGGCGAGAGCCGCACCCGCGCCGAGACCCGATCGTGCCAGCCCAGCGCGGACCAGCGATGGTCGGCGATGACGAGGATCGGCGCCTGCACGCGAGCGGTGCGCCCGCGACCGGTGATGACGTCGACCCGCAGCCGCACGAAGACCCGATCCGCGGCGCGACCGCCGGTCGAGCGGGCCTGAACGGGCTCACCGACGACGACACCGGTGACCGTGGCGACGGCATGGTCGGCGGCCAGGGCCGTGATGGTGCCGGTGCGCCGCAGCTGGTCGGCACCGGCCGACATCCCGACGACCAACGCGAGGCTCGCCCCCGACATCCCGACCAGCAGCCATGCGCGGGACCAGTGCCCGTGGCGGGGCCGACCGCGCCAGAGCGCCAGCGCGGCCAGCAGCGTCGCGGAACCGGCGAGTTCCGCCTTGGCCCCCGGCGTCCAGCCGAGGGTCGCCGCGCACGCCGCCCAGCCGAGGAGCGCGGGCACGAGGAGGCGCAGGTCGACTCCGGGCCGGCGCGACGGGGGTTTCGGGTCGGCGGCGAGCCGCCGGACATGGCCCGTGGGGTCGACCTGGATGCGCCCGTCGACGGTCCTGCCGGTCGGAACGGTCCCGCCGGTCGGGACGGTCGGAACGGTCCCGCCGGTCGGGACGGTCCCGCCGGTCCTGCCGGTCCTGCCGGTCGGAACGGTCCCGCCGGTCGGGACGGGCGCGGGTCGCGGCCGGCCTCCGGTCCACATCGCCACGAC
>JBDIAJ010000116.1:0-12914 GCA_039812345.1 Nostocoides sp. | reverse complement strand
TGAAGTCTCCGGATTTCGAAGGGGTTCTGGATGGCGACGCCGGGATGGGCGCGTTGCGTCGAGGACCAGCGACGCAGACGGTCCAACCAATCAAGGGTAGCGGACTCTTTGAACGTTCAGCCAACGAAATGCGGGCTCCCGGCCGGCGATCTCAGTGGGGTGCCGACCCGGCTGTCGGCGCGACCCGCTAGCGTCGTCTCCGTCCGGACGGTTCGCACCGACGGCACGGAGAGGGAGGACATGGGCGGCGGCATCAGTTCCGACGACGGCGCCGATCCCCTCCGGCGCTGGGCGATGCGGGTGCGCTGGCAATGCGGTCTTCGTCGCGATCCGCCTCGACCGGGTCTCGTGACGACGGAGCGAGCGCGGTTACGGGCGTGTTAACCGTTGTGGGCGAAGGACCCGCGGGGGCGGGGAGCGCCATACGCTGACGCGTGTGACGATTCGCGTGGCGCTCCAGCACCGGACGAGCTACACCTTCGCGCGGCCGGTCACGGTCCACCCACACACGATCCGGTTGCGGCCGGCGCCGCACTCGCGCACCCCGATCGACGCCTATTCGCTCTCCATCCTCCCGCGCAACCACTTCGTCAACTGGCAGCAGGATCCCTTCGGCAACTACCTCGCCCGGGTCGTCTTCACCGAGCCGGTGCGCGAACTCGACATCACCGTCGACGTGGTCGCCGACATGACGAGCATCAACCCGTTCGACTTCTTCGTCGAGGAGTATGCCGAGCGCTTCCCCTTCGCCTATCCCCACCACCTCCGGGGCGACCTCGATCCCTATCTGCGGCCCGTCGAGGAGACCCCCGGCGACGCCGCAAGCGGTCCCGGCCCGCTCGTCCGAGCCTGGATCCAGCGAAATGTCGTTCTCCACGAAGGCGATCAGCGCCCGCGGATCGTCGACTTCCTCGTCGCAATCAACCAGGCCGTCCACCGCGACGTCGCCTACACCGTCCGGCTCGAACCCGGCGTCCAGACCCCGGATCACACGCTGTCCGCCGCGCTCGGCTCGTGCCGCGACAGCGCCTGGCTGCTCGTGTCGATCCTGCGCGAACTCGGCCTCGCCGCCCGGTTCGTCTCCGGCTACCTCGTCCAACTCACCGCCGACGTCACCCCGGTCGACGGGCCGGCCGGCCCCACCGCCGACTTCACCGACCTCCACGCCTGGGCCGAGGTCTTCATCCCCGGTGCCGGCTGGGTCGGGCTCGACGCCACCTCCGGGCTCTTCGCCGGCGAGGGCCATATCCCGCTCTCGGCGACGCCGCACCCGTCGACCGCCGCCCCGATCTCGGGCGCGACGGAGCCGGTCGAGGTCAGCTTCGCCTTCAGCAACACCGTCACCCGCATCCACGAGGACGCTCGCGTCACGCTCCCCTACTCGCCGAGCCAGTGGGCCGCGGTCGACACCCTCGGCCAGGTCGTCGACGCCCACCTCGCGGCCGGTGACGTCCGGCTGACCATGGGCGGCGAGCCGACCTTCGTCGCCGAGGGTGACACGAGCAGCCCGCAGTGGTCGACCGACGCCGACGGCGAGGAGAAGCGCGCCCGAGCCAGCGCCCTCGCCCAGCGCCTCCGTCGGACGTATGCCGCATCCGGCCTCGTCCACCATGGTCAGGGAAAGTGGTATCCCGGTGAACCCCTCCCCCGCTGGCAGATCCAGCTCACCTGGCGCACCGACGGGATTCCCCTGTGGCAGAACCAGGCTCTGCTCGACGATCCGTGGGGACCACCGGTGCCGGCGATCACCGCCGCCGACCCCGCGGAACTCGCCCGCGACATCGCCCTGTCCATCGCGACGAAACTCGGCGTCCCCGCGGATGTCTGCTGTGCGGCATACGAGGATCCGTGGGGGCTGCTCTGGGAGGAGGCCCGCCGCCCGGCCGGACCACCGCCGAGCGAGGACCTCGATCCAGGCGACCCCGACCTCGCCACGGCCGACGGGCGTCGAACCCGCCTCGGCGAGCACGACCTGATCCCCGGAGCCGCCCGCGGCTGGGTCGTCCCGCTGTTCGCCGACCCCGGCGGCCAGGGCTGGGGCAGCGCGCACTGGCGGCTGCGTCGCCGCCATCTCTTCCTCATCCCCGGCACCTCGCCGCTCGGCCTGCGTCTTCCGCTCGACTCGCTCGCCTGGACCGAGGGACCGGACCACCTCGACGTCTCCCCCTTCGCCGACCGCGCGGATCTGCCTGAGTCGTCACCCGAGGTCCCCCCGGCGACGATGCTCGACCTCGAGGACGCTCCCCGGACCGCCCTGGCGGTCGAGGTCCGGGACGGCCACCTCTTCGTCTTCCTCCCCCCGATCGCCGAGGCCGAACTCGCCATCGGCCTCGTCGCCGCCGTCGAGCAGGCCGCGGCGAGTGCGGGCGTCCCCGTGGTCCTCGAGGGCTATCCACTCCCGGGCGATCCGCGGCTGCGCACTCTGTCGGTGACCCCCGACCCCGGCGTCATCGAGGTCAACGTCCAGCCGACCCGCACCTGGGACGAGCTTCGCGACCTCACCGTCGACCTCTATGAGCAGGCCCGTCAGGTTCACCTGACGACGGAGAAGTTCGACCTCGACGGCACCCACACCGGCACCGGTGGCGGCAACCACTTCACCCTCGGCGGCGCCAGCCCGGCCGATTCCCCGCTGCTGCGCCGCCCCGACCTGCTGCGCAGCCTGCTCACCTTCTGGCAGCACCATCCCGCGCTCTCCTATGTCTTCGCCGGCCGGTTCATCGGCCCGACGAGCCAGGCGCCCCGGGTCGACGAGGGCCGCTTCGAGACCCTCTATGAACTCGAGATCGCCTTCGCGGAACTCGCCCGCGCGACCGCGGAGGCCGGCGAGGAGCCCGGTGGCCAGGCGCCACCCTGGCTCGTCGACCGGCTCTTCCGCCATCTGTTGACCGACCTCGTCGGCAACACCCACCGGGCCGAGTTCTGCATCGACAAATTGTTCAGCCCCGACAGCGAGCGTGGCCGGCTCGGGCTGCTCGAGATGCGCGGGTTCGAGATGCCGCCGCACGCCCGGATGGCGCTCGTCCAGGCGCTGCTCGTCCGCGCCCTGGTCGCGCGCTTCTGGGAGGAGCCGTATGCCGCGCCTCTCGTCCGCTGGGGGCCGCGCCTCCACGACCGCTTCCTCCTACCCGCGTTCGCCGCCGCCGACCTGCGCGATGTCGTCGGCGACATCAACCGGTGGCTGGCGGGCTCGGCATACGGCATGGACGCGGACGGGCACCGGGCGAGTTTCGACGAGGCCTGGCTCGACCCGTTCCTCGAGTTCCGCTTCCCCCGCCTCGGTGAGGCCGGGATCGCCGGCGTCCACCTCGAACTTCGGCAGGCGATCGAGCCGTGGCACGTCCTGGGCGAGGAGGCGACCAACGGCGGCACGGCGCGCTATGTCGACTCCTCCGTCGAGCGGGTCCAGGTCGCCGCGAGCGGGCTCGTCGAAGGACGACACGTCGTCACCTGCAACGGCGTCCCGATCCCATTGACCCCCACCGGATCCGGCCGCCTCGGCGTCGGACGTTCGGGCCTCGGCGGCGGCCCCGGCACCGTCGTCGGCGGTGTGCGCTACCGCGCCTGGGCACCGTGGTCGGCTCTTCACCCGACGATCGGCGTGCACTCACCACTCGTGTTCGACCTCGTCGACCGGTGGAACGGCCGCTCGCTCGGCGGATTCACCTATCACGTGACTCATCCGGGCGGGCGCAGCTACGAGGACTACCCCGTCAACGCGGTCGCCGCGGAGTCCCGTCGGGCCTCGCGGTTCGCGCCGTTCGGGCACACCTCGGGCCCAGTCGACGTCTCGGCCTGGCCGTCGACCGACTCCCTCCTCGGTTCCGCCGGAACGGAGTTCCCCTGCACCCTCGACCTGCGCCGGTTCAGCCCCGGCAATCCGCCACCCCGAGAGACCTGACCGAGGCGGCCCGCGACCGACAGGGACCCAGCGGTGGAGGCCGTCAGCCGCACGACGACCGTTGACTAGGGTGTCCCCCATGACGGCGCAGGCGGTGGCGGACGGCGACGCCGCGCTGATCGGGGGCTATCGCACCCGGCTGGGGCCACGGCATACGTCCGGACCGGCACCGGGAATCGACGAGCTCCTCGGAGCCGACCGCGCCCCTCGCGAGCACCAGCAGGCCCTCGCCGACAGCATCGCCTCCCTGGGCCTCGCCGGCCTGCTCGCCGCTCGCACCGAGGCCCGGCGTCTCGTCGAGGACGACGGCGTGACCTACGGCCTCGCCCGTCCCGGCCGGCGTGGGCGCTCCTGGGTCATCGACCCACTCCCGCTGGTCCTGAAATCGAGCGAGTGGGCCGCGCTGGACGCCGGGTTGCGCCAGCGCGCCCACCTGCTCGACCTCGTCCTCACCGACCTGTATGGCGAGCGCCGGCTCCTGCGGGGCCGCCTCCTTCCGCCCGAAGTCGTGCTCGGACACCCCGGATTCCTCCCGCAGGTCGACGGCATCCGGCTGCCGGGCCCGCGACAGCTGGTCCAGTGCGCGACCGACCTCGTCCGCGGCGCCGACGGCGGGTGGCGTGTCGTCGCCGACCGGACACAGGTGCCCTCCGGCTCCGGCTATGCGATGGCCAATCGGCGGATCACCGCGCGCGTCATGGCCTCCCTGCACCGCCGGACCCCGCTGGCCCGGCTCCGCGGCTTCTTCGACACCATGCGGATGACGCTCACCGATATCGCCCCGGGCGATCTCGACCTCCCCCGAGTCGCCCTGCTCAGTCCGGGGGCCGACAGCGAGACCGCCTTCGAGGTCGCCTTCCTCTCCACGCTCCTGGGGTTCCCCGTGGTCGAGTCCGAGGACCTCACCACGCGGGGCGGACGCATCCTCATCCGGTCGGCGGAGCGGACCGAGCCGATCGACGTCCTCCTGCGCCGGGTCGATGCGGCCTACTCCGACCCCCTCGACCTGCGCCCCGACTCCCGCCTCGGGGCGACCGGCCTGATCGAGGCGAGTCGGCGCGGGGTGATCAGCGTCGCCAACACGCTCGGCTCGGGGGTCCTGGAGAATCCCGCTCTCGCCGCCCATCTCCCCGCTCTGGCCCGGCATCTGCTCGGTGAGGACCTGCTGCTCCCACCGGCGACGACCTGGTGGTGCGGGGACGACCGGGCGCGCACCCACGTCCTCGACAACATCGGGCGCCTCGTCGTCAAACCGATCGCGCACGACCTGCAGCCGGTCGCGATCCTCGGCTGGGAGCTGACCGACGATGCGCGCGATGACCTGCGCCGCCGAGTCGCGGCCAGACCGTGGGAGTGGGTCGGTCAGGAGCCGGTTCCCGGATCGACCGCGCCGGTCGTCACCGCAACGGGGCTGCAGCCGAGACGGGTCGTCCTGCGCACCTTCGCGGTCGCGCACCGCGGGGACTATCACCTGCTGCCCGGCGGGCTCGCCCGGGTCGCCGCACGCGCCGACCAGCACATCATCGCCAACGCGACCGGTGCGCTCGCCAAGGACGTCTGGGTGCTCGCCGAAGCGGACACGCCGATCGAACGCCTGAGCGTCGACCCGATTCCGCGTCCGGAACCGAGCCGGCTGAGCCTTGCCGTCGCCCCGCGTGTCGCCGACAACCTCTATTGGGTCGGCCGGTATGCCGAGCGCGCCGAAGATCTCGCCCGTCTCCTGAGAGTCAGTGACGACCTCGTCGAGGACCACTCGGCGCGGGTCGGCACCCCCGGCCGCGCGGCGATGGAGGCGATCCTGGCCACGCTCGCCTCGGTGACCAGGACGCCCCCGATGGTCGACGACCCGGTCGCCGGCCTCCGGGGCCTCATCCTCGACGTCGACCGTCCGGGCACGCTGGCGTATGCCGTGGCTCGCCTCGTCGGTGCCACGTATCAGGTGCGCGACCAGCTCTCCCAGGACACCTGGATCGTCCTCGGCCGGCTCGAACGCGCTCTCCGCGACATCCCGAGCGACGAGACCCAGCTCCAACCCCAGCTGGCTCGCATCCTCGAATCCCTGCTCGCCATCGCCGGCATCATCGCCGAATCCATGGTCCGCGACGCGACGTGGGGCTTCCTCGACGGTGGCATCCGGCTCGAGCGCGCCATCCACACGACGACCCTCCTGCGCCACACCATCGCCGAGACCCGTTCGCCGGTGGTCGCAGGGCAGGTCGCCGAGGCCGCGTTGCTCGCGTCGGAGTCGATCCTCACCCATCGCCGGCGGACGGCCTCGGGCCTGGGTCCCGCCTCCCCCGTCGCCTCGGCGCTCGCGTTGCTCCTGCTCGACGAGACGAACCCGCGCTCGGTCTCCGGTCAGCTGCGGCGGTTGGCCGGCGACATGGCGATCGTCGGCGACGACGTGGCTGTGGCGGACGCGGGCCGGCTCGCCGACGGACTCGCCGGGCTCGACGCCGAGGCCCTCGTCCACGACGACCACGCCCAGGTGGTTCACCTGCTCGCCCACCTCGAGCGCGATCTGCGCGCACTGTCCGATGGCATCAGCCGGCGTCACTTCGCCCGCAAGGCGACGCAGCACACTCTGCCGGTCACGTGGACGAGCGGAGGAGCCGGCTGATGACCCAGAGCGAGGCCGACTTCGTGGCACGGCGCTACCGGGTGCGGCATACGACCCGCTATGCGTATGACGAGGACGTCGTCGGCTGCTATGAGCGGGGGTTCCTCTCCCTGCGTCCCACACCGCATCAGCGCGTCGCGGCACTGGAGGTCGTCGTCTCCCCGGAACCGGACGTGACGTCGACGCACTGGGACTTCTTCGGGAACGAGAGCTACTACGTCGAGGTGCGCACGCGGCATACGACCTTCGAGGCGACGATGATCGCCGACGTCGACGTCGACTGGGCGCCGGTGGACGTCGCGGCGCTGGACGGGTGGACGGTCGCAGAGGCGGTCGCGGCGATCCGGGCGCAGGATGCGGATCCGGTGGCGGAGACGGCATTCCGGCTCCCGTCGACGCTGGTCGATCTCGGACCGGAGGTGGACGATTTCGCTCGGACGATCCTGGCGCCGGAGCGGCCGTTCGGTCAGGCTCTCGTCGCGCTCTATGCCACGATCCACCGCGACTTCACCTACGCGAAGGGCGCGACCTCGGTCCGCACGACCCTGCCCGAGATCCTCGCGCTGCGGGCCGGGGTGTGCCAGGACTTCGCGCACCTCGCCATCGGGGCGCTGCGCAGTGTGGGGCTGCCGGGGCGCTATGTCAGCGGCTATCTCGAGACCGCCCCACCCCCGGGGAAGGAGAAGCTCGCCGGGTCCGATGCGACCCATGCCTGGGCCTCGGTCCGGGTGCCCGGCGGCGGCTGGGTCGACCTCGATCCGACCAACGACCACTTCGCCGACTCCCGCTATATCGTCACCGCCTGGGGTCGCGACTTCCGTGACGTCTCCCCCCTCAAGGGCGTGATCTTCACCGAGGCCAAGAAGTCCTCCATGACGGTCGCCGTCGACGTCACCCGGCTGGCCCCAGAATCGGCCACTCCCGCGCGAAGGGCAGGACCGGACAACCCTTAACCGGCCTCTGGACGGGGGTCGAGAGCGAGGACGGGTTAGCGTGGGGTGGTGACCGACGCCCCGCAGATCACCACCCTCGGCCAGTTGCGCGCCAGCGGCCACGTCGCCAAGCCCCTGCGGGTCGAGATGCGCGACAACCTCCTGGCCATCCTCGCCGCCGGTGGGGACCCCTGGCCCGGACTCCACGGCTTCGACGCGACCGTCATCCCCCAGGTCGAGCGCGCGATCATCGCCGGCCACGACATCGTCCTCCTCGGCGAGCGGGGTCAGGGCAAGACCCGCCTCCTGCGCACCCTCGTCGGCCTCCTCGACGAGTGGACGCCGGTCATCGGCGGCGCCGAGTTGGGCGAGCACCCCTATGACCCCATCACCCCCGCGTCCATCCGCCGCGCCCGGGAAGTCGGCGACGACCTCCCGGTCGAGTGGCGCCACCGCTCCGGCCGGTATGCCGAGAAGCTCGCCACCCCCGACACATCGGTCGCCGACCTCATCGGCGATGTCGACCCGATGAAGGTCGCCGAGGGCCGTCACCTCGGCGACCCCGAGACCATCCACTTCGGCCTGATCCCGCGCTCCCACAGGGGAATCGTCGCGGTCAACGAACTGCCCGACCTCGCCGAGCGGATCCAGGTCGCCATGCTCAACGTCATGGAGGAGCGGGACATCCAGATCCGTGGCTACGTTCTCCGGCTGCCTCTCGATGTCCTCGTCGTCGCCTCCGCCAACCCCGAGGACTACACCAACCGCGGCCGGATCATCACCCCGCTCAAGGACCGCTTCGGGGCCGAGATCCGCACGCATTATCCCGTCGAACTCGCCGACGAGGTCGCCGTCATCCGCCAGGAGGCCCACCTCGTCGCGACCGTGCCCGACGCGCTCGTCGAGATCCTCGGCCGGTTCAGCCGCGCGTTGCGCGAGTCCAATGCGGTCGATCAGCGCTCGGGTGTGTCGGCGCGGTTCTCGATCGCCGCGGCCGAGACCATCGCTGCGGCGGCGCTCCACCGCGCCACGCTCCAGCGCGAGCCCGACGCCGTCGCGCGCGTGGTCGACCTCGTCGGAGCCCTCGACGTCCTCGGCGGCAAAGTCGAGTTCGAGACCGGCGAGGAGGGCCGTGAGCGCGCGATTCTCGACCACCTGCTGCGCACCGCGACCGCTCAGACGGCGCGAGAACTCTTCCGCGGCATGGACTTCCGGCTCCTCGTCGAGGCCCTCGCCGACGGCCATCTCGTCTTGACCGGCAGTCAGGTCTCGGCGCGCGACGTCCTCTCCGCTCTGCCCGTTCTCGGCGAGTCGGAATTGTATGACGAGGTCGCCAACCGCGTCGGTGCCACCACCCCCGGTGAACGCGCGAGCGCGATCGAACTCGCCCTCGAGGGCCTCTTCCTCGCCAAGCGAATCGGCAAGGATGCCGATGGATCCCAGGCGGTGTATGGCGAGTCGCCGGCATGACCCGCCGCGACCTGCCGCGCTCCCGTTATGGGCCGTATGCCGGGGGCGACCCGCTCGCTCCCCCGGTCGATCTCGGCGAGGCGCTCGCCGCGATCGGTGACGACGTCATGGCCGGATACTCCCCCGAGCGGGCCCTTCGCGAGTATCTCCGCCGCGGCAGCGAGCGTCAACGTGGACTTGACGATCTGGCTGCCCAGGTCGCGCGGCGCCGCCAGGAACTTCTGCGCGCGAACCGCCTCGGCGGCACCCTCGACGAGATCAGGAATCTGCTCGACCGCGCCGTGCTCGCCGAGCGCAGGCAACTCGCCCGCGACCTCGATGACGACGCCCGCTTCGCGGAGTTCCGGCTGGACGGCCTGCCGGCCTCCACGGCCGCCGCCGTGACCGCCCTCGGTGACTATGCCTGGCGCAGCAGCGAGGCGCGCGCAGCATACGAGGAGATCAGGGACCTCCTCGGACGCGAGGTGCTCGACCAGCGGTTCGCCGGCATGAAAGACGCCCTCCAGGGCGCCACTGACGCCGACCGCGCGGCCGTGAAGGCCATGCTCGACGACCTCAACGACCTGCTCGACGCCCACCAACGCGGCGACGACACGACCCACCGGTTCGCCGACTTCATGGACAGACACGGCGGCTTCTTCCCGGAGAACCCCCAGTCGGTGGACGAACTCATCGACACCCTCGCGCAACGCTCCGCCGCCGCCCAGCGGATGCTCAACTCGATGACGGCCGACCAGCGCGCGGAGCTGATGGCGTTGTCGCAGCAGGCATTCGGCTCTCCGCAACTGATGGATTCCCTCTCCCGGCTCGACGCCAACCTCCGGGGGCTGCGCCCCGGCGAGGACTGGCGCGGCTCCGAGCGGTTCACCGGCGACGAGGGACTCGGGCTCGGCGACGGCACGGGGATCCTGCAGGATCTCGCCGAACTCGACCAGCTCGCGGAGCAGCTCTCGCAGGCCTATCCCGGGGCGCGCATGGACGACGTCGACATCGATGCCCTCGCCCGTCACCTCGGCGAGGACGCCGCCGTCGACGCGCGCACGCTCGCCGAGATCGAGCGGGCCTTGCGCGACACCGGTTATCTCAAGCGTTCGTCGGACGGGTCATTGCGCCTGTCGCCCAAGGCGATGCGCCAGCTCGGCAAGACCCTCCTCAAGGACGTCGCCGATCGGATGTCGGGCCGCCAGGGGCAGCGCGACCTGCGTCTCGCCGGCGCGGCCGGGGAGCCGAGCGGAGCCACTCGACCGTGGGCGTTCGGCGACACGGAGTCATGGGATGTGACCCGCACGCTCACCAACGCCCTGACCCGGGAGGCGAGTGCACCGCGGGCAGACCGGCGCGGCATACGGATCGAGATCGGGGACGTCGAGGTGACCGAGACCGAGGCGCGCACCCAGTGCGCCGTCGCGCTCCTCGTCGACACCTCGTTCTCCATGGCGATGGACGGACGGTGGCTTCCGATGAAGCGCACGTCACTCGCGCTCCACCAACTCGTCTCGAGCCGGTTCCGCGGTGACCGGCTCCAGTTGATCGGCTTCGGGCGGCACGCCGAGGTCATGGACATCGAGGAACTGACCGGCCTGGAACCGGTGTGGGCCAAAGGCACCAACCTCCACCATTCGCTGCTGCTGGCCAACCGCCACTTCCGCCGCCACCCCAGTGCCACGCCGGTCCTCCTCGTCGTCACCGACGGTGAGCCGACGTCCCACCTCGAGCCCAACGGCGAGGTCTTCTTCCGCTATCCCCCGCACCCACTGACGATTGCGCTCACCGTCCGGGAACTCGACGCCGCCGGGCGCCTCGGAGCCCGGGCGACGTTCTTCCGGCTCGGCGAGGACCGCGGCCTGGCCCGCTTCATCGATCAACTCGCCAAGCGGGTGGAGGGTCGCGTCGTCGCGCCGGAGACTGAGGACCTCGGGGTGGCCGTCGTCGGGTCCTACCTGGGCGCGCGGCTGCCCTCGTGGCGCGGCGATTCCTGGCTCGGCTGACCCTGGGCGGGCGTTGGAGCACAGACGAGCCTAGGCCGTCCGCGGCCGGACCATGACCCCCGCCGGCACGCGCGCGACGGCCCGTGTCAATGACGCGCCCACGCGCTCCGGGTCGTCGCCCAGCCCGATCAGCTGCGTGACGAAGAGTGAGGCGAACACGCCGAGATCGGTGACCGGATCGAGATGTCCGGTCAGTTCCAGCGAGACGAACCCATGGATCGCGGCCCAGAACTGCGTCGCCACCGTCGTCGCGTCGGCGTCGCCGACCCGGTCGGAATCCACCAGTCGCTGCACCGTGGTGACGAGCACCCCGAAGGCCGCTCTGGCCGCGTCGGAGCCCCCCGCGACCCCAGGTGTGCGGAAGTCGACCCGGGCACCAGGCCGCCCGGGCACGACCTGCTGCGTGAAGAGCAGCGCATAGTCGTTGGGCCGGGTCACCGCGAACGTCCGGAAGGCCAATCCCATGGCGAGCAGGTCGGCGACCGGATCATCGGTCTGCCCGGGCGCAGCCAGGGCCGCGGCGAAATCCCCGAACACCCGATCGGAGACAGCGGCGATCAGCCCCGGCATACTCCCAAAATGCGTGTAGAGCGCCGAGGTCGACAGACCGATGTCCGCGGCTACCGCCCGCGCCTGCAGACCCCCCAGACCCTCGTCGGTCAACCGCCGACAGGCCGCGAGAAGCAGCCGCTCTTTGACGGTCATAACGTGGTCCACCGAGACAGAATACGGTTCTCCCGACGTGGGCAAGGCCGCGATCCGCGGTTCCTAACATTGTTACTCGGGGGAGCCATCATGCGGAGGACAGCCGACGCGCCCGACGCCGCCGAGCGGGATGCCGCGACCAGCGGTGCCGATGCCAGCCCCAGCGGGCACTTTCGGCCGACACCGCCGGCCGCAAGACCCAACTACGCGAACAGACCGGCAGCCGTCCACCGCTACGGGTCACAGAACGACCAGAGCGTCCACGTCGGCCTCGCCCCAACAGCACCGCGACGGATGCCACCATCACCTGGCCCAGCGGCCAGGTCAGGAGCTGACGGATGTCGCCGCCGATCAGGTGCTCTAGGTCGTCGAGCCTAAGTGAGCAGCCGACGACGTCGCCGCGTGACCGTCTCGTCGCGCCTGCCGCGACACGGATGCCGTCATGGTGACCAGCCGTGAGTCAGCTGGCCGTGATCTCCAGCATCTGGAGCTCGGCACCGAGCGTGACATTGGAGACGGACGTCAAGTCCGAGGAGAGCGCGTTGGACGAGCTCGCGGGCGCATACCGCTTGATCCGCTGGGTGGTCCCCCACGCGATCGTGGCCGTCGCCGGGGCCGGGGTCAGGCGACGCCGCGTCTGCGGGTCATAGATCGACGCCTGGCTGCGCCAGAGGAAAAGCATCAGGCGACCGCCACCACAGTCGACGAGGGCCGACCGCAGATCAGTGGGCGCACCACGGAAGCTGAAGCTGAGCGGCGCGCTGGCCCGTCCCGTCGTGCGCGCACCACGCGTCAGGATCGCGTACATATTCGCGAGCGAGTTGAAGGCGGGCTTGCGCGAGAGATCTCCACGCAGCAGGCCGAAGTGCTGCTCGCGCAGGTTGCCGCCCGCGGGGTTGTCGACGAGTTCATAGATGGCCAGCCGCGGGACATTGCGGATGAAGTACTCGAGCAGCAGCCGCGGGGCATAGAGCCCGGCCACATCCTCCGGCGTGTAGTAGTGCGGCCCGTGCCAGGCCTCCGCATTGTGCCAGCCGGTCTCGGTGACGATGACCGGCTTGCTCCCACAGACGATCCGCTCCTGCGCGAGCACGTCGTCAGTGCGGTAGCCCGGGACATACCCACCGGTGTAGAGGTGGATATTGCCCCAGTCCATGATCGAGGACCGGTTGCCGAACTCCGTATATCCGGTGCGCATGCCCAGAGCGGGCGCGACCACCTGCAGGTTGCGGGTGACCGGGTTGGCCTTCACGGCATTCCACAGACGGGTCTGATACGCAACGAGCTCGGAGACCCAG
>JBDIAJ010000115.1:0-12919 GCA_039812345.1 Nostocoides sp. | reverse complement strand
CTGCGTCGCTGGTCCTCGACGCAACGCGCCCATCCCGGCGTCGCCATCCAGAACCCCTTCGAAATCCGGAGACTTCATGTCAAGCCCTGCGCAGGTCGCCCATCCGGCGCCCAGCGACTACCCCGACAAGATCGACGGTGCGGTACTCAAGATCGCCGGCGTCGTCGTCCTCGGGGCGATCATGTCGATCCTCGACATCACCGTCGTCAACGTCGCGCTGCCCTCTTTGCAGACCACCTTCACCGGCGTGGACCACCCGCTCGCCTACTCCAC
Source organism: Nostocoides sp. (assembly GCA_039812345.1). GTDB lineage: Bacteria > Actinomycetota > Actinomycetes > Actinomycetales > Dermatophilaceae > Nostocoides_A. Next base: position 12,646 of record JBDIAJ010000115.1, on the reverse strand, counting down.
CGTCGCGTGGACGGTCACGGCATACACCCTCGCCCTCGCCACCGTCATCCCGCTGACCGGGTGGGCGGCCGACCGCTTCGGCACCAAGCGCCTCTACATGCTCGCGTTGTTCTTCTTCACCGCGGGCTCGGTCCTGTGCGCGGCGGCGGGCTCGATCAACGAACTCATCCTGTTCCGCGTCGTCCAGGGTCTCGGCGGCGGCCTGCTCATGCCGCTCGGTATGACGATCCTCACCCGGGCGGCCGGCCCGGCCCGGATGGGGCGGCTCATGGCGATCCTCGGTGTCCCGATGCTGCTCGGCCCGATCATGGGCCCGATCCTCGGCGGCTACCTCATCGACGCCGTGAGCTGGCACTGGATCTTCCTCATCAACCTCCCGCTGGGTGTGCTCGCCCTCGCGTATGCCGCCTGGGCCCTCCCGAAGGACAACCCGCAGCCGAGTGAGTCGTTCGACATCCTCGGGATGCTGATGATGAGCCCCGGTCTGGCGATGTTCCTGTATGGCGTCTCCTCCATCCCCGGCGAGGGCACCTTCTTCTCGGCCAAGGTCATGGGCTGGGGGAGTGCCGGCCTGGCGCTGCTCGTCGCGTTCGTCATCTACAGCTTCCGGCCCGAGCACCCGCTGCTCGACTTCCGGCTGTTCCAGAACAAGAACCTCACCGTCGCGGTCCTGACGATGTTCATCTTCGCGGCGGCCTTCTTCGGTGGGCTGCTGCTGGTCCCGACGTACTTCCAGCAGGTCCGGCACGAGGACGCCCTGCACGCCGGCCTGCTCGTCGCCCCGCAGGGGATCGGCGCGATGCTGACCATGCCGATCGCCGGTGCGCTGGCCGACAAGAAGCCGGTCGGGCGGATCGTGCCCTTCGGGCTGGTCGCCATCATCCTCGGGATGTTCCTGCTCTCGCGCGTCGACGGGACGACCTCCTACTGGGGCTACATCATCCCCGTGCTCTTCCTCATGGGCCTCGGCATGGGCGGCACGATGATGCCGATCATGACCTCGGCGATCAAGACCCTGACGGCCCACCAGGTCGCCCGCGGGTCGACGCTGATCAACATCGCCCAGCAGATCGCCAGCTCGGTCGGCGTCGCGATCATGTCGGTCGTCCTCACCAACGGGCTGACCAACGATTCGCTGATCAAGGAGGCCGGCGCCTTCAAGATCGCCAGCGAGCACGTCACCGACCCAGCGCAGATGCAGAAGCTGCTGGCGGACTACCCGAACGTCGCCCAGGTCCTCGCCAAGTTCGGCACCGACCAGGCCGCCGGTGCCGCGGCCCTGGCGAGTCAGGTCCAGGAGGCGATGGGCAAGGTCTTCGGCCACAGCTTCCTCGTCGCCGCCTTCCTCGTCCTGCTCACCCTCATCCCCGCCTACTTCCTCCCCCGCCAGCACGAGGAGAGCCATCTCCTCGACGAGGACGAGGCCCCCAAGGCCCAGGTCTTCATCCACTGACGGCGAGGGAGGCACAGCCTCTCCGTCCACTGCCGCAGACTCCTCGGCGCACCGGAAATCGTCCGTTGCGCCGAGGAGTTTTCATTGCTCCTCCCCGCCGCGGGCCGGATAACGGTTCGGCCACACCGGCAGCGCTGTCGGTGGCCTGCGGCATTCTTCCTGCCTAGGGTCGCTCGAGGAGCGGGCGAGCGCGAGCCGCGACGGGCGCGGGGCGGGGAAGGGGGTGCCGGGGGTGGGAGTCGTCGCCCTCCTGCGCCGCCGGTGGCGCGAGCACCCGTCCGCCCTCGCCGCCGTCTTGGCCGCGGTGCTCGTCTCCCTCCTCGTCGTCGCCGCCCTGCGCGGCTTCTCCGGCGGTATCGCCGACGCGAGCGTGCGCGGCAGCGTCGCGGCCGCCGACCCCGAGAGACGATCGCTGACCGTCACCCTTCCCCTGAGGCCCGATCGTGCCGCCGCCGCCGAGGCCGCCGTCACGACGGCGACCGCGGGGATCACCGGCCGCGATCTGTATGCCGCGCGCCTGGCCACCTCTCGTGGCCTCGCCGGGGGCGCGCCCACCGATCGGATCCAACTCGCCGAGATCCCGCAACTCGCCGCCCACGCCCGCCTGACCGCCGGCCACTGGCCCGCACCCGCGGCGAGCGGCGCCCCGATCGAGGTCGCGGTCCCCGAGTCCGTCGCCGCGGCACTCCACTGGCAGGTCGGCGCCCGGGCGGACCTCGTCGACCTCATCGACGACCAGGCGAAACCGACCTCGATCACCGTCGTCGGCGTCTACTCCGTCACCGACCGCGCGAGCCCGCTGTGGCGGCTGTTGCCGATCGCGCTGACCGGCATCGAGCGGGGCGACTTCACGGCATACGGGCCGGTGGTCGTGTCTGCGGGCACGCTGCGCGACCAGACGCTGATGCTCTGGCTCGCCGACCTCGTCCCCGACCGGCTCGATCTCGCGACCGCCGGGCCGGCGGCCGACGCCGCCGACCGGGCCGTCGAGGCGCTGCAGAAATCCCCGTCCCTGGCCGGCGCGAGTGTGACGTCGAACCTCGGGGATGTGTTGCGCACGGCGGAGGGGCTCGGGCAGCGCACGGGCCGGGTCCTGCTGACCCCGATGCTCCTCCTGCTCCTCCTCGGCGGCGCGGCGCTGGCCCTGGCCGCCGGTCAACTCGCGATGCTGCGTGACCCGGAGAGCCGGCTCCTGCGCGCCCGCGGGGCCGGCACCGGCCAACTCGTGGCACTCGCCCTCGTCGAGGGCGGCGTCGTCATCGTCGCCAGCGCCATCGGCGCGCTGCTGATCGCCCCCCTGCTGCTGCGCCCTCTCGCGCGCGCGTCCGGGTTCCCCGACTCGGCGAGCGGATATCGGCATACGGTGACCTCACCGGAGGTGTGGGTCGCGGTCGCCGTGGGCGGCCTGCTCGCCCTCGGCGTCTATGTTCTCGCCAGCCTGCGGCACGGTCACCTGCGCGTCGAACGCGCCGACGACGGGCGGGGTCGCCTCGCCCGGCTCGCCTCGGGTGCCGGGATCGACATCGTCCTGCTCGCCCTCGGCGCACTGGGCCTGGTCCAGTTGCGCCGCTACGCCGGCACCAGCGGCGGGGCGAGCGTCGACCCGCTCACCCTCGCCGCGCCGGCCCTGGTCGTCGGCGGCCTCTGCGTCCTCGCGCTGCGCCTCATCCCCCTCCTCGCCCGGGCCGGCGCCCGGGTCGCTGCCGGCGGGTCGTCGCTCGGCCGGGCCTGGTCCGGATGGCAGGTCTCGCGGCGGATGTCCGCGCAGGCGGGCTCGATCCTTCTGGTCCTGCTCTGCCTGACCATGGGTGCGCTCGCGGTCAGCCAGCAGGCCACGGTCGGTCGCTCGCTCGCCGACCAGTCCGACTTCGAGGCGGGCGCCCCGCTGCGCGTCGCCATCGGCGGTGAGCTGTATGCCGATCCGCTCGTCCCCGGGCGCATGGCGCGGATCGCCGGAGCCTCGGACCGGTCGATGCGCGCCGTCCGGCAGGGCGTCGAAGTCGGCGGCATCCGCGGCGTGAGCCTGCTCGCCGCCGACACCCGGGCGGCGGGGGTCATTTCGCCTCGGCCCGACCTGCTGGGCGGCACGTCGTGGGCCGGCCTGACCGGGCGTCTGCGCACGGGCGGCGTCCCCGGTCTCGAGCTGCCCGGTCAGCCGCGCACCCTCAGCCTCGACGCGACGATCGGTGCCGGGCCCAACACCTACATCGGGGGCGGAGGGCTGACGCTGACCGTCATCCTCGCCGACGTCGCCGGGCAGTGGTGGACCCGGGACGTTCCGGTCCCGCCGGGCGACCTGCGCCCCGGCCAGAGCAGGCACGTGACGGCCACCGTCCCACTGAGCGACGCCGAGGGACATGTCGACTACCCCGCTCGGCTCGTCGGGGCGGCCCTCGCGGCCCCATTCTTCGACCAGGTTCCCGAGAAGGACCGCCCGACACTGACCGTCGCCAGGGTCGGCGCCGACGCGGACTCGGTGGACCCGAGCCCCATGAAGCCCGCCTGGCGCGGGTCGACCCTCGTCGTGTCCGTGCCGCTGACCGATCCCGGTCCGGTGCCGGTCCTGATGACCCGGGAACTCGCGCGCCGCGCGCGGATCGCCACCGGCGCGACCTTCGCCATGCCGATGGGCGGCGCGACGCGGTCGGCGCGGCTCGTGGGTCTGATCGAGGACCTCCCGACCGCGACGACGCCCGAGCTCGGGGTGCTCGCCGACCTCGGCACGCTCCAGCGGGCCATCGGATCCCCGGGCCCGGGAGACGCGACCGGGCTCCGGCTCGTCGCGAGCACCGAGTACTGGCTGGATCCCGCGGACCCGGCCGCGGCCCGGGCCGCGCTCGCCGCCACCCCGCGGCTCGCCGCCGGGGTGACCGACCGGGACCGGGTCCTCGCCGATCGTCGCGCCGGAAGCGTCAACGCGGGCATGCGCACGGCCATGGGGTTGGTCACCGCCGCCGCGCTGCTGCTCGCCGCTCTCGGGTTCGCGGCGGCGACGACCGCGCCGGGCGCGGTGCGCCGGCAGGAGGCGGTGATCCTCACCGCCCTGGGCTACGGCCCCGGGCCGCAGCGCCGGGTCCTGCTCGCCGAGCGCGCGATCGTCGTCCTGCTCACCACGATCGTCGGCCTCGTGGTCGCGGCAGTCGCCTCCCGGCTCGTCACCCCTCTGCTCGTCTCCGGCGACGGGCATGCCCAGGTCCCACCGGTGGTCGTCGTCCTCGACTGGCCAGCCCTGCTCGCCCTCGCCGCCGGGCTCATCCTCGTCCTCGTCGCCATCGCGGCCGTGCTCGCGCGGCGCGCAGGAGACGTCGCGGCGGCGTTGCGGGATCAGGAGCGCGAATGAGTCCCCGACCGCTCCGCCTGATCACCGTGTGGCGCCGGCACCTGCGCCGGTTCGGCACGGGCCTGTTGCTCGCGCTCGTCGCCGGCCTGACCACGCTCCTGGCGATCGGTGCCCCGCGACTGGCGGACTCGGCATACGACCGGGCGCTGGGTGACCAACTGCGCTCGGCGCCCTATGGCCTGCGCGACATCCAGTTGAGCTACGCCAACGACAGTTCGTTCGGCTACTTCTACGGCCTGCCGGTGGGCATGCTCGGTGGTCAGCCGAAGTCGCCCCAGAGCGCCATCGACCGGGCGACCCGCGGCCTCCTCGGCCCGGTCGACCGACTCGTGCGGAGCGGGACGTTCTCCGCGCAGACCGCGCCCAACTCGGTGACGATCCTCGACGCCGACGGACACCCGCGGGCCGGGCAGGACGCGAAGCAGGCGATGGTCCGCGTGCAGAGCGACTTCGCGCCCAATGTCCGCTGGGACGCCGGGGGGATGCCGGGTCGCCCCACCACGACCACGACGGTCCCCTATGTCCTGATCGAACCCTCCGGTCAGACCAAGACCGTGCAACGGCCGGTCGACGTGATCCCGGTGGCGATCGAAGCGGGGACCGCGCGGGCGTGGGAGTTGCGGGTCGGCGACCGGATCCGGCTGGACACGATGGCCAACACGGCCGCCTACGACGCCCCCCAGCCCATCGTCGTCGAGATCGTCGGGACGTTCACGGCGACGAACCCCGGCGCCTCGTTCTGGGACGCCGAGGCCCGGATGCTCCGGCCCGCGGTCATCCCGGCGTCGGGACCGGGGGGTGGCTACTCGCCTCAGATCGTCCTTGTCACCGCCCCGGAGGACTACGGCCCGCTCGGGGCGAGCATCTTCCCCGTCCCCAAGGTGGCGATCGAGCGCCCTCCGGGCACACCGGATCTCTCCCCGGGCCTGACTCATGAGTGGCGCTACGTCCTCGACGACCGCGACCTCACGCGCGCCGACGGTCAGGCGGTCGCCGACGCGATCTCCCGCCTCAACCTCGCCCGGGAGCAGTGGGGGACGACCGTGCCGCACGTCGCCACCGGATTGCTCGACGTGCTGACGGCCTACGACCGGTCGGTGGCCGTCACGGCCGCGCTGCTGCTGTTCATCGTCCTCGCCCTGGTCGCGGCGGCCGCGCTGGCGATGAGCCGGCTCGGGGCGGCACTCGTCGACGAACGCCGCTCCACGCTCGCCCTGCTGCGGTCCCGGGGTGCCTCGCTGGGGCAGCTGATGCGGCTGACGCTGGGCGATGCGCTGGTCTGGATGGTCCCGGCGTGCGGCGTCGGGGCCGCCGCCGTCCTTCTCGCGCCCGGACGGACCCGCTGGGAGAGCGTCCTGCTCGCCGTCGGCCCGGTCGCCCCCGTCCTCCTCGCGACCACGGTGGCGACCGTCGGCGCGAGCCACGCCGGCCCGGCCGGGCGGCCGGCGAGCCCGTCCCGGGCGGCCGCGGCGCGGCGGATCGCCGTCGAGCTGCTGGTGCTCGGGGGGGCCTATTTCGTCGTCGGGTCCGTGCGCAGCCGAGGGGAGCAGATCCGGTCCGGCACCTCCGACTGGGTCGCGGCGCTGACGCCCGTTCTCGCCGCCTTGGCGGCGGCGGTGGTGCTCCTGCGGGTGTATCCGTGGCTGATCCGCGGTGCCGCCCGGGTGGCCGCCGGCCGGCGCTCCGTGTTCGGCTTCCTCGGTCTGGCCCGCTCGGCCCGCGAGGGACGCTCGGCCCTCCTCCCCGTTGCCGTGCTCGTCGTCGCCGCGACCGTCACGACCCTGCTCGCGACCGTCGGTGCCTCCGTCGCCCGGGCGCGGCTCGACGGCACCTACCGCACCGTCGGCGCCGACGTCCGGATCGACGCGACCCGGATCGACGCGACCGATCTCGCGCCCCTGCGGGCGCGAGCCGGCGTGCGGGGGGCGGTCTCGGCATACGTCAGCGGGACCCAGCTCGCCGGTCGCTCGATGCTCGGGAACGAGAACGTCACCGTCATCGCCACCGACCCCGGGGCGTATGCCGACCTCCTCGCCGGCACGCCCCTCGCCTTCGACCCCGCCCCCCTGGGCGCCGCCGCGGGCGGCGCGGCGGCCGGTGCCGTCCCGGCCCTCGCCAGCGGGCCGCTGCGGTTGCCCGTGGCGGACCTCCAGGTGCTCGTCGAGGGAACCTATGTGCCGATCCACCTCGTCGGCACCGACCCGGCCCTGGTCAGGGGCAGCAGCGACCGCACCGCGGTGCCGACGATCCTGCTGCCGCTCGACCGGCTCGTCGCGGGGCGCGCCTCGACGCAGCCCAACACCGTCTTCCTCGGCGCCGAGGACGCCGGCGCCACGGCCCTGGTGACCGGCGCGGCGCCCACCACCTTGACGAACGCCGTCGTCGGGCGGGTGGACCTCGAGCGGCAGATCGCCGGCCAGGCGCTCCCGCGGCTGGTCCGGTCGGCGACGCTGCTCGGGCTCGGCCTCGGCGCGCTCCTGGCCGCCCTGGCCGCGCTGCAGCTCCTGGCGGCGACCCGCCAGGCCCGCACCGAGGTGATGGTTCGACTGCGGACGATGGGTCTGGCCCGCGGCGGCGAGTGGCGTCTCGGTCTCATCGAGCTGCTGCCGGTGGCGCTGGCCGCGATCGGGACCGGCGTTGGGGTCGCCCTGTGGGTGCCGACCGTCCTCCATGGGATTCTCGACCTGTCGCCCTACACCGGGGGACCGGCCTACCCGCCGGTGACCCCGTCTCCGGTGTGGCTGGGGGCGATCGTCGCCGGGCTGGTGGCGCTCGTTGTCCTCGCCGTCGTCGTCGACGGCCTCAGGGCCCGCCGCACCCGACTCGCCGACCACCTTCGAGCAGGAGACCAGCGATGACCGCGACCCACACCGCCAGCTTCGGCGCCGGCGCTCAGATCGTCTGCGACAACCTCGTGCGGATCTTCAAGTCCGAGGGCGTCGAGGTGGTCGCCCTCCAGGGCCTCGACCTCCTCGTCGACGAGGGCGAGGTCGTCGCGATCGTCGGCGCGTCCGGGTCGGGCAAGTCGACCCTCCTCAACGTTCTGAGCGGACTCGACGTCCCGAGCGCGGGCGTCGCCCGGGTCGCCGGCGCCGATCTGCTGGCGATGTCGGGCCGGGACCGGGTGCGCTACCGGCGCGAGACCGTGGGCTTCCTGTTCCAGCAGGCGATGCACAATCTCGTGCCCTATCTGAGCGCGGCCGAGAACATCCAGCTGCCGATGACCCTCGCCGGGGTGCCCCGCCGGGACCGGCCCGCGCGGGCCGCGGAACTGCTCGACCTCCTCGGCATCCCCGAGTTGGGGGAGCGGCGGATGGCCCAGCTCTCCGGGGGGCAGCAGCAGCGGGTCGCCCTGGGGGTGGCGATGGCCAACCGGCCCACGGTGCTCCTTGCCGACGAGCCCACCGGCGAACTCGACACGCAGAGTTCGGAGGAGGTCTTCGCCGCGATCCGACGGGCGAACGCGGCCTACGGAACCACCGTCGTCCTGGTGACCCACGACCCCCTGGTGAGCGAGCAGGTGCAGCGAACGGTCGGCATACGGGATGGGCGGACATCGTCGGAGGTGGTGCGCCGCACCGCGGTCGACGAACACGGGAGCGAGGCCGTGGTCGCCGAGGAGTATGCCGTGCTCGACCGCGCCGGCCGCCTCCAGCTCCCGCGCGAGTTCACCGAGGCCCTCGACCTGCGCGACCGGGTGCGGCTCGACCTCGAGCGCGACCACATCGGCGTCTGGCCCGACCGGCCCGAGCGTCCCGACCGGCCGGAGCGCCCCCAGCGGCCCGACGAGGGCGCGTTCCGCCGGACTCCGCCCGCGCCGGCCCCCTTCTCGGAGGCCCAACGACCGGCCCCCGCGGATGAGTCGGACTGGCGGATCGAGGAGGAGCAGTGAGCGACGACTTCGTCCGGATCGAGGGGGTCACCCGGGTCTTCGGCGACGGGGACACCGCGGTGCACGCCCTTCGTGGGATCGACCTCGGCGTCGACGCCGGGGAGTATGTCGCGATCAAGGGCCGCTCGGGGTCGGGCAAGACGACCCTCCTCAACGTCATCGGTGGCCTGGACCGGCCGAGCACCGGGCGGATCGTCGTCGGGGACGCCGACGTGACGGCGATGTCCGACGACGATCTGCTGCGACTGCGCCGAGAGAGCGTGTCCTATGTGTTCCAGTCGTTCGGTCTCATCCCGATCCTCACCGCCCGCGAGAACGTCTCGATTCCGTTGCGGCTCAACAAGGTCGATCCGTGCGAACGCGACGAGCGGGTGTCCGAGGTGTTGGAGAGCGTCGGCCTCGCCGGGCATGTCAACCAGGTGCCGGGCCAGCTCTCCGGCGGTCAACAGCAGCGCGTCGGCCTGGCCCGGGCCCTCGCCGCCCGCCCCCGGCTCCTCCTCGCCGACGAGCCGACCGGCCAGCTCGACTCGCACACCGCCCGCGAGATCATGACGCTCATCGGCACCCTGGTCCGGCGCGAGCGGATGACGGCGATCGTCACGACCCACGACCCACTCCTGCTCTCGCTCGCCGACCGAGTCGTCGAGATCGCCGACGGCCGACTCGTCGGCTGACCGCGCCCGCGCGGGCCTCCTGACGTGCCGCGGAAGCCCCGACGCTGAGGTCTGGTGTTCGGACCGAGGTCGCACGTTGAAACGTGCGACCTCGGTCCGAACACCAGACCTCAGCGCGATTGGGGCCGCGACCGTGGAGGCCCGACCGCCGACGGGATCAGGAGAGCAGGTCGAGCGCCCCGTAGCCGCCGACACCCGACGCGAGGAGGCCCAGGTGGTGACGGGTGTCGCCATACGTGTGCTCGATCGCGGTGATCCGGGCGAGGAGGTGGCTGACGGCATACTCCGCGGTGACGCCGATGCCGCCGTGCAACTGAACCGCCTCCTGCCCGACGTGCCGGCCGGCCTTGCCCGTCGACACCTTGAGCCGCGACACCGCCACGCTGTCGTCGGGGTCGGCGGCCAGGCTCATCGCGGCGAAGTGGACGACGCTGCGGGCCAGTTCGACGGAGGTGTACATGTCCGCCGCCCGCTGCGTCAGCGTCTGGAAGTGCGCGAGCGGCACCCCGAACTGCTTGCGCGTCTTGAGATAGTCGACCGTCAGCGTCAACGCCGTGTCCATCGCGCCGAGCGCCTCCGCGCAGATCGCGAGGGTGGCGAGGTTGATCGCTCGCCGGAGCGCGTCGGCGCCGTCCGGGGTCAGCACCCGCACCGTCGCCGCGCCCAGGTCGAGGGTGTTGCCGACCGGGCCGTCGACGACGGCGATCGCAATCCCGTCCGCCTCGCGGGCCGTGGTGACGACGTATGCCGCGTGCTCGGCATACGGGATCGGCGCACGCACCCCGGTGACGTCGTCCCCGTCGGCGACCACGCCGACCGGTGTCGGCGACCAGGCTCGTCCCGGTTCGTCGACCGCGGGAACGACGAGTGTGCTTCCGTCACAGACGGATTCGAGCAGGGCGTCACCACCGAGCAAGGTCCCGGCGAGCATCGTCTCGGCGTATGGCGCGCGCACCCCCGCCCGCCCGAGCTCGCTCGCGACGATCATCACCTCGACCGGCCCGGCGCCCATGCCGCCCGCATCCTCGGGGAAGGGGAGGCCGAGCGTGCCCATCTCGGCCAGCGCGGCCCATAGCTTGGGGTCGAGGTCCGGGTCGCCGGGCTTCGGCTCGGTGCGCTGCGCGGCGAGGAGGGCCCGAACGGCTTCGCGGAGGGAGTCCTGCTCCTCGGTGAACGTGAAATCCATCGTGCTCAGCCCTTCAGTCCGAGGATGCCGCCGGAGATGACCGATCGCTGGACCTCGTTGGATCCGCCGTAGATCGACGCCTTGCGGAAGTTGAGATAGACCGGCGCGGACCGGCGTGCCCAGTCGGGGGTCCCGTCGTCCGGCGACCAGACGAGGGACGCCGGGCCGGCGACGTCGACCATGAGCTCGAGGACATCCTGCTGGATCTGGCTGCCGCGCAGCTTGAGGATCGAGGAGGCCGGGTCGGGCTTGCCGTGGTGGGAGTTCGCGGCGACGCGCAGGACGGTGAGTTCGAGCGCGGCGAGGTCGCACTCCAGCTCGGCGATCCGGGCGGCGACGAGCGGGTCGTCGAGCAGGCTCCCCTCGCCGGACGCGACCTGAGCCGCGTGCGTCTTGACGTCGGCGAGCTTCCGCTTGATCCACCCGACCGGGGCGACACCGACGCGCTCGTTGCCGAGGAGGAACTTCGCGTAATCCCACCCGCGGTTCTCCTCACCCACCAGTTGATCGGCCGGGACCCGGACGTTGTCGAAGAAGACCTCGTTGACCTCATGGCCACCGTCGATGAGCTGGATCGGCCGGACCGTGATCCCCGGGGTGGTCATGTCGATGAGCAGCATCGAGATGCCCTGCTGCGGCCTCGGCGCCTGCGGGTCGGTGCGGACCAGCGCGAAGATCCAATCGGCATACTGCCCGAGCGTGGTCCACGTCTTCTGCCCGTTGACGACGTACTCGTCGCCGTCCCGGACCGCGGTCGTGCGCAGCGAGGCGAGGTCGCTGCCGGCCTCGGGTTCGGAGAACCCCTGGCACCACCAGATGTCGAGCGAGGCGGTCGGCGGGAGGAAGCGGGCCTTCATCTCCTCGCTGCCGAACGCGGCGATGACCGGGCCGATCATGTTGGCGTTGAACGCGAGTGGCGCCGGCACCCCGGCGAGCTGCAGCTCGTCGAGCCACAGATAGCGCTGCAGGTTGGTCCAGTCCCTGCCGCCCCACTCGACCGGCCACGCCGGCACCGCCAGGCCCGCGGCGTGCTGGGCCCAGTGAGCGGTCGCGATGTCGTCCTTGGTCAGTTCCTCCCCGGTGTGGGCCTTCGCCCGGATCTCCTCGGGGATCGCGGTGGTGAAGAACTCCCGCATCTCCCGCCGGAACTGCTGGTCCTGCGCGCTGAGTCCGCGCTCCATCGGCTGCCTCCGTGTGCCTGCCGCCGGCGGCTCCGGCGACGGACCCCATTCAAACAAGCCGCCGCACCGGCGTGGGCCGCAGCGTTCGTATGACGTTCCCCACCGCCGGTTTCCGCCGGTGCCGTGGTTCTAACCCGAGCCGTCTCGTCCTGTGTCGACGTCAACTTGGGCAGTATTGCGGTTAACCGGACGTCCGGACGACCCGTCTTGCGCCCCGCGATCACAGCACGCGCCACCCATTGGACTCCCAAGGCGTCGGTCGATTCCACCGCTGAGGACGTTCAAGCGTCAGGGCCTGTTATGCGCGAGGGAGCTCCACGCTGCCAACACTCGCGCGGGCCGGATCGAGGCCCGTCTTGCCGACGGTTCTTTGCGCCTAGCCACAGCGGGGCCTCAGTGATCGCGTCGCGAGCGGCCAACCGTTCGGCCCGGTTCCCATGGGATTTACGACCGGCGGCCGCAGGCCCTCGACCTTGGCGACCTCTTGTGGGGCGTAAACCCGCCTGCTACCCTTCGCGCGTAGAGTAAACACTAGGGGAGGGTGAGGCGGTGGCGTCGCTCGAAGATCGAGGATTCTGGAAACTGCGGCGACTCACCGGTTGGCCCAGGGCGACGCGGCTTATCTGCATCACCGCAGTTGGCTGCGGGGTAGTTGCCTCGGCCGCCCACGCTGGAGATGGGTTGAGTCGGTCAACGGCACCATTTGCCGACTACCAAGTTGAGCAAGCAAGGGGCCAAGCGGTCGACGGCACCGACTCAGGGCTGTCCGACGTCGTAGCCGAATTGGACGCACTGTCCATGGCCGGTGGGGGGACCCTTCAACAGGCCGCGCCAGAGACTGGCACGACGATAGGCACGGTGCCAACTGGTTCCCTTCCGAGTTCATCCGGTCCAGCTAGGGTGGTTGCGTGGAATCAGGG
>JBDIAJ010000114.1:0-12960 GCA_039812345.1 Nostocoides sp. | reverse complement strand
CGTTCCCCGGGTGACGCCGTAGTTGTAGGTCGGCTGCGGGGCGGACGCGTCGAACCAGACATCCCGCCGTCCGTTGCCGAGAGCCACCCATGAGGTCCCGAGCGACTGGACGAGGCCCTGGACGTGAATCCCGTCACGGCCGTTCCCGGTGGCGACGAGCGAGGTGAGGCTCATCGTGTAGACATTCCGGATCCACAGGCCGTCCACGGTATTGGACGTGACCCGGATGCCGTCGGCCTGGCCTTCCGAATGATCGATCGCCATCCCGTTGTCGCAGCGCGTCACGGCCACCTCGATATAGGAGATCTTGCGGGTCCGCGTGCCGTTGAAGATTCCCCACCCCCGACAGTCGTGGACGGTGACATTCCGCCAGGTCTGCTGCTGGATGAAGGGACTCTTGACCAGGCCGCGATGGAGGATGCCCACCCCGGTGGTGTGCTCGACCTCGACATTCTCGATGCGCAGGTCGTCCGCCCCGCTGAGCCGGATCCCGTTGACGGCGCTGCCACCACCGTCGATCGTCACATCCCGAATGGTCACGCCGGGATGGTGGAGGCCGTCCGTGAGCCCCTGGGACACCACGAGGGGTCCGGTGAACCCAGGGGCCGCACGGAGGATCGTCTGCCCGACGCCGGCGCCCACGAGGGTCCCTCCATCCGGGACGACGACGGGCGCGCTCAGCTCGACGACGCCCTGGCCGTAGGCGATGACGTCCGCGGAGGCCGGTGATGAAGAGCCGACCGCGCCCAGGGCGAGGGCGGCCACGCCGGCCAGCGCGGCGAGCCTCCGGGTCACCGACCCGTCCCCCGCGGCACGACACAGGACGTGGTCGGGGTCCCCTTGGTGAGGATCCGCTGCGCCGTGCGGACCACGTCGACACCGGGGTCGACGACGAGGTACTGCTCGCTCGCGCCGTCCTGAGGGCCGAGGGCACAGGCGGTGTGCCCGACCAGGAGTCCGTTGACCGTGCTCGCGCGGGTCGTCCCGTATGCCGCGGGGCTGGTCGCCGCGGCATCGAACCAGACGTCCCGCACTCCGTTGTTCATGGACAGCCACCCCGATCCGGTCGAGGACACCATGCCCTGGACGTGGATGCCGTTCGCCCCGTTGCCGGTCGCCCGCACGTTGACGACGTCGGAGCCCATGGTCTGAGTCAGCCAGAGACCGTCGCCGATGTTGTCGGTGACCTGGATGCCGTTCGACTGGGCCTGCGGGTGGGCGATGGCGATCCCGTTGGCGCAGCGAGTCGCCCGGACGTTGACATATGCGGCGTTGACCACGTTCCCACCGTTGACGAGTCCCCAGCCGCCGCAGTCGCTGGCCGTGACATTGCTCCAGGTCTGGCCGTCGGTCGGGGCGCCGGTGGGGAGCCCGGCGTGTTCGATCGCCGTGTCCGTCGTCCCGGTGACGACGACGTCCTCGACATCCAGGCCGTCCGCTCCGATGAGATAGATCCCCCGAGACGCACTCCCGGCCCCGTCGATCGTCAGGTCGCGGATCTGGATGCCCGGGTGATGAACGGTCTCGGGGCTCGGGTCCAGGGTTCCGGCCGACACCACGAGGGGGCCGGTGTAGCCCGCCGCGGCTCTGAGGATGGTCTGGCCCTGGCCGGCCCCGACGAGGGTCGTCCCGTCGGGGACGACGAGCGGGGCGCTCAGTTCGACGATCCCCTGGCCGTAGCTGATGACATCCGCACGGGCGGGTGGGGCGTCCAGCAGGGTGACCACGAGCAGGGCCGCAGCGGCGGCGCCCACGCCGGTCGCGACGACGGCGCGTACCCGGTGGGTCCTCGGCGGGGCGCCCGGGTTCGGGGGCGTGTCGTGCGGCATACCTCCATCGCAGAGCACCGGCCGGAGCCGGCGCCAGGGAGCTAACTCCCGGCCCGGTGGGCGTCGGCGCCGATCCCCTGGGTCCGGGCGGCCTCCCCGAGGCCGACCCGCGGCTTGGTGCCCGGGAGGTCGACCCCGCATCACGGAAGCGTTGGATGACGACCGTGATCGTGTTGGCGATGGTGCTCGGCGAGTAGTGGAGGCGACGACCGATCGCGTCGTTGTCCAGACCGGCCCGCAGACATTCGAGGATGCGGACCTGCAGGGGCGTGAGGTCGACGAGCTGACTGAGAATCGCATGGGCCACCGGCCCCAGCGCGACCTCGCGCCCGGCCGCGACCTCCTGGACGACCCGGACCAGTTCGAGGGTGCCCTCACTCTTGTGGACGAAGGCGGCCGCCCCGGCGGCCATCGCGGCCTGGACGTGACGTGGTGCCGCGGACTGCGAGTGGACGACGACCCGCACTCCGGCCCCGGACAGCCTCGCGACCCAGTCGGTGGCGATGTCGTCGGAGGGTGGATGGAGCATGAGGTCGAGGACGACGATGTCGAGGCGGGCGGAGCCGTCCATCGGCAGGAGCCGTGGATCCGAGACGACCTCGACGCGGCCGATCCGCGCCGACTGCGTCAGGGCCTGGGCGATGGCCCCGCGGTGATGGCTGTCGTCGTCGACCACCGCCACCGCGACGGGTCGTTGGGTCATGTCGCCACGACACCATGGGGAGCGCCCACGCGCCAGGGAGTTGTCTCCCGCAGCGTCAACGAGGCCATCACGTCATCGGGCGCGTCGATGCCGACCCGCACCGCTGCGGGAAGTCGCCCCAGGGCCACGGCCAGCCCTTCGGATGACGGTGCCGGGAGGATGTCGATCCGAGCCGCCTCCCGGTCCAGGCTGACGGTCACCTGGCCGCGATCGGCGACCTCGGGCAGGATCTCGCCGAGGGCATGTCCGACAGTGCGACCCCGACCGGCGGCGGCCACGGTATCCGCGGACGAATAGACGGTCACCCGGACGCCCCGGGCGGACGCGGTCGCGAGACGGGTCCGCAGCCACCGGTCGCTCACTCCCGGAAGGGCATATTCGAAACGGGCCATGATCTCGAGCGACGTGGCTGCCCGGCGCAGGTCCGCACCGGTGAGGACGTCGTCACGGACGGCCGCGAGGAAGGGCAGGACGTCGGCCTCCACGAAGTCGGATCCGAGCAGGTCGCTCAGGTCCCACGCGGCCCGAGTCCGCAGGTCGGCGGCCAGGTCAGCCTGGTCGTGCAGGAGGCGCTCGATCGCCCGAACACGTTCGCCGATGGCGAAGAAGAGCAACGGGATCCCGCAGGCGGTCCAGAGCCCGCCGGAGAGGGCGCCCCACGGCGCGCCACCGACCCACTCGACGAGGGCGAGCACGACGATGGCGTGCGCGACGGCATACGCCCCGATCTCTGCGGCGCGCACGCTCAGTGCCAGGAGCGAGAGGACCAGGGAGGCGGAGCCGAGCATCCACCAGGACGATCCCTGCAGGACTGGGTTCGGCGCGACCAGCGTGCCGGTCGCGCCCGCGGCGATCGCGACGCCCGCGGCACCGATCCGCACCGGTGCCCGAATGGCGCCGGTCCGATCCAGTCGTCGGGCGATCCGGAGGGCGAGGAGGCTGAGCCCGACGAGCAGAACGACCTGGAGGGCTCCGGTGGCACCTCCCCGCAGATGCCGTATGCCGACACCGGCGTTCGCCACGCACCACCAGATCGTGGCCGTGGTCAGCGCGGGCCGCAGGAAGGCCGACACCGATCGGGACCGCCCGCCACGGTCATCTCGCCCGGGCAGGTCGATGAGGGTGGCCGACCGCTCGACGCCGTGACGCCACGCGATGTCGGCGCCGGCCTGCCGCAGTTGGTCGGCGACCAGAGTCAGTCCCTGCCCGGGGCGGAAGCCGTCGGGGATGGGAGTTCCGTTGTCGGTGATCTCGATCCGATCACCCGGGCCGAGGCGAACCGTCAGGTGGGTCGCCGCGCCGTGGAGGACGGCGTTGCGCGCGAGTTCCTCGACGGCGTTGACGACTGCCCGGATCGTCGCCCCCGACATCGCGACGGCGGGCCGTTCCCCGTCCTCGACGACCCGGATGGTGAGGTCGCCGGGGGTTCGCGCCCGCTCGATCGCCCCGCGCAGCGGCGCCCAGGCCCGCTCGCGTCGCGGAAGGGCGCGGCCACGATCGGGAAGCAGGTCGAGGACGCGCCCCGCCTCGGTGGCCGCCCAGCCGACGGCGTCGTCCTCCCGGGCGCGGCGGAGAAGGGCGATCAGGTCGTGATGGAGCCAGCGCCGGATCGCCAGGATCCGTTCGGTGCGCACGTCCAGTCCCGTGGGCGCGGGCGCGGCGGCTGCCTCGGCGGCCGCTGAGACATTGCGCACCAGGCGGTCGATGAGGAGGATCGCCCCGATGGCGACGCCCGTGCCCCAGATGATCGCGTCGACCTCGATCTCCCAGGCCGCGGAGCCCGGGCCGAAGGCCCGGACCCCGCTGAGGCTGACGAGGACGGTGAGGGCGACGAGGGTGAGGGCGATCGGGCGTCGGAACGTCGTGGCCACACCCACATAGAGGAGCAACTGCATCCATCCGGGGACGTCGCGCCACGTCGGTGACGCGGCGGACCCGTGCAGCGCGAGCACCAGCGCGACGGCGCTCGAGCTGACGGCGAGAATCTCCTGGCGCAGGATGAAACTCATCGCCACGGCCAGGAGGAGGACGCTGAGGACGGCCGGATCGGTGAGGCCGGCGACATTCACCCAGACCAGAATGAGGATCGTCGCCGCCAGCGGGAGGTAGACCAGGACCTCACGGAGGTATCGGGCCGCGAGTCCGTCCCCGAGGACCGACAGGACCGACCAGCCGGCGAGGAGGGAGCGCACCCGCGCGGTCGCGGTGACCTCGCACCCTTCGTCCCCCGGCACGTCCACGGGCGGAGCCTATGGCCCGAACGAACGCCGCGGGCGTCCCCCGAATCGGGGACTCGCCGGCCGGAACGGTTGCCGGACAGGGGAGTCGGCCAACCGGTGCTCGGCACCGATCGCCGCCCGACCGAGGCTTTCCGTTCCGCCCATAGCCGGAATGTAGGGCGGCGGCCGTCGGCGTGTCCCGGGAACGGCCGAATCGTCAGGGTCGCGGCGGAGGGGACCACGTGGCCGCCACTCGGGCGGCGCGGGCGGTGAGGGTGCCGACGGGATCGGCGAAGGCGGCCTCCTCCTGCTCGGGGCGGGAGACCACGGCATACGTCCCGGAGAGACCGGCGGACATCGCCTCGCGACGGCCGACGAGGACCTGCCCGGCGATGACGATCGTCGGGGTGGCGGTCGCGAGACCGACCCGGGCGACGCCGGTGACGACCTTGCCGCGCAGGCTCTGCCAGTCGAACGACCCCTCCCCGGCGACGAGCAGGTCTGCGGCGGCGGCGAGGGTGGCGAAGTCGAGCGCCTCGAGGACGAGGTCGACTCCGCTGCGGCGGCGGGCTCCGAGGAGGAACAAGCCGTAGCCCAGTCCGCCGGCCGCGCCGGCGCCCGGTTCGCGGGCGGGGGCGAGCGGACGTCCGGTGAGGAGGTCGGTCGGACCGGGGCCGAGGACCCGGCCGACGACATCGGTGAGGGTGCCCAGAGCCGACTCGAGGACCTGGGCGCGCTCCGGGGAGGCGCCCTTCTGCGGGCCGAAGACGGCGGAGGCGCCCTGGAAGCCGAGGAGGGGATTGTCGACATCGGTCGCGGCGACGAGGTCGAGGTCGGCCCACTCGGCGACGACCCGGGCGAGCCCGGCGACGTCGCCGTCGGTGAGGGTGGCGAGGGCGCCGCCTCCGCGAGCGAGGACCTCGCGTTCACCCGCGCCGAGCGCGGCGAGCATCCCCGCTCCTCCGTCGTTGGTACCGCTGCCGCCGAGCCCGACGACGATCCGGCGGGCGCCGGCGTCCCGGGCGGCCAGGAGGAGTTGGCCGACCCCGAACGTGCTGGTCACTGAGGGATCGCGTTCGCTCGCCGCGAGGAGATGGAGCCCGGCCGCCTGCGCCGATTCGACGTATGCCGTCCGCTCCCCCTCCATGTCGACCAACAGGATGCTCGCGGGCACCTCCCGCCCGAGTGGGTCCTCGACCGTGACGGCGAGCATCTCGCCGACGAGACCGCGGGCGAGGACGTCGAGGAACCCGGGGCCGCCGTCGGACAGGGGGACGAGGGTGCGTATCGCGTGCGGCGCCGCCTCGGCCCAGCCCGCGCCGATCGCCTCGGCGGCCTGGGTCGCCGTCAGGGTTCCGGTGAAGCAGTCCGGCGCGATGACGACGTGCATTGAGGCAGCCTACGGTCGGACGGCGACGTGCGGCATACGATCGGGCGCATGACCGCACCCCTGCCTCTCCTCGTCCTCGGCCAGGGCCGGGAACTGCACACCGAACGCGGGGTCGAATGCCCCGGGGAACTACCGCCGGCCTCGGACCCGAGGCTGGTCGAGCGCGCGCGGGTGGCGAAGGCGGCCCTCGGCGACCGGGTGTTCGTGCTCGGACACCACTACCAGCGGGACGAGGTCATCGAGTTCGCCGACACCACCGGGGACAGCTTCAAACTCGCCAAAGAGGCCGCGGCGCGGCCAGACGCGCCCTTCATCGTGTTCTGCGGGGTCCACTTCATGGCGGAGTCGGCCGACATCCTCACCAGCGACGACCAGACGGTGATCCTCCCCGACCTCGCGGCGGGATGTTCGATGGCGGACATGGCGGCGATCAGCCAGGTCGAGGACGCCTGGGGGGCGCTCGAGGACGCCGGGGTCGCCGCCGACACGGTCCCGGTCACCTATATGAACTCCTCCGCGGCGATCAAGGGCTTCACCGGCCGACACGGGGGCACGATCTGCACCTCGTCGAACGCGAAGACCGCGCTGACCTGGGCGCTCGGGCAGCGCGGCGACGGGGCGGTCCTCGGCGGGACCGGAAAGGTGCTCTTCCTCCCCGACCAACACCTCGGGCGCAACACCTACGTCCGTGACCTCGGCGGGACGCTCGACGAGTGCGTCGTCTTCGACCCGCACCGGCCGGGCGGCGGGCTGACCGCCCGGCAGTTGCGGGACGCGCGGATGATCCTCTGGCGCGGGCACTGCTCGGTGCACGGGCGGTTCAGCGTCGAGGCGGTCGAGGCGGCGCGGCGGGACATCCCGCACGTCAAGGTGATCGTCCACCCGGAGTGCCGCCACGAGGTCGTCGACCTCGCCGACGAGGTCGGGTCGACGGAGAAGATCATCAAGACGATCGCCGGTGCGCCGGACGGGACCTCGTGGGTCGTGGGCACCGAGCTCAACCTCGTCCGGCGCCTCGCGGCCCAGTTCCCGAAGCAGCGGATCGCGTTCCTGGAGAAGAACGTCTGCTACTGCTCGACGATGAACCGGATCGACCTGCCACACCTGGTCTGGGCGCTGGAGTCGCTGGTCGACGGGCGGGTGGTCAACCCGATCCGGGTCGAGGAGTCGGTGGCGCACTTCGCCCGGGTCGCGCTCGACCAGATGCTCGCGCTGCCCGGGGAGACCAGCCGGGACTGATCACCGCTCACCGCGACGCCACTGCGGCCCGGGCCGTGGCCCGCCGTCCGCCCAGACCCGAGCCGAACGCTCGAATCGCCGAACGCTGAGCCGTCTTCGGCGCCCGAGAACTGGCAGGCTGGCTGGCAGCGCCGGGGACCCGGCGCGGGCGTTCGGCCGACAGGGCGGCCGGTCGCTGACCGATCGACCGACCAGGGGGACGCACGGCATACGGATGGCAGTGGTGGCACTGGCGGGTGTCATCGGGATCGCGGCATCGGCGACGGCGGCCGACTCCGTCAATCGCCGGGCGCCGGCCCCGACGGGGTCGATCACGGTGACCGTGACGTCGCCGCAGCAACTGGACCCGATCGACCCCGCGCGGGTCCGCCTCGACGCGGCGGTCAAGACCACCCTCGACTGCAGCGCCGGATGCACCCTCGTGCACTGGCTCTACACCGATGCGCACGTCGGTGGCTATGTGTATGCGAAGGCCGCGACCTGCACCTTCCCCGGAGGCACGGTGCACACCTGCACGGGGACCTACACCGACTCGCAGTTCGCCGACGCCTTCTCGGGACCGTCCGGCTTCGCCCTCTGCCGACAGTGGCTCGGCCCCGATGACGGCTGCCGGGGTGGACTCTTCCCGGTCACCGCGACTCCGACGGTCGAGCCCGACAGTGTCATCTCCGTGGGTACGGGCTGGCAGCGGGATGTCGACCTCAGCGCCACCGAGACGATGATCCTGCGCACGTCCGTCCTGGGTGCGCGCGTCGAGCGCAAGGCGGCGACGTATGCCGCGACGGTCGCCATCGTCAGCCAGACCGGGCCGAAGGCCGGGGTGCTGCGCGCGGTCGTCAACGGCAGCACGGTGCTCACCGTCGACCTGCGGCGCGCGACCCAGTCGGTGCGCCAGATCGTCGGCAATGTCAGCGTGCCCAAGGGTGCCACTCTCGCGCTCGAGAACGCGACCCCCGCCGGACGGACCGCCAAGGAGGTGACGGTCGACGCGCTGCTGCCCCTGGTGAAGTACCCGGGGACGGGACCGTTCCGCGGGCGCCCGAGCCCGTCCGCTCCCGGCGCGCGCCCGGCGAGCCCGCCGAGCCGAGGGGCGGCGCCGAAGGCATCGATCACCGCCCGGCCGAGCCTCGGGCAGACCCTGCCCGCCGACCTGAAGACCGTCGACCTCGACGTCATCGCCAAGGTTCCCGGCTGCCCCAAGGTGTGCCGGATCACCAGCGAGGGGTGGGATCACGACCCCGTCACGCTGCTGACCAAGAAGTCGCCGGCCAGCGCGACGCTGCAGACCCTGCAGGTCACGCATCGGGCGAAGCCGGACTACGCCGACGAGCCGAAGTACGTTCTCTATCTCAGTCCCCAGGACACCTATGGAACGGCGTGGGCGGACGGGAATCCGGTTCGGGACGAGCAGAACTGGAGCGCCGACGACGGCTACGGGTTCACCTACAGCCACGGCTGGGTCCTGGACACCAACGGGACGGTCACCCGGGGCACGATCGAACGTTCCTCGACTCCCCAGACCGGCGCGACCTACCGCGCGATGGGCTTCCAACTCGGCCGCCAGCTCGGGCTCGTCGCCGCGCGTGGGCCCCAGGGCGGTGTCATGAAGGTCTACAACGACGGGGTCCTGGTCTCCACGATCGACCTGTATGCCGCCAAATGGCAGCCCCGGCTCGTCGTCGCCGTCACCAGCTTGAAACTGCACGGGCGCCTGACCGTCATCAACGCCTCCCCCGCCTCCCGGCCGGGCAAGGACATCCACGTCGATGCGGTGGTGACCCTCGGCGCCACGTTTGACTCGCCGGAGCGGCACTGATCGGCATACGGCGTCGGCGCCCTGTCGACGTCAGCGGGGCAGGGCGCCGATCCGGGCCAGCAGCGCCGCCTCGGCGACGCAGACCTTCTCGAACTCGCCGAGGTGCAGGCCCTCGTTGGCGCCGTGGGCGCGGGTGTCGGGGTCCTCGACGCCGGTGACCAGCAGCGCGGCGTCGGGGAACCGGGCCGCGAAGGCGGCGACGAAGGGGATCGACCCGCCGACACCGATGTCGACGGGGGGATGGCCCCAGGCGTCGGCGAATGCGGCGCGGGCGGCGTCGTACATCGGGCCGGTCGCGTCCGCGGCGAACCCCTCGCCGGAGTCGTCGAGGTGCACCTCGACGTGGGCGCCCCAGGGCGCGTGGGTTTCGAGGTGCGTTCGCAGGAGGTCGTATGCCGCGGCCGGGTCCTGCGCGGGTGCCAGCCGCATCGAGACCTTCGCCGATGCCGACGGGACGAGAGTGTTGGAGGCGGTCGCGACGGTCGGCGCGTCGATTCCGATCGTCGTGATCGACGGCTTGGCCCAGATCCGGTCGAGCAGACTGCCTCGGCCGATCGTGGCGACCCCGTCGAGGAGGCCGGATTCGGCGCGGAGGCGGGGCTCGGCATACGGAAGGGGGGTGGCGGTGCCGGCGACGAGCCCGGCCACGGCGACCTCGCCGTCGTCCTCGTGGAGGGTGGCGAGCAGGCGGATCAGCGCGGTCAGGGCGTCCGGGACCGCGCCGCCGAACATGCCCGAGTGGATGCCGTGCGCGAGGGTGCGAACGGTGACGACGACCCGGATCAGCCCGCGGAGGGTGACCGTCAGGGCCGGCTCCCCGATCGCCCAGTTCGTCGAGTCGGCGAGGACGATCGCGTCGGCGCGCAGCTTGTCGCCGTGGGCGGCCAGGGTCGCGGGGAGGGATTCGGAGCCGATCTCCTCCTCGCCCTCGACGAAGACGACGAGGGTGACCGGCAGGTCGTCGCCGTGGGCGCGGACCGCAGCGAGGTGGGCCATGATGCCGGCCTTGTCGTCGGCGGCGCCGCGGCCGAAGAGCCGCCCGTCGCGCTCGGTCGGCTCGAACGGCGGACTCTCCCACAGGTCGTCGGGGCCGGGGGGCTGGACGTCGTGATGGGCATAGAGGAGCACGGTCGGGGCACCGGGCGGTCCCTCGCGGCGGGCGATGACCGCCGGCCGGCCGCCCTCGCGGACGATCTCGGTGGTGAAGCCCTCGGCGGCGAAGAGGGCGGCCGTGGCCTCGGCGCTGCGCTCGACCTCAGCCTGGTCGAAGGCGTCGAGGGAGACGCTCGGGATCCGGGTGAGGGCCTCGAGGTCGGCGCGGATGCCGGGCATGAGGTCGGCGACCCGGGCCCTCAGTGCGGCGATGTCCGGGGCGTCTGGTGCGGTGGGGCTGGTCACCCGGCCACTCTAGGGGGCGGGCGTGCGGGGCGACCCCGACGCCACGTCGCCCGGTGCCGGTCGCGTCGGCGGGGTGTGGGCCCGGGGGCACGTATCCTGGCGCCGTGTTCGGACGCAAGGACAAGACCGCCCCCGAGCCGGAGCTGCCGGCGCACGAGCCGCGCCCGGGCGCCAAGAACCGGCCCACGCCCAAGCGGCGCGACCAGGAGGCGGCCCGCAAGCAGCCGTTGGTGATCACCGACCGGAAGGCCGCCCGCGCCGCGGATCGGGCCAGGCGCGCCGAGGCGAGCACGAAGATGCGCCAGGCGATGATCACCGGCGACGACCGCTACCTCCCGCCGCGCGACCGTGGGCCCCTGCGCCGGTTCGTCCGCGACAGCGTCGACGCGCGCTGGTTCGTCGCGGAGTTCCTGCTCCCGTTCATGGTGATCGTCCTGATCCTCCAGTTCATCCACACCGCGTGGGCGGCGTTCGCCTTCCTCGGGGTCTATCTCCTGGTGCTCCTCGCCGTCGTCGACGGCTTCTTCGCCTGGCGCGGGATCAAGAGGCGCCTCCGGGCGAAGTTCGGCGACGACGCCGACCTGAAGGGGCTCGCGGCATACGCCACCATGCGGATGATGCAGATGCGCCCGACCCGTATGCCGCGGCCTCAGGTCGCGCGCGGCCAGTACCCGAGCTGACTGCCTCTCCCAATCGAATCGCACCATCCCGACTCCGAGAGACCCCAGGATGTCCGAATACCACTGGCGCGCCCTCGGCGCCGACCACGAGCCCGTCGCCGGCGCGCCGTCGCCGACATTCCCGACACAGGGGGACGCGGAGGCGTGGCTGTCCGACACGTGGGCCGACCTCGCCGACGCGGGCGTCGCCTCGGTGACGCTGCTGTGCTTCGACGACGTGGTGTATGGGCCGATGTCGCTCGACCCCGCCTGACGCCGCCAGTCAGCGCGCCCTCGGCGGCGCTCGGCTACTTGGGGCAGGGCGCGATCGTCGCCCCGGCCGTCAGCTCGCCGACCGTGACGCTGTCGCCGGGGAGTCGCGCGATCACCTTCCCGTCGACGGAGATGCACGTCCCTGTCGGTGCCGAGCCGTCCCTCGGCGGGAACCACGTCATCACGGTGCCGGAGCCGACGAGGAGCGCGCCGAGGCACAGGAGGAACAGCGCGCCGCGCAGGTCGTTCGCCGACGTGTCGGCCAGGGACCGCTGCGCGTCGAGCAGGCGTTGGGCGAGTCCGGGCAGTTTTCCCCGGTCGACGGCCGCGATCTTCGACGGGTCGCCGTATGCCGCCTGGTAGGCCAGGAAGGTCGACCAGGCGAGGAAGACGAGGCCGGCGATCAACACCCCGGTCACCCAGATCCGGTAGCCGACGGGCAGGTCCCCGGCGGCGTCGGGACCCTTGAGCGTGAGCGTCGCGGCGACGAGTGCCGTGATCGCGGAGAGGATCCCGAGCCAGTTCTTCGCCCGGGCTCGTTGGGTGTCGAGGAGGGCCCGCTCGTTCGCGTCGAGGAGTGCGGCCGCTTCGTGATCGTCGCGCGAGGCGGGCGCACCCGGCTGCAGAGACATCCTCACTCCCCCAGTTTCAGAGTCAGCGTCCACTGGCGCCCGCATCCGGTCTTGCCGTCGACTCCGTGAGATGCGCCGCACATGCAGGTGACGGGAATGTCGACCGTCGAATTGGCGCCGCGTCTCCTCGATGCGTCAGGCAGCAACTCCTCCACGATCCCCTGGTTCTCGATCGGCCCCGGTCGAGTCGTGCCCTTCCCCTGAGCGATCGCGTGGCACGCCGGGCACGGGCCCTTGGCGTAGTAGTCGGTGATCCGGCCCGCGGTGATCGGCCACGACGTCCACGCGGAGCTGATCAGGGCGGCGGTGATGTCCACGACCTCGTCGGCATACGGGACGGTGACGTCGTGCGTCTGGGCCGTGCCGTGGGCGTCAGGCGGGCGGTCCGGATCGGGAGCGGCGGCCATGGGCTCAATGTAGGACGGCGCAGGGGCGGGCGGTGAGACGTGGGCACCGTTGCGGTGTCGCGCGGCTTGGCGCTGGTCATCGAGGCCGGCGTATCCGGAGGTGGGCGGCCTCGAACCCGCCGGGGAGACTGAGGAACCCGCAGCAGCATGACTCCCGGCTGTGCCACCTCGTGATCGGTCGGTATGACGGATCCGACCGGTCCACCACCGGACGTCGGCAGGATGTCGCGGTGGCATGCCTGCAGACCGGGTCCGCCGTGGGTCTCGCGCTACGACGGGGTGCCCGGCTCAGGGTGGCCGACCGGAGTCGCTCGCCGAAGCGAATCAACTGCGGTCGGGTGCAAGCCGATGTCCTTTGCTTTCGTTTGAGAACGTTTCCGTTCTATTGCCTTGAC
>JBDIAJ010000113.1:0-13239 GCA_039812345.1 Nostocoides sp. | reverse complement strand
AGCGAGCGCCTGGCCTTTCGGGGGGCGCACGGGGGGCGAAGCCCCCCGTGGGTGGGGCGAAGCCCCCCGTGGGTGGGGATCACTCGTCGAAGAGCCACTCGTTCAGGAGGAGGGCCTCGATGTCGAAGCCGGCATCGACGGCGGGCATGGCGAGTTTCTCGATCTTCGAGCCCAGGAACGGGATGTTGGCGCGGAGTTCCCCGTCGAGGGTCTGCACGCTGCCCGGCCCCGAGTTGCTCGGGCGGACCGTGACGTATCCGGTGAGCGCGATGGGTAGCCCGTCGAGGACGAGCCGCACACGGGCCGCGCGGGTTCCGTCGCCCTGGTCCGGGCCCCAGTCCTGGGTCTCGTCGATGAGCAGGCGGGGGCCGACCATCGAGCGGGCGCTGTCGGGGAAGGCGTCCGTGGACATCGTCCGGCGCGTACGGATGACGACGCGGTCGGTATCGACCTCGATCTGGACGGTGTGCTCTACGGCTCGGCTGGCGGTGCACTTGGCCACCTGGAAGGCCTCGCTCGTCCGCACGCGGAAGACCGCGGCCGGTGACCCCACCAGCTCCACCGTCTTGGTGATCCGCATGGGCGAGAAGCTTACTGATCCCCGTCCGCGACGAGGGCGTGGACCGCGGCCAGCTCGGTGACGTCGTACCACAACAGGTCCGCGACCTCGCCGCCGGCGTCCTGGTCGACGTGGAAGGACGCGACCTGGCGAGAGGCCAGGTCGCCGACCACCCGGACCAGGGCGCCGTCGCCGACGGCGTCCACGGCCTCCGGGGGGACATCGGCGGCCGCGACCACGCGCCTGGCCGAGCCGGCTCGGTCGGCGGCGGCGTGGGCGGCCTCGACGAAGGCGAGGTACTCGCGTTCCTCGCCATCCGAGCGCGGGGTGGCGGCCTCCAGGGCGGGGGTCACGGCATACGCGAATCGGCCGTCGCAGCGGATGCGGCCGGTCGCCTCGAGGTCGGCGAGATCCGCGCCGTCCACCGGCACATAGAGCCGTATGACGCTCACGAGGCCACCGAGGCGATGAGTTCGTCGAGCGCGTCCCTGACGAGGTCGGCGAGGACGTCGAGGTCGGGCATGGCCGCGCGATCGGCGAACAGGCCGTAGAAGACGCGACCGTGGTAGCTGGTCAGCCCGATCGCGAGCGCGTGCCCGGGGGCGAGCGGCGGCACCGGATAGGTCTCCTGGAGGACGGCCGGGCCACAGTGCAGTTCCCGTTGCGGCCCAGGGACATTGGTGATCGCCAGGTCGAACAGGCGGCGCCCGAGGGCACCGCCGACCCGGGCGCCCAGCGAGTGCAGCGTCGGGGCGGAGAACCCGCTGAAGCCGGCGATCTGGGTGGCGCTGATCGAGTCGGCGCTCAGGTGGATCCGCATGGCGTGGGAGACCTGGAGCAGCCGGACACTCGGCGAGTTCTCCCCCACCGGCAACTCGACGAAGACCGGCTGGACCGACGCTCCGAGTCCGGCGCCGTGGGAGACGGTCACGGGGACGACCGCCCGCATGACCGTCGAGGACCGGACGAACTGGCCCCGCGTCTCCATCCACGCGCGCAGCGCTCCGGTGATGGTCGCCAGCGCGATGTCGTTGACGTCGACGTCGGCCCCCATCTCGGCGAGGCGCGATCGCACCAGCCGATAGCCGCCGAGGTCGGTGTCGACGACGGCGAAGCGCCGCGCGGCGCCGGGGTCGACCGCCAACGGGGTCGACGGGCCCGGGCGCCAGGCCCGCGCCAGTGTCGTCGTCACGCCGAGCGCGCGACGACCGTTCTCGCCGAGGTCGCTCAGGCCGTTGCGCACCGTGCCGACGAGATTCCCCGGGCTGCTGAGGGCGTCCCGCACGGCCTGGCCGAGCAGTTGCGTGTGGCCGGGCGGCCGGCGCGGCGACCAGGGACGCGTCGGCGACCCTGCGGGGACGGGGTCGTCGTTGTCGATGACCAGACCGGCGATGTCGAGCGCCTCCACCTCATCGATCACGGCCTGGTGCGTCTTGGTCACGACGGCGAACCGGTCACCGGCGAGGCCGTCGACGACATACACCTCCCAGAGTGGCCGGGACCGGTCCAGCAGCCGAGCGTTGACCCGCGCGACGAACTCGGTCAGCTGCTCGATCGATCCTGGGCTCGGCAGCGCCGAGCGGCGCACGTGATAACTGAGATCGAAGTGTTCATCGTCCACCCAGACCGGGTTGGCGAGCCGCCCGGGCACCGAACGCACGCGTTGCCGCAGCCGCGGATTGGCCTCGAGCCGGTTGGCGATGCGCCCGGCGATGCCACTGGTCTCGAAACCGGCGGGCCGACTGAACACGAGCACCTGGCCGACATGCATCGGCGTATGCCGATCCTCCAGCGTGAGGAACGAGACGTCCAGTGCCGTTAAGCGGTCGACCACCGGCCCATCGTGGCAGACCGCGGCAGCCACCGCCGACGCCGGGAGGCGCTCGCCGGTGTGACCTCGGGAACGAGGGCCTCGGCGAGTTGCCGGATCCGTTCGCGCACGACCGATCCGGGGGCTTCCTCGGCCAGCACTCGCCCCGCGAGGAGGGCTCGATCGAGGCTGGTCCGGTCCTCCGGGACGTATGCCGTGACCTCCACTCCGGCGAACCGCGACAGGGCCTCGCCGACCCGGCGTTCGGGAGCCGACCCCACCGCGCTGGAGCGGACCCGGTTGACGACGATCGTCGGTGTCGGGGTGACGACGCCGTCGAGTTCCTGAAGGGCCCGCACGAGTCGCTGCAGGCCGACCGGGTCCGCGGCGGCGACGGCCACGAAGCGGTCGGCCGCCGCGAGGACGGCGAGGGTCGCGCCGTTGCGGCGCGGCGCCCGCGTGTCGTAGCTGAGTTCCTCGTCGTCGTCGAGACAGGAGGCGCAGTCGACCACGACGACGTCGGCGAGCCCACGCGCCACCGTGATGATGTGGGCCATCGACGCCGCCCGCACCTCGCTCCAGCGGCTGGGGGTCGGCAGTCCGGTGAGGACCCGGAAACCGGTCGCCACCGTCGGGGTCAGGCGAGCGAGCGTGGGCAGGTCGAGCGTCCCGAGCTCCGCGGCCCGGGCCGCGGCGGCGAGGCCCGGCGCCTCATCGAGGAGGCCGAGGACCTGACCGACGCAGGCCCCATACGTGTCGGCATCGACGAGCAGGCAGGACGTGCCGCGCGCGGCGAGCTCGGCGGCCAGGTTGACCGCGACGGTGGTGCGACCGGGCGCGCCGGCCGGGCCCCACACGGAGATCACGAGGCCCTCGTGCTCCTCGCCGTCCAGGCCGGGACTGTCCGCCGGCAGGATCGACGGACCGAACGGATCGAGCCCCGCCTCGAGCGCGGCGAGCTCCGCATCCATGTCCAACGCCTCGGTCGGGGTGGCGTCGAGGACCGGCACCCGGGTCGACAGGCGGGCCAGGGTGGCGATCAGGTCTCCCGCGGGGTCGCGGGCGGGCACCAGTTCCGCGACGCCCATCTGACGCAGACGCCGTTCGGCCGCTTCGTCGTCGTCGACGATCCCGACCACCGTGACGTCGGCCTCCCCGAGGTGCGCGACGGCGTCACGGTCGAGGCCGCGGACGGTGCTCGACACCAGGGCCACGTCCCCGAGCCCCGCCGCGGCGGCGGCGAGGAGGTCATCGAGGTCGGGGCAACGGCGCACGACCTGCAGATCGCGCCGCCCGACCAGCGTCGTCGCGACGCCGTCCTCGTGACGATGATCGAGCGCGGTGAGGATGCGCAGGGTCATGACCGGTCCGCCTGGACGGACCCCGGCACGGCGACCAGGGTGATCTTCGCGCCGGCGTTGACCAGGCCGATGGTCTCGACGACCTGGCCGGTGGGGATGAGGAGCTGGGCGAAGGGGTGACTGGACGAACCCAGCCCCGAACCCCCGGAGGAGACCTTCGCGACATACACCCGCTCGAGTACCCGCTGCGGCCCCGCGAACTGCGGGGTGCCGGAGCCGGTGGTGGGCTTGTCGGCATACACATCGACGAGGGACCCGGTCGCCAGCGTCGATGCGGACACCTGGTCGATGCTCACCGCGAGCGGGGCGACGCCGACCTGGGCGGCGGTGCCGACCGCCGAGGCGGGGACGAGTTCGCCGGGACGCACCTCGCGCAGGACATAGCCGTCGGAGGGGACTCCCCTGGCGGCCGTGACATAGGCGTCGCCGGTGCGTTCGACCTGGACTTCGGCGGTGGTGAGCAGGGACGGATCGAGCCTCTGCCCGGGGACGAGCACGGACTTGGCGACGAGGACCGGGACCCGGTCGTCCGCCGCTCGCAGTCCGGCGGCGCCGAGACCGGTGGCGAGGAGAACCAGAACGAGCCCCACCACGAGCCGGGCGTCCTTCCATGACGGGCGGCGCAGGCGCCCCGCGATCGGTGCGGCCAAGGCGGCCATAGACATCCCCTCCTGAGCTGACTTCGTCCGATCCTGCCTCAGCTGGCCGGAGTCGGCATCTCGAGAGCGAGTTGTCCACAGGTCGCGCGGCGGATGAGGCACACTCATGGCATGGCGAAGCGCTTCATCCAACTTGCCGAGGTCGCCGAGATTCTCGACATCTCCGCTGCTCAGGCCTATGCCCTGGTCCGATCCGGCGATCTGCCGGCGATCAAAGTGGGCGGCCGTGGCCAGTGGCGGGTGGAGTCGAGCGCGCTCGAGGACTACATCCAGCGCATGTATGCCGAGACGCGCACGTTCGTCGCCGCCCACCCCCTCGGGGGCCCCGGCGACGAGTGACGGGCCGGATCAACCCGTCTGGACGCAGGCGAGCCCGGTGAACGAGATCGTCCGGACGCCGCGGACGTTGGGCGTGCGTCGGGCCTCGTCGATCGGGTGCTCCGCCAGGTCGAGGAAGTCCTTTCCGACAGAGTCGATCGTCCCCTCGTAGGCGGTGCCGAGCACGTCGGTGACGGTCGCCGGCGCGCGATCTCGGCTGATCTCGCGGAGGGCGAAGCCGAGGCCGAAGCCGCGGGCCTTCGTCGTGAACTCGGTGCGTCGAGTCAGCCCGCCGACCGAGACCAGGGCGGCGCTCGGGATGACGAAGGCCCGCGCGGCCCCCGCCGCCACGGCCAGCCAGTCGGTGCCGACGTCGACGACGGTCCCCTCGATCCGCAGCGCGCCGAGCACCCGCAGCTCGATCGGCGCCCCCCGATGGGCGCTCAGGCGGGCCACCAGCGGGATCGTCGCCCGCTCCCGCCGGGTCCGGTCGGCGACTTCGCTGTCGCGCAGTCGTCGTTCCTGCGCCTCGAAGGCGAGTTCGAGGTCGGCGAAGAGGCGGATCCAGCGCTGCTCCCACGACATGGGGTCAGCGTAGGGAGGTTCCCACCGCCACGCCCTTGACTCGGTGTCCATCGCAGGTAAACTCAGGCAAACGAAGGTTTCCGGGAAGTTCTTGAGATTCGGGGGTGAATGATGAGGTCCAGACTCGTCGCCGTTCTCGCCGGCCTGTGCGTCGCCGCCGCCATCCTGCTGTTGAGCGCGCTCCAGGTCGCGTCGCGGGCGATCGCCGCGGGATCAGGCCCCGATGCGGCGTCGCTCCTCTCCCACCTCGCGCTGGCCGCGGCGGCCGCGGTGGGGGGATGCTTCCTTCTCGGGGTCGCCGTCGAGACGGTCCGCACCTGGCGCCGCCACCAGGCGGGCCTGTGGCGGGAGCCCCGGCGGGCATCCCGGCGACTCGTCTCCTATGTCGCGACCACCCTCGTCGGCCTCGCCGCGGCCCCGGCGAGTCACGCCTCGGCGAATCCGACGATCACGGCGGCGGCCCCGACAGGCGGTCCGAGCACCTGGAACGACGCGGCCGGGCAGACCGGGGCCACGGCCCCGGACCCGGGGTGGCATCCGACCCCCGAGCGGGCGAGTGACTCCGCCACGACTCCGCAGATCCGCCTGGTCGGCGGCGCCTCGCGCGATCACAGCCAACTCACGACGTCGATCACGGTGCGCCGGGGCGATTGCCTGTGGGACCTCGTCGCCCGAGCCCTCGGTCCGGACGCGGACCTCGACGAGGTCGCGCGGGCCTGGCCGCGGTGGTATGCCGCCAATCGCCACGTCATCGGCGCGGATCCGGACCTGCTGCTGCCCGGTCAGGTCCTGCACGCACCCACGGCGGGGTCCCGGTGACGCCGCCGATCCGCGTGCTCCCCATCCCGACACACCGGCCCCCCGCGCTGGCTCCCGGGGAGCGCCCCGCCCCCGCGCTGCGACCGTTGTGCGTCCAGGACGGGCTGGCGCTCGACTTCCGGTCCGACTCCGATCCGGCGCCGCCCCGCGCGGGCGGGTCGCTGCCCGATCCCGCCGTGTGGGCGCGTGGGGTCGCGCAGGCGCTGATCGAGGTCATGGCCGGGCAACGACCGCCGGCCGGCGTCGTCCGCCTGACGACGCCGTCCGTCTACCTCGCGGTCGCGCGGCGTTACGGCGCCGCGATCCGTCGGGCGGACGCCGCGACCCACGGGTCACGACCGGGTGCTCGGCCCGCGACACGTCGACTGGCGGTGCTGCGCCTGCGCTGTTGCCGAACGCGGCTCGAGAGTGCCGAGATCGCCGTGGTGCTCCAGGACGGGCCACGGGTGCGAGCGATGGCGCTCGAACTCGTCGCGTTCGACTCCACCTGGCGGGTCGCCACCCTCCAGATCGCCTGACGGCCGACGTCGGTGAGTCGGGAACCGTCCCGGGCTACTTTCCCTTCCCGTGGCACATCTTGTACTTCTTCCCCGACAGGCACGGGCAGGGTTCGTTGCGTTTGGCCATCGCCAGTTGGTCGGCGGTCAGCGGGGCCAGCATCGCCGACTCGTCCCGCTCCTCGACGCCACCGTCCTCCGTCGGCGCCGAGTAGTGCAGTTGAGTTCGTGCCGGCCGGTCCTCGAGCCCCTTGGCCGTGACATGCGGCGCCGCGTCCGTCGGCACCGGGGCGGCCGCCGGCGGAGCCGCGGCCGCGGCGACCGCAGCCGGAGCGGCCGCTGCCGGAGCGAGCACCGCGTCCTCGAGGGCGTCGGCCGGCTGACTCGGTCCGCCGTCGAGTCCGCGGAGCATCTCGCCGATCGCCACCGGCTGCAGCGGGGGCGGCTCGGGCGCGGCGACCTGGACCTCGGTGTTGAAGAGGAAGCGGACGGTCTCCTCCTTGATCGCCTCGTTCATCGCCTCGAAGAGCTGATAGCCCTCCCGCTGGTACTCCACGAGCGGGTCGCGCTGGGCCATCGCCCGCAGCCCGATGCCCTCCTTGAGGTAGTCCATCTCGTAGAGGTGTTCGCGCCACTTGCGGTCGAGCACGGAGAGGACGACGCGGCGTTCGAGTTCGCGGGCGACCCCGGGCGTGAGCGCCTGCTCACGATCGTCATACGCGTGGTGCACGTCGGAGACGAGTTCCTCCCGGAGGGACTCGGTGGTCACGCGCGAGGGTCCGCCGGCGGCGTCCTCGACCTGGTCCCAGGACACCCCGACCGGGTACAGCGCCTTCAACGCGGTCCACAGACGGTCGACGTCCCAGTTCTCGGCGAACCCCTCACCGGTCTCGGCGTCGACATAGCCCCCGACGACATCGGTCATGAAGTTGCGGATCTGCTCCTCGAGGTCCTCTCCCTCGAGGACCAGGCGGCGCTCCTCATAGACGACCTGCCGCTGCCGGTTGAGGACGTCGTCGTACTTGAGGACGTTCTTGCGGATCTCGTAGTTCTGACCCTCGATCTGGCTCTGGGCGCTCTCGATCGAGCGCGACAGCAGCTTGCCCTCGATCGGGGTGTCGTCGTCGATCCGGGCCGACTGCATGACCCGGTCGACGAAGCCCGCGTTGAACAGCCGCATGAGGTTGTCCTGGAGGGACAGATAGAACCGGGACTCCCCCGGGTCGCCCTGACGCCCGGACCGGCCGCGCAACTGGTTGTCGATGCGGCGGGACTCGTGGCGTTCGGTGCCGAGGACATAGAGACCGCCCAACGAGGTCACCTCGTCGTGCTCGGCGGCGACCGCATGCTCGGCCTCGGCGAGCGTCGCGTCCCAGGCCGCCTCATACTCCTCGGGGGTCTCCTCGGGATCGAGGCCGCGGGCCTTGAGCCGGGCGACCGCCATGAACTCGGGGTTGCCCCCGAGCATGATGTCGGTGCCACGTCCGGCCATGTTGGTGGCGACCGTGACGGCGCCCCGGCGCCCAGCCTCGGCGACGATCGTCGCCTCGCGCTCGTGCTGCTTGGCGTTGAGCACCTGGTGGGGGATGCCGCGCGACTTCAACTGGTCCGAGAGGTACTCGCTCTTCTCGACCGAGACGGTGCCGACGAGGATCGGCTGCCCCTTCTCGTGGCGGGTGGCGATGTCCTCGACCACGGCGGCATACTTCGCCTCCTCGGTCCGATAGACGAGGTCGGCCTGGTCGGCGCGGATCATCGGCATGTTGGTCGGGATCGGGATGACCCCGAGCTGATAGATCGAGTGGAGTTCGGCGGCCTCGGTCTGGGCCGTGCCGGTCATCCCCGAGAGCTTGTCGTACATCCGGAAGTAGTTCTGGAGGGTGATGGTCGCGAGGGTCTGGTTCTCGTTCTTGATCTCCACGGCCTCTTTGGCCTCGATGGCCTGGTGCATGCCGTCGTTGTAGCGACGCCCGGCGAGGATGCGGCCGGTGTGCTCGTCGACGATGAGGATCTCGCCGTTCATGACGACGTAGTCCTTGTCGCGGTGGAAGAGTTCCTTGGCCTTGATCGCGTTGTTGAGGTAGCCGATCAGCGGCGTGTTGACCGACTCGTAGAGGTTGTCGATCCCGAGGTAATCCTCGACCTTCTCGATGCCGGACTCGAGCACGCCGACAGTCTTCTTCTTCTCGTCGACCTCGTAGTCGCCGCGGCCGGACTCGAACTCGCCGCGGTGCAGGCGGGTGACCATCTTGGCGAACTCGGTGTACCACTTGGTCGGCTGGTCGGCGGGGCCGGAGATGATCAGCGGGGTCCGGGCCTCGTCGATGAGGATCGAGTCGACCTCGTCGACGATGGCGAAGTGGTAGCCGCGCTGGACGAGTTCGTCGGTGGACCAGGCCATGTTGTCGCGGAGGTAGTCGAAGCCGAACTCGTTGTTGGTGCCGTAGGTGATGTCCTTGGCGTACTCGACCCGGCGCTCCTCGGGGGTCATCGAGGAGAGGATGCACCCGGTCTCGAGGCCGAGCGCGCGGTGGACCCGGCCCATGAGTTCGGACTGGTAGCTCGCGAGATAGTCGTTGACGGTGACGACGTGGACGCCCTTGCCGGTGAGGGCGTTGAGGTAGGACGGGAGGGTCGCGACGAGGGTCTTGCCCTCCCCGGTCTTCATCTCGGCGACGTTGCCCATGTGGAGGGCCGCGCCGCCCATGAGCTGGACGTCGAAGTGCCGTTTGCCGAGGGTGCGCTTGCTCGCCTCGCGGACCGCCGCGAACGCCTCGGGCAGCAGGTCATCGAGGGTCTCCCCCGCCGCGAGCCGTTCCTTGAACTTGTCCGTCTCGGCCCGCAGTTCGGCGTCGGTGAGCTTCTCGAAGTCGTCTTCGATGGCGTTGACCTGCGCGGCGATGTTCTCCAACCGCTTGAGCGTGCGGCCTTCGCCGGCGCGCAGCAGCCTCTCGACGAACTTGGGGGGCACGCGAACTCCTGAGGGATTGTTACCGGGACCCGCTAAGGGTAATCGAGGGTCCACCTCGGCCCAACGCGTTCACGAGGCGACCGGTTCCGGAATCGGGTCGACCGGCGGCCGGGCCTTCGCCAGGATGACCGTATGCCGTTTCCCGAGTGTGTGCCCGAACTCACCGACGGTGTCGTGCGGCTGCGCGCGCACCGTCTCGACGACACCGACGGGATCGTCGAGCAGTCCGTCGATCCCGAGTCGCTGCGCTGGACGACCATCCCGAGCCCGTATGCCGAGCCTCAGGCCCGCGACTTCCTCGACCGGATCGAGCGGCAGTGGAACGCCGATCCGGTCGAGCCGCACTGGGCGGTGTGTGCGGCCGACGACCCGGACGGCCGCTATCTCGGGACGATCGACCTGCGGCGCCGCGGCGGGAGCCTGGCGGCGGTCGGGTATGGCCTGTGCCCGGAGGGTCGCGACCGGCATCTGATGTCGGGCGCGCTGCGGCTCGTGGTGCGCTGGTGGTTCGACACGCAGGCGGGCACCCGGATCACCTGGACCGCCTTCGGCGGCAACTTCGCCTCGTGGGCGGTGGCGCGCGCGGCGGGCTTCCGGTTCGACGTCGTCCAGCCGGGGTGCGCGACCTTTCGCACCGGAGAGATCGCCGACGAGTGGCAGGGGTCGATCGACATCGGTTCGCCGCTGGCGCCGCGAACGCCCTGGTTCGACCCGCCCGAGGTGGCGGGGATCGGCATACGACTGCGGGCGTGGCGGGACGAGGACGCCGACTCGGTGGAGGAGCCCCGGCATCCGAGTCACTTCGTGCCGGACGCGGGGATCCCGTCGCCCGCGACGTTCGGGGGCTGGCTCGCGCGGCGCCGACTGCACCAGGCTCGTGGCGCGGGCGTGTCCTGGTGCATCGCCGACGAGGCCACCGACCGGGCGCTCGGCGACCTCGTCGTGTTCACGCACGACGGCGTGCTCGAGCCGGGGGGCGAGGCGGAACTTGGCTACATGGTGTTCCCGAGCGCGCGCGGACGGGGGGTCGGTCAGGCGGCGGCGCGGGCGGCGTTGCGGCATACGTTCACCGCGCCCGAACCCGGCGACCTGTCGGGGGTGACGGGACTCGGGATCCGGCGGCTGATGGCCGTCACCGCGGAGGACAACCACGCGAGCAACCGGACGCTCGATCGGTTGGGCTTCACGGTCTGGGGGCGGGAGGGCGCCGCGACGGCGCCCGACGGGAGCGTGGGGCCGGCCCTCCATTGGGAGCTGTTGGCCTGAGCCGGAACGTCGGGTCAGCCGAGTCGGAGGAAGGTGGCGAGGAGGTCGAGCTCGGCGTCGAGGTGGGCGGCGTCGGTCGGCCCGCCGCGGCCGGGCTCCCAGGTCAGGCGCTGGACGCGCAGGACGCGGGCGGCCCGGTCCGCCTTGAGGTCGACCCGGCCGACGAGGTCCTCGCCGAGGAGGAACGGCAGCACGTAGTAGCCGTGCACGCGCTTCGGCGCCGGGACGTAGATCTCCAGGCGGTAGTCGAAGCCGAACAGGGCGGCGACCCGATCCCGGGTCCACACCAGGGAGTCGAACGGGCTGAGCAGGGCCCGCGCCTCGACCCGCCGGGGCCGCCTCGCCTCGCGGTGGACGTATGCCGATCGCCTCCATCCGTCGACCGTCACCGGCACGAGCGCCCCCCGCGCGACGAGGGAGTCCACGGCTCGCGCCGTCGCGGCCGGCGGGAGGCGGAAGTAGTCCCGCAGGCACTGCGCGGTCGCGACCCCGTGGGCCCGGGCCGCGATCTCGACGAGCCGGAGCATCGCCTCCTCCTCGGTCGGCCGGTCGGCCTGGTCGAGGGCGATGGCGTGGACACTCCCGGGCAGGACGCGGGCGAGGGCGGCATACCGGCGCTCGAACTGGGCGGTCCGACCCGCCGAGCCGATCTCGCCCGCCCAGAAGAGGTGCTCGAGCGCGTGCTTGACCAGCGACCAGTTCCAGCCCCAGTGCTCGCGGTCGCGCGGCGCGTCGTGTTCGAGGGCCGCCTCGACCTCCCGGGAGGTCATCGGGC
Organism: Nostocoides sp.; assembly: GCA_039812345.1. GTDB lineage: Bacteria > Actinomycetota > Actinomycetes > Actinomycetales > Dermatophilaceae > Nostocoides_A. The sequence continues at coordinate 1,619 of JBDIAJ010000113.1, read as the reverse complement.
CGTGCGCCTCGACCTCGGCGCGCACGGCGGCGACGAGGTCGGGCTGGTCGCGGGCGACCCGTTGCATGCCGCCCCACGCCTCCGCCTGGGCGCGGCGCATCCGGAAATCGAGCAGCGGCCAGGTCGCCGGGGGGACCAGGCTCGCCTCGTGCGCCCAGTACTCGACGAGCCGCCGCGGCCCGCGGTCCCGCGCCCGATCCAGGAGGGCGGGGTCGTAGGGGCCGAGGCGTGAGAAGAACGGCAGGTACTGGCTGCGGCAGACGACGTTGACGCTGTCGATCTGGACGACGCCGACGGTGTCGATGACCCGCTGCACGTCCCGCATCGTCGGCGCAGCGCCCGGTCGGGGCCGGGCGAAGCCCTGCGCGGCGAGGGCGATCCGGCGCGCCGCCGGACGGCTAAGACGCAGCGGAATCGACGGTGTCGGCGGCGACGTCGAGGTGGATGACGCCGTAGTTCCAGCCGCGCCGACGATAGACGACGCTCGGCTGCCCGGTGTCGGAGTCGACGAAGAGGAAGAAGTCATGGCCGACCAGTTCCATCTCGCGGAGAGCGTCGCCCAGCGTCATCGGGGCGCTGCTGTGCACCTTCTCGCGCACCTCGATCGGGGAGTCGCCGACCGCGCCGAAGAGGTCGCGTTCCGGCGCGGGCGCCTCGCTCGTGCCCTCCGGGGCGGCGTCCGCGGGCGGGGTGATCCGGCTCGTCGCGGCCGCGACCGACTCCGGGGTGCGTCGGCCACGGCTGACGCGGCGCTTGTCGCCGGCGCGGCGGAGCCGCTCACTCAGCTTGTCCATGGCCATCTCGAAGGCGGCGTACTTGTCGTCGTGGCTGGCCTCGGCCCGGATGACCGGTCCACGCGCGTGGCAGGTCACCTCGACCCGCTCGCAGGCCTTCGACTGCCGGGGATTGGGTTCATGAGTCACCAGGACATCCACCCGCAGGGTGCGGGGAGCGAGTTGCTCGACCTTCCCCATCCGATCCGCGACGTGCGCGCGGAAGCGATCGCTGAGTTGGATGTGACGACCGGTGACGACAAGGTCCATGGAGTTCTCCTTCGAAGACGGGTGGTAACGCGGCGAAACGGTGCGAGTTCACGGGCGCTGCTGCATCCACCACCTCCTCCACGCCGTCGGATCCGCGGTCGAAGGTCCCATGTCGAAACGCTATACCTTTCCCCGGGCGGCTTTCGTCGATCCGGGCATCTCGTTGGTCTCACCGCCCACGCCGCGGCGTCCTCGGTGTCGCGGCGAGCACGGCGGCGCCGACGACCTCGCCCCCCGCGGCTCGAACGGCCCGCGCGCCCTCGACGAGCGTCGCCCCGGTCGTGCAGACGTCGTCGCACAGCAGGGCCCGCCAGCCGGACCCGAGGCGATCGAAACCCCCGACCCGGACGCCACCGGACCCGACCGACATCGCGCCCGTGACATTGGCCGCGCGGGCGCGCGCGGTGAGCCCGGCCTGGTCGGCGAGCCGGCCGCGCACGCGCAGGATCACCGCCACGGGAAGCCCCGCGGCGGCGGCCGCGACCCGGGCGAGATCGGCGACCGGAGCGTCGCCGCGCTCCCGCACCGCCCGGGCCGCGCTCGGCATCGGCACCACGACGAGCGGCGGTCGCGCTC
>JBDIAJ010000112.1:0-13289 GCA_039812345.1 Nostocoides sp. | reverse complement strand
GGACCGCCCGCGGCGCCGGCGCGCCCGACCCGGTGGCCGAGCGCGACGGCGCCGGGCTCGGCGCACTGGCCGCGGGCCTCACCGCCGCCGGCGCCTTCCTCGCGGAGGCGAGCCGCTCGCTCGACGACGCCACGGCGACGAGCGGGGAGCTCGACCGTCACGCCCGCCGCGTCGAGACGCTCGACGCGGACCTGCGCGCGGCCGAGGCGGACGTGGCCCTGCTACGGGCCCGAACCGACCGCGAGTCCGCCCGACTCGCGGGCCTGGAATCCGTGGCCGGGACCGTCGCGCACTGGGACGCGCGGCTCGCCCGGGCCGGGCTGGCCCATCGGCTCTGCATCGGTGCCGCGGACGCGGCCGTCGCACGGGGCCGGGCCGAGCTGGCCGCGCGAGAGCGCCAGGCCACCTGGGTCGACGCGCGCGAACGCCGCAACGCCCTCGAGCAGGCCCGGCTCACCGACCTCGCCGCCGAACTCGCGGGCCATCTGCGAGCCGGGGATCCCTGCCCAGTGTGCGGCGGCGTCGAGCATCCGCGGCCCCAGCGGGGCCGCGGCGACTGGAGTCCCGAGGAGCTGGCTGCGGCGACCGCCACGGTCGAGGCCGGCAGCCGGGCCCTGGGACTGGCCCGCGAGGAGGTCGCTCGGTGCTCGGAGCGGGCCGAGTCCCTGGCCACGGAGTTCTCCCGGGCGCTCGACGACCTGGGCGTGGCCCCCGACACGAGCGCCGCTGCCCTCGCCGCGTTGGTCGACGACGCGACGCAGGCCCGGGCCGCGAGCACCGCGGCCGCCGACGCGCTGCCCGCCTGCCGGGCCGAGCTCGACGCGCACCGGTGCGCCCTGTCCGCCGAGCAGGAGCGGGTCATCCGCCTCCGCACGGAGGTGGCGGCGGCGAGCGCGATGGCCGCGGACCTCGCCGGCCGTTGGTCGGGCCGGATTCGCTCGGCTGTCGCCCGGGTCCACGACCATGACCGGGTCTGCCCGTGCGTCCCGACGCACCTCGGCGGCGGGGCGTCCGCCACGGGTGCTCCGGCGGCCGAGCTGTCGTCGGTGATCATGTGGACACCCGAATCGGCACCGGCGATGACGGTCGCCCAGCGGGCCCGCGCCATGACCGAGGCCCGCGCCGGGCTCGATGGCGCCGCGGCTCGGCATACGCGGGTCGCCCGAGCGGCGGGGGACGCGATCGCGGTCGGCGAACGCCTGGCGGAGGCGGTTCGCGGGGCGCAGGTCGCCGAGCACGCCGTCGCCGCCGCGCTGGTCGATTCGGGTTTCGCGGACCAGCCGGCCCTCGAGGCGGCCCTCATCCCGGACGCCGAGCGGGAGCGGCTCGATCTGATCGTTCGCAGACACGACGACGCACTCGCGGTCGCGCAGGCGACCCTCGCCGATCCCCAGGTCATCGCCGCCCTCGCCGAATCCGACCCCGTCGACGTCGCCACCGCGCGTGCCGGCCACGAGGCGGCCCGATCCGCCCACCTCCTCGCCGCCCGGGCTCAGGTCGAGACGAGCCGCCTGCACACCGAGCTCGCCAGCACCCTGACCCGGGTCGTCGAATGCGCCGGACGCGCGGAGGACCTGCAGACCCGGCACGCCGAACTCGGTGAACTCGCCGACCTCGTCGCCGGGACCAGCCCCAACAACATCCGCCGGATGCGCTTGTCGGCGTTCGTGCTCGCGGCCCGGCTGGAGCGTGTCGTCGCGCTCGCCAACGAGCGACTCGCCCTGATGGACCAGGGACGCTTCCGCCTCGCCCACGACCCCGGGCGCGCCGCGCGTGGGGCGCGCAGCGGTCTGGGACTGATCGTCCAGGACGAGTGGACCGGTATGCCGCGACAGCCGGCGAGCCTGTCGGGGGGCGAGTCCTTCATGGCCTCGCTCGCCCTGGCACTCGGGCTCGCCGACGCGATCCGCGAGACCAGCGGCGGCCAGGAGATCCAGACGTTGTTCGTCGACGAGGGCTTCGGTGCCCTCGACGAGGAGAGCCTCGAGCACGTCATGTCGGTGCTCGACGGCCTGCGCGACGGCCGGCGCGCGGTCGGCGTGGTCAGTCACCTGGGTGATCTGCGTGATCGCATCCCGGCCCGGCTCGAGGTCGTCAAGTCACCGCACGGTTCGCGCGTCCGCGCGGCCCTGCCCGCGTGACGGCGCGTGAGCAGGCCTACTCGAACGCCTCCGGAGGCGGGCACGAGCACACGAGGTGGCGATCGCCATACGCGCCGTCGATGCGGGCCACCGGCGGCCAGTACTTCGCGGCGTGCAGTCCCTGGGGGAAGCAGGCGGTGACGCGGTCGTAGGGGTGGTCCCACTCCCCGGCCAGCGTCTGGGCGGTGTGGGGCGCGTGCCGCAGGACGCTGTCGCCGATCGCGACCGCGCCGTCGACGACGTCCTGGATCTCCCGTCGGATGGCGATCATCGCGTCGCAGAACCGATCGAGTTCCCCGAGGTCCTCGCTCTCCGTGGGCTCGACCATGAGCGTGCCCGCCACGGGGAACGACATCGTCGGGGCGTGGAAGCCGTAGTCGATGAGCCGCTTGGCGATGTCGTCCACGGTCACGCCGCTGCTCTTGGTGAGCGGACGGACATCGAGGATGCATTCGTGGGCGACGAGCCCGGCCCGGCCGGTGTAGAGGACCGGGTAGTGCGCCCGCAACCGGGCGGCGATGTAGTTGGCGTTGAGGACGGCCACCTGGGTCGCCCGGGTCAGGCCGGCGCCGCCCATGAGCCGGATGTAGGCCCACGAGATGGCGAGGATCCCCGCGGATCCGAAGGGTGCCGCCGACACGGGCGCACCCTCGCGTCCGGGCTGGCCGCTGCGGGGCAGGAACGGGGCCAGGTGGGCGCGGACCCCGATCGGGCCGACACCGGGGCCGCCCCCTCCGTGCGGGATGCAGAACGTCTTGTGCAGGTTCAGATGGGAGACGTCGGAGCCGAATCTCCCGGGCTGGGCCAGCCCGACCAGGGCGTTGAGGTTGGCGCCGTCGACATAGACCTGGCCGCCGGCGTCGTGGACGAGGCCGCACAGCGCGGTCATGGTGTCCTCGTACACCCCGTGGGTCGACGGGTAGGTCACCATGATCGCGGCGAGGTTCTCGCCGTGCTGGGCGACCTTGTCCGCGAGGTCCCCCAGATCGATGTCGCCGCCGGGGCCGGTGGCGACGACGACGACCTTCATGCCGGCCATGACGGCGCTCGCGGCATTGGTGCCGTGCGCGCTCTGCGGGATCAGGCATACGGTCCGGTGGTCCTGGCCGTTGGCGCGGTGGTAGGCGCGAATGGCCAGGAGGCCGGCGAACTCGCCCTGCGAGCCGGCATTGGGCTGGATCGAGACCGCGTCATAGCCGGTGATCGCGCACAGCCACTCCTCCAGCTCGGCGATCAGCTCGCGGTAGCCCTCGGTCTGTACGGCCGGGGCGAAGGGGTGGATGGCGGCGAACTCGGGCCAGGTGACCGCGGCCATCTCGGTCGTCGCGTTGAGTTTCATCGTGCACGAGCCGAGCGGGATCATGCCCCGGTCGAGGGCGAAGTCCTTGTCGGCGAGGCTGCGCAGGTAGCGCAGCATGGCCGTCTCGGAGTGGTGAGCGTGGAACACGGGGTGGGTGAGGAAGTCGGGCCGGCCGTCAGGCCCGTCGGCCCGCTGCAACCCGCTCGGCAGCCCCATCATGGCGAACCAGCCGCCCTCGGGCGGCGCCGCCCCGAAGGCGTCCAGGAGGGCGACGACGTCCGCCGAGGTCGTGGTCTCATCGACGCTGACGGCCACGTGGTCGGCATCGACTCGCCAGATGTTGATGCCCCGATCGAGGGCCGACCCGACGAACTCGTCGGCCCGCCCCGGAACGGCGATCGTCACGGTGTCGAAGAAGGCCCCGCCACCGGCGATCTCGAATCCGGCGCTGCTCAGGGAGTGGGCGATCAGGACGGCCCGACCGTTGACGGCCCGGGCGATCTCGCGCAGCCGAAGCGGGCCGTGGTAGACGGCATACATCGAGGCCATGACGGCGAGGAGCACCTGGGCGGTGCAGATGTTCGAGGTCGCCTTCTCCCGCCGGATGTGCTGCTCGCGGGTCTGCAGCGCGAGCCGGTATGCCGGGTAGCCGGCCGCGTCGACCGACACCCCGACCAGCCGTCCGGGCATGGTCCGCTCGAGCCCCTTGCGCACGCTCATGAAGCCGGCGTGCGGCCCGCCGAACATCATCGGCACGCCGAACCGCTGCGCGGAGCCCACGGCGATGTCGGCGCCCCACTGCCCGGGCGGCGTCAGCAGGGTCAGGGCGAGCAGGTCGCAGGCGGCGGTGACGAGCGCGCCGGCCTCGTGCGCGGCGGCGACCAGGTCGGCATACGCCCGGACGGTGCCCCAGGCGTCGGGATATTGCACCAGGACCCCGAAGACGGCCGCTCCCCCGGCGATCTGCCGCAGGTCCTCCACCGTGGCCACCTCGCCGAGGTCGGCGACGACGAGTCGTATGCCGATCGCCTCCGCCCGCGTGTGCAGCACCGCCAGCGTCTGGGCGAAGACCCGCGTGTCGACCAGCAGCACCGCGTCCGGGCGCGCCCGGGTCGAGCGGTGCATCAGGGTCATCGCCTCGGCGGCCGCGGTCGCCTCGTCGAGCAGCGATGCTCCGGCGATGTCGAGACCGGTGAGGTCGGTGATCATCGTCTGGAAGTTGACGAGGGCCTCGAGCCGGCCCTGGGAGATCTCCGGCTGGTACGGGGTGTACGCGGTGTACCAGGCCGGGTTCTCGAGGACATTGCGTTGAATGACCGCCGGCGTGACGGTGCCGTAGTAGCCCTGGCCGATCATGCTGGTCGCCACCCGGTTGCGCGCGGCCAGTTCCCGCAGCTGGGCGATCACGGCCGACTCGGACGTCGCCGCATCGATCGCGAGAACCTCACCGGAGCGGATCGACTCCGGGATGGCCGCGTCGGTCAGCGCGTCGAGGCTGGCGTGACCGACGAGGTCGAGCATGGCGGCGATGTCACCGTCTCCGGGACCGATATGACGAGCGACGAAGTCAGGCAGGGGCGTGGTCACGTTCGGGCTCCTCGACGACCAAGGGGGTCAGCCCGGCCAACCTACCAATGACCGGGTTGCCGATGCCCGCGACGCGGCCGGTGGGCGTGGCCGCTCAGCCGACGCGCGCCGCCCGGCGGGCGCCGAGTTCGTCCCCGGGGTGCAGCGGAAGGGTGTCATAGGTCTCGCTGGGCAGTTCGGCGAGGGAGCCCTCGACCTCCTGCCACACCTTTCCGAGCGCGATCCCGAACACGCCCTGACCGCCCTGGAGCAGGTCGAACATCTCATCCGGTGACGTGCACTCGAAGACGGACGCGCCGTCGCTGAGCAGCGTGACCTGGGCGAGGTCGTGAACCCCCCGCTCCCGCAGGTGCTCGATCGCGAGCCGGATCTGGTGCAGCGACACGCCGGTGTCGAGCAGGCGCTTGACGACCTTGAGCACGAGGATGTCGCGGAAGCCGTAGAGCCGTTGGGAGCCCGAGCCCTTCGCCGTGCGGACCGATGGCTCGACCAGACCGGTGCGGGCCCAGTAGTCGAGCTGGCGATAGGTGATCCCGGCCGCCTTGCAGGCGGTCACTCCGCGGTACCCGACGTCCTCGTACGCGTTCTCGAGGTCATCGAACAACACATCCTGCGTCGCGTGCACGATCACCGCGCCATCCGACCCGAATGTCGGTGTGCTCACGATGCCTCCAAGGAAATGACCGGTATGTGATTCCGACGGTAGGCCGCGACGGGACCCGCGTCAACGACCAAGCTCAACTGTCCCTTTCGGCGTGTCGCGTCACAGCTGTCACATTCGTCACATCAACTTCAAGTTGACGGTTAGTGTTCGGACTCCGGATGCTGCTCGAAGTCCTCGGGTGAGACGTGATCGAGGAACTCCTTGAACCGCTCCACCTCGACGTCGGCGTCCTCGGCGATGACGATTCCCGCGCTCTCGAGCAGGTCCTCGGGGGCCACGACGTCGGCGCCGACGCGAATGGCGAGCGCGATGGCGTCGGAGGAGCGCGAATCGACCTCCACACCGCCCGACAGCACCAGCGTCGCGTGGAAGATGCCGTTCGTGAGCCGATCGATCCGCACCCGCTCGATGCGGTGTCCGAGGGCGAGCACGACATTGACCAGCAGATCGTGCGTCAGGGGGCGCGGCGGGGTCACGCCCTGCTGGGCATAGGCGATCGCCGTCGCCTCGGCGGCGCCGATCCAGATGGGCAGGTGCCGCGACCCGTCCCGTTCGCGCAGGAGGACGATCGGCTGATTGGTGGGCATCTCGACCCGGACACCGAGCACATCGAGTGGCTTCACTCCTCAACGGTACCCCGGAGGCGTCCGCCCGCCCGTGGACGACCGACTCAGCGGTGGCGGACCAGCTCGTCCTTGACCAGGGCGGTGTGCAGCGCGAGGGCGGCCTGCGCGACCTCGGCGGGCTCGGGGCGCGCGGCCGAGGCCGCCGCATAGTCGATGAGGCCGACCTCGCGCTCGGCGGCGACACGGAACGGGCGCAGGTGCCGGGGCTCGATTCCGAAGTCGGACAGGCGACGGGCGGCGGCGGTGATCCGGGACGACTCTCCCGTGAACAGCCCGTCGGCATCCGCGCGCAGCAGGCCGAAGTCACTCAGATCGGCGACGAGACGCGGGCTCGCCCCGGCCGCCTCGGCGAGTTCCGCCGCCGTCAGGCGGGGCATCGTCGGCGGTCCCGCGGGTGGGCGCAGCCCGGACACCGGGGGGATGTCCGGGTCAGCGTCGGCGGGTGGGACATGTGGCCGGCCGGCCCCGCCCGACGGATCCTCGACCGGGATGCCACGGTCGTGCGCGTCGAGGGCCTCGCGGATCACCTTGAGCGGCCAGAACCGGTCGCGCTGCGCCTGGAGGATGTAGCGCAGTCGCTCGACGTCCGCCGTCCGGAACTTCCGGTAGCCGGACGCGGTGCGCTCGGGCGTGAGCAGGCCCTCTGACTCGAGGAACCGGATCTTCGACAGGGTGACGTCGGGGAAGTCCTCCTGCATCAGGGCGAGAACGGCCCCGATGCTGAGGGAATCGGATCGAGAACGGCTCACGACGCGGCGATCAGCCCTTCGCCTGGTGGAAGACGAGCCGGAACTTGCCGATCTGGACCTCGTCCCGGTTGTTGAGGAGGCCGGCGTCGATCCGCTCCCGGTTGACGTAGGTCCCGTTGAGCGACCCGACGTCGCGAACGCTGAACCGGTCACCCTCGCGCGCGAAGACCGCATGCTTGCGGGAGACGGTCACGTCATCGAGGAAGATGTCGCTGTCCGGCCCGCGCCCTGCGGTGACGACGGCGTTGTCGAGCAGGAATCGGGCCCCGGTGTTGGCTCCGCGCTGGACGATCAGCAGCGCCGTGCCGGGCAGCAGGGCCTCGATCAGCCCGAGATCCTCCCGGCTCAGGCCGACGTCGTAGTCCATCCACTCCGACGGCTCGGCGCCCTGGGGGGTGATCCGCTGGGTGGACGCGTCGGGACGGAACGCGGGATAGCCCGACGCGGAATCGTCCTCGCCCGCGGCCGGAACCTGCTCGTGGTCGCTCATGAAGTCTCCTGGATCGCGCACCGGTGGGGGTGCGGCATACGTGAATCAGCCGAGGTGGTCGCGGTATGCGGCCGCGTCGAGCAGGGACTCGACATCGGCCGGGTCGTCGAGGGTGAGTTCGAAACACCAGCCCTCGCCATATGGGTCCGAGTTGAGCAGTTCGGGGGCACCGTCGAGGGCCGCATTGACCGCGCTCACCTCGCCACCGAGCGGGCAATAGAGGTCGCTGACGGACTTCGTCGACTCGATCTCGCCGCAGGCGTCTCCGGCGGCGATCCGGTCGCCGACCGCGGGCAGCGAGACGAACACGACGTCACCGAGGGCGTCCTGGGCGTATGCCGTGATGCCGACCCGGACGGTGCCGTCCGCGCCCGTCCGCAACCACTCGTGCTCGGCGGTGTAGCGCAGGTCGTCGGGATACTCGAAATCGGCCACGGTGTTCTCCTTCGCGTCGTCTGGCACACACCCTAATGGGGTCGGGCGGGCCTGTGGCTGCTACTTGCTCGGGCTGGCGGTGGAGGGGCTCGGCCGGGCGTACTTCGGCGCGGTCGCGGTGACCACGGCGGTCACCTCGACAGTGTCGAGACTGGCGACACTCGCCTCGCCACCGAGCCGGTGGACGGACTCCACGACCCCTCCGGGGATGTCCATGGCTGAAGCCATGGTCGTCGGATCGCCGATGGCGAGGATCGCGTAGGGCGCATCCACGCGGCGGCCGCTGACCAGCACACCGTCCTCGGCGTCCCCGAGGTAGGTCGCCGTCACGATCCGGGCATCGCCGATCTGGATCGCCTCGGCTCCGGCGTCCCGCAGCTCCTGAATGGTGTCGAGCAGCACCGTCGAGCCGATCTTGTGCTCGGGGTCGGTGATCGTGATCCGGATCCCGGGGCCCGACGCCGGCACCGTTCCGGCGAGGATCGCGAGCGTGTCCGCGCGTTCCCGGGCGGCCGCGACCGCGGCGTCGAGGTCGGTCTCACCGCCTTGAAGGGTGTCCCGGGTGCGCTCGAGATCGCGGAGCTCGGCACTGAGGCGTTGCCCGTTCTGGGTCACGTCGTCGAGGACGCGGACGAGTTCGTCTTCCCGGAGGGTGTCCAGGGGTTGCGCGCGGGTCGCCCGGACCTGGGTGGCGATGGCGAAGCCGAGGAGCACGGCGAGCGCGGTCACGATCAGGGTGCCGCGGGTCAGTCGTGGCTTGGCGATCGTGTAGAGCCGCCGCCACGCCCGCGCGCCGGTCACGCTCGGCTGGGGCGCGGTCATGCCTTGAAGAGGTGCCGGCGGATCGAGGCGACATTGGAGAAGATCCGCACGCCGAGGACCACGACGACTCCGGTCGAGAGCTGGCTGCCGACCCCGAGCTTGTCCCCGAGGAAGACGATGAAGGCGGCGACGACGACATTGGACAGGAACGAGACGACGAACACCTTGTCGTCGAAGATCCCGTCGAGGGCGGCCCGGATCCCCCCGAAGACGGCGTCGAGCGCGGCGACGACGGCGATCGGAAGGTAGGGCAGCAGCCAGAGCGGGACGTCGGGCTTGACGAGGACGCCGATCAGCACCCCGAGCGCCAGACCGAGTGCCGGGATCACGAACCCTCCTTGGCGATGTGCGCGTGGGTCACGGTGAGGCTCGTCGCGCCGGGGAGGTCGAGGTCACCGGCCGATTCCACCTGGGTCGTCACGTTGAAATTGTCGTCGAGGGACTTCACGTATGCCGCCCCCGGCCCGGCCGCGAACGACGCCGGCAGCGTGTCCGGGTCACCGATCGCCTGGATGCGGTAGGGCGGGACCAGGGGACGGAAATTGACGAGGATGGCATCGCCGGCAAACCGGATCGCCGTCCGGCTGCTGAGGCGTTGCCCGTTCACGGCGATGGCCTCGGCACCGGCCTCCCACAGAGCGTTGACGACGAAGACGATGTCGCGGGAGAGGACTCGTCCCTGACCCGAGTCCGAGGCCGTCGTGTCCGCGCCCGGGGCGTCGTCGAGGGTGACGACGAGCCCGGGGCCGCGGACGGCGTCCGCGCCGAGGACCTGCCGCAGGAGGGCCACCTCGTCCGCCACCTGGCCCTGCTGGACGTGGTCGAGGGCGTGTCGTTCGAGTCGGGTGATCTCCGCCTCGGTGGTGGTGATGGCCGTCGCCGTCTTCTCGGCCTCGGCCCGGCGATCCTCGATCCGGCTGACCAGGTCGGCTCGAACCCGGCTCGACGGGGAGGCACCGGTGCGCAGCGTCAACGCGGCGGTGGCCAACAGGAGCCCGACGACGAGACAGGCGACGAAGAGGGTCGGGGTGCGTGCGGCCCGGCCCGGCGCCCGACCCTCGGCGATGCGGCGCTCGGCGGCCGCGGCATACCCCGGATCGAGGGGACGGTCGAGCATCGAGGTGAGCAGCGTCATCGACTCGTCGGGACGGCGCGGCGGCGAGAGGGTCATCGGCGCGTTCTCGCGACCGCGATGTGGAAGCGGCGCAGCTGCACGGCATACATCAGTCCGGCGACCCAGTAGAGCGCGATCCCCCACCACGCGAATCCCCACCCGATCGGGCGGGCCCAGCGGGCCAGCGTGCCGTCCCCGTCGGCGAGCAGCAGGCAGGGGAAGGCATAGAGGAGGTTGAAGGTCGCCGACTTGCCCACGAAGTTGACCGGCAACTCCCGCAGGCCGTCCCGCCGCGCGAACAGCAGCAGGACCGTCAGGAAGAGTTCCCGTCCGACGATGAGCCCGATGACCCACCACGGGACGATCGCCCGCAGCCCGAGGCCGAGCAGCGTGGCGAAGATGTAGAGGCGGTCCGCGACCGGGTCGAGCACCTCCCCCAGCCGGGACTGCATGTCGAAGGCTCGGGCGATCTTGCCGTCGAGATAGTCGGTCACCCCCGAGACCATGAGCAGGATCAGCGCGAGCGTGTCGTGGTGGCGCACGATCGCCCAGAGGAAGACGGGCACGCCGAGGAGGCGCGCCATCGACAGGATGTTGGGGATGGTGAACACCCGGTCGGTGCGCGCCGAAGACCCGGTCGAGGACCCCGCTGCCGCCACGGTGGGAAGCCTAAACCGCACCGAGGACAGTGGCGTACATTCCCCTTCATGCCCGCGATCTTCGACGTCCCCCTCGACGAGCTGCGCCGGCGGACGAGCGCGAAGTGGCAGCGCTTTCCAGCTGATGTCATCCCCGCCTGGGTGGCGGAGATGGACTGTCACCTCGTCGAGCCGGTGACGGCCGCGCTGGCGGAGTTCGCCGCGCTGGGTGACACCGGCTATCCCGTCCCGGGGCCCTATGTCGAGGCGTTCGGGGGGTTCGCGCAGCGCCACTGGGGCTGGTCGATCGAGCCCGACCGGACGGTGCTGTCGGCGGACGTCATGATGGGCATCCTCGGTGCCATCCTCCGAGTCACCGAGCCGGAGGACATCGTTGTCATCAACGACCCCGTCTATCCGCCGTTCGAGTCCTTCCCCAAGCTGGTCGGCCGGACGATCCGCCGCTCGCCGATGACCGAGGAGGGGCGGATCGATCTGTTCGAGTTGGAGGAGACCTTCGCCGAGGCGGCCAGCGAGGGCGCGCGGATCGCCTATCTCCTGTGCAATCCGCACAACCCGACCGGTGTCGTGCACACCGCGGAGGAACTCGCCCAGGTCGCCGACATCGCCGACCGGTTCGACGTCGACGTCATCTCCGATGAGGTCCACGGCCCTCTGGTGTATGCCGATTCGCCGCCGTTCACGCCGTACCTCAGCGTCCCCGGGCTCGACCGCGGGTTCGCCGTCCACTCGGCGGCCAAGACGTTCTCCCTCGCCGCGCTCAAGGCGGGCGTCGTCGTCGCCGCCCCGAAGTCGGCGCGGCACCTCGCCGCGATGGCGCACGGGCCCAACGCGAGCCTCTCCGGGGTCTATGCCCACGCGGCGGCGTGGAACGGGGGCGATGAGTGGATGGCGCAGCTCCTGGTCGAGTTGGACGCCAACCGCCGGCTCGTCGTGGACCAGGTGGCCGGCCGGCTGCCCGGGGTGTCGGTGCGTCTGCCCGAGGCGACCTATCTGATGTGGCTGGATTGCCGGGGGCTGGGGCTCGACCGCGACCCCGCCGACTTCTTCCTCGAGCACGCCAGGGTCGGGCTCAACTCCGGGCCGACCTTCGGGCCGCGGGGGGAGGGGCATGTCCGGTTGAACATCGCCACCTCCCCCGCGATCCTCAACGAGATCATCGATCGGATGGCCTCGGCGGTCGATTCCCGCGCCTGATCAGCTCGTCGCGATGCTCACGCCGTATGCCGCGACGACCTTGCTCCACTTCTCCGCCCACGACACGCCCGAGCCGCCGGCGATGACGTGTCCGCGGATCCAGGCCTGGTTGCTCGTGTTCTTGAGATAGAACGGCGAGCCCGAGTCACCGGGCTGGGACAGGACGCCGCCGGTGAAGGCGACGACCGGCGACTTGCAGCCGGTCTGGGTGCAGACCTGGGCGTTGACGTCGGTCGCGGTGTGACCGCAGTTCTCGCCGGTGGTCCGACCGCTGTGGCAGTAGTTGGTGTAGCCCTGGACCGCGTCCCCGGCACCGACGACCTGGGCGGAGGAGGAACTCGTGACGCCGCCGGTGAAGATCCGCGCGGCATACGACTTGGTGTAGACGATCTCCATGTCCCGCGGGCCGGAGCCCAGGGTCGGCAGGCGACGACCCCAGACGATGCCGTAGTTCTGAGCGCCGGACTCGGTGAGGACGGTGGCGCCGTCCGGGAAGCAGTGGCCGGCGGTGATCATGTAGTTGTAGCCGCCGTAGGTGACGGTGTAGCCCGAGGAGCAGGTGCCACTGCCGCTGGACCAGATGCCGCCGCCGCCATAGAACGGCGGAGTGTCATCGCGCCGGCTGTACTGATCGGACACGGCGGTGTGCGTGGTGCGGACGTGCGCTCCGGCAGCGGCGCGGGTCGTGCGCAGGTCGGTGAGCTGGGCGACCACGGCGGCAGGGGCGTTCGTCTGAAGGACGAATTCGCCCGTCTTGGCGTCGATGTAGCTGCCGAAGGAGTACCGCGTCCCATGCTTGGCGACATAGGCCGCGATCCGCGGCTGGATCGTCGCCTGGGCCGCGCGGGCGTTGCCGGGAGTCGTGACGCGCGCGCCGGCCTCCTTGGTGAGGATGGAGCTGTCGACGGCGGTCGGCTTCGGGACGGGCTTGGCGCCGTGCGTGGAACCGGAGGCGCCAGTGGCCCCCAGGGTGAGTGTCGTCAACGCGGCGGCGGTGGTCAGGCCGGTCAGGACGGCCCGCTTCGCGGTGTGGTGCATCGGTGTATCCCCTCGTCCGGCGCCCGCCCTCTGCGGTGCGCTCGGGCTGACAGAGGCGCGTGGGCCCGGGGTGATACACGCAGTCCCAGACGAACGGGCAGGGTGGGGTCTGTGACGTTGGTGTGGCAACCGGGTGATTGGTCGTGTCCGAGGCGAGCCCGGACATCCCGGCTGACGAGACCCGGCTACGTGAGGGGAAGCGAAGGACACCACCCAAGGTGGCCGGATACCCCTCGCGGCGATTCCACCGGCGAGCGGCCAACTCGAGTCGATGAACGCTCCGGACGGCGCTGGCATACGGGCCCCGGACGCGTCCTGACGCCCACCTGCGCGTCTTCTCCGGCAACGAAGAAACCCTGGCCCAAGAGGTCCAGAGTTGTCCCGTGAATCTTCGGTCGGGCTGACAGGATTTGAACCTGCGACCCCTTGACCCCCAGTCAAGTGCGCTACCAAGCTGCGCCACAGCC
>JBDIAJ010000111.1:0-13320 GCA_039812345.1 Nostocoides sp. | reverse complement strand
GATCGGTCGCCGCGGTCGGCGCCCTCGCCGGACTGCTCGCCGGAGTCGCCTCCCCGGCGGCGGCGTCCCCGGCCACGTCACCCCTGGCCGCCTCACCCGCGGCCGCCGCCGCGCCGGCGGTCGCGGCCGCCGCCGCACCCTCGGCGTTCACCGCCCCGAGTGGCGCCGCGACCATCCCACCGGTCGCCCCCGCCTCGCCCGGGCTCACCCGATCGTTCGCGGCAGGCCGGGCCGCGGATGCGGCGCTCCTCTCCCGGCGCGGCCGGCTCCTGTGGGCCGAACCGACGACCCGGCTGACCGCCGCGCAGGTGGGTGACCTCCTCGGCGGGCTGGGCCTCACGGCGGACCACGCGGCATACGGCATCGATCTGTGGCGACTGACGTATGCGACGGTCGATCCCCAGGGCCGACCGATCAAGGCGAGCGGCCTCGTGGCCGTCCCCCGGAGGGCACCGGCCACGCTGCGAACGATCCTGGTCGAGCACGGAACCCTCGCCTTCCGCGGCGACGCGCCGTCGGTCGCGACGAACCCGTACTCGGTGGCCCCCGCCGCCCAGGCCGCCGGCGCCGGCTACCTGGCCGTCGCCCCCGATTACCTCGGCCTCGGCTACGGCAGCGGACCCCATCCCTACTTCGACATCCCCACGGAGACCAGCGCCTCGATCGACCTGCTCACCGCGACCCGCCAGTTCCTCCCGCGCACCGGCCAACGGGTCAGCGGTGACCTCCTCGTCGCGGGCTACTCCCAGGGCGCCTCGGCGGCCCTCGCGGTGGCGCGCGCTCTGCAGGACCACCCCGACGGGACCTGGCGGGTTCGCGCGCTCGCTCCCATCAGCGGGGCCTACGCGATCCGGCGGGCGGAGCTCCCCGGGATGCTCGCCGGGCAGGTGCCGCCACCGATCGCCGTGTTCTACGTCGCCTACGTCCTCGTCGCCTACAACCGCATCCACCACCTGTATGCCGCACCCGCCGACGTCTTCCGCGCCCCGTATGCCGCTCGGGTCGAGACGCTCTTCGGGAGCAATGTCCCCGAGGCCTCCGTGGTCGCCGCCCTGCCGCCGACCCTCGACCGGTTGCTGACACCACGCGGCCGGCGCCTCCTCACCGACGCCGACAGCCCGCTGTTGCGGGCGCTGGCCGACGCCGACCACGTCTGCGACTGGACTCCCCGGATGCCCGTGCGGATCCACTGGGTCCCCGAGGACGAGCAGGTCGTCAACGCCAATGTGCCGGCCTGCGTCCGTCAGTTCCGCGCGAACGGGGTCGACGTCGCGACGGTGAAACTGCCTCCGGTGGCCCTCGGCGGCTCCCTGCACGCGGGCTCCGGGGTGACCGGCTCCAACCGGGCGTTCACCTGGTTCCTCCGGGTCGCGCCCCCGCAGTGAGGTCCCCCTCCACGGCGGCGACGAGCGCGGTGAAGTCGAGCAGGCTCGGGCCCGACTCCGGCGCACCGTCGCCGCCGAGGAGGAGCAGCGGGACCCGGGTCGCCCCCGCCTCGGCGTATGCCGAGACCTCCTCCGTTACCTGCGCGGCCCTCACGCCGGCGGGAACCGCGTGGAAGACGACCGCGTCGAGTGCGGTGGTGATCCCGGCGGCGCGCCGCGCGGCATACGCGATGTCGAGACCCTCGCGAAGCCGGTCCGGGCCGGTGCCGCCGGTGAAGATGACCCCGTCGCCGATCTCCCCGGCGAGGGCGAGGGTCCGCGGCCCCTCGGCGCCGACGAGGAGTGGGGCGCGCTCACCCGGCGGCAGCGGGGGATGTCGCAACCGGACGCGGTCGAGGGTGACCTCGCGGCCCGTGCCGTTGACCTCCTCGCCATCGAGCAGACCCCGCAGGGCCACGCCATACGCGCGCAGCAGGGTCAGCGGCGAAGCTGCGCGGACGCCGGCCTGACCCATCCAGGACTGGACGCCGTGGCCGATGCCGGGCAGGAGGCGGCCGGGAAACATCCGGTCGAGCGTCGCGACCTCCATCGCGGTCAGCGCGACATTGCGCAGCGGCACCGGGAGGAGCCCGATGCCCACCCGCAGCCTCGTCGTCACGGCGAGCGCGACGGCCGCCGGCGCGATCCCGCTCGTGGCGAAGCAGTCCTCCCACAGCCACAGCTCGGCGACTCCGGCCGCCTCCGCGGCCTCGGCCATCGCGGGCAGGCGTTCCGGCGGCTGATCCGGCGGGAAGATGACTCCGATGTCGACCATGCGGCCAACGCTAGACGCGCCCTCCGACAGCCTCCGGTCGCCGCCGCGGACCTCGCTCGGCCCGCTCGGCTGGCGCCCTCAGAGCGGCGTCAGGTCGGGGCGTTTGGCCACCAATGCATCCCCCGAGGACGTATGCCGCACCCGCCGTTCGACCCACGGCGCGGCGTGCGTGCGCGCCCAGGCGAGATGCTCGCGCAGTTCATCCGTCCGCGCCGCCCGCGCCTGCGCCGGCAGCGGCACGTCCCAGTCCGGGTCGGCCGGCGGCAGGCCGAGCGCGACCAGCGCCGCGTCGGCGACCCGGATGTGTCCCAGGGTCGAGAGGTGGATCCGGTCCTCGCCCCACATCCGCCAGTCCCGGACGGACCGCATGCCCCACAGGTTGAGCACGCGCGCCCCGTGCCGGCCGGCGATGGTGAAGAGATTGGCCGTGTGAATCGCGTGCCGTGGCCGCAGGGCCTTGAACAGGCCGGCGTCCCGCGGGTCGGTCGGCGTGGCCAGCAGGACGTCGATCCCGGCGCCCCGCAGCCGGATCACCGCCTCCTCCAACCGGGCGGCGAGCGCGTCGAGGTCGACATTGGGCCGGAGGATGTCGTTGCCCCCGCCGACCATGGAGACCAGGTCTGGGCCCAGCGCCAGCGCCGCCTCCAACTGCCGGCCCACGACGTCGTCGAGTTTCCGCCCGCGAATGGCGAGATTGGCGTAGCCGAAGGGCTCGCCGGAGCGGGCGGCAAACGTCGACAGGGAGTGCGCGAGCCGGTCCGCCCACCCGACGAACGCCCCCTCGCGCGCCGGGTCGGGGTCGACCATCCCCTCGGTGAAGGAGTCGCCGATGGCGACATACCGGCGCCAGGTCATGGAAGCCTCCAGTCGATCGGTGCGGCGCCCTGCCGCGTGAGCAGAGCGTTCGTGCGGCTGAACGGGCGCGACCCGAAGAACCCCGAATGCGCCGACAGCGGCGACGGATGCGCGCTCTCGACCACGGGCGTGGCCCCGAGCCGCGGGGCGAGCCCGCGCGCATCGCGCCCCCACAAGATGGCGACCAGCGGCCCGCCGCGGGCGACGAGGGCGTCGATCGCGCACTCGGTCACCTGTTCCCAGCCCTTGCCGCGATGAGACGCCGAGGCCCCCGGACGGACGGTGAGCACGCGGTTGAGCAGCAGGACGCCGCGCTCGGCCCACGGCGTCAGATCGCCGGTCGTCGGGGCCGAGACCCCGAGGTCGGTCTGGAGTTCGCGATAGATGTTCTCGAGACTGCGCGGGATCGGCGTGACATCGGGGGCGACGGAGAAGGAGAGGCCGACCGGGTGGCCGGGTGTCGGATAGGGGTCCTGACCGACGACGAGCACGCGAACCGCGTCCAGCGGCTGCTCGAACGCCCGGAGCACATGCCGCCCGGCGGGCAGATAGCCCCGCCCCGAGGCCGCCTCCTCCCGCAGGAAGGCCCCGAGCGCGGCCACCGTCGGCGCCACCGGCTCGAGCGCGCGCGCCCACGTGGGGTGGACGAGGTCGGCCAGGGGGCGGGCGGTCACGCGGTCACGTTATCCCGCTGTCGGTGGGGCCGGGCACACTGTGCCGTATGCGCGATTCCGCCGACCCGATGTCCGCTCCGGCCCCCGAGCTGCTCACCACGGCGGCGCCTCCGGTGAGCGACCCGAGCGACCCCCCGGCGCCGACCCACCCGCGCTGGCCGGCGGTCCTGTTCGACCTCGACGGCACCCTGGTCGACACCATCGGGCTGATCCTCGCGTCCTATGACCACGCGGTCACCAGCGTCCTCGGCGCGGACGCCCGCCCGAGCGACGCCGAGGCCCGCGGCTGGATCGGGCGGCCGCTGCTGCCGGTGTTCGAGGAGCGTTATCCCGAGCACGCGGTCGCCCTCGAGGAGGCCTATCGCACCTGGAATCTCGCCAACACCGCCCGGCTCATCCGCCGCTACCCCGGGATCGAGGACACCGTCCGGGCGCTCCTCGACGCCCAGGTCCGGATCGGTGTCGTCACGTCCAAACGAACGGAGCCGGCCACGCTCGCGCTCGACCACGCCGGCCTCGACGGGCTCGTCGACCTCGTCGCCACGATGGAGTCGACCGACCGGCACAAGCCCGACGCGGCCCCACTCCTGCACGGGGCGACCCGCCTGTCGACGCCGCCCGAGCGCTGCGTCTATGTCGGGGACGCGGTCGTCGACATCGAGGCGGCCCGAGCCGCGGGGATGCTGAGCATCGCCGTCACCTGGGGCGCGCAGGACCGGGCGAGCCTGCTCGCCGCCGGCCCGGACCACCTCGTCGACACGACCGGGGAGCTGACCGCATTGCTCCTGCCGGCCGACCTCGGGGGTGATCCGATCTGAGCGCCATCGGAGGCGCGCGACCCTAGACTCGCGCAATGCCCGCATTCCGCGACCCCGACCACGACGCCCTCGGCCGCGCCATCCTCGCGTATGCCGAGCACCGCCTCGCGCTCGACCCGGTGCCCCTCGACGGGCCGCTGAGCGAGGCGGAGCTGCGGGACCGGGTCGGGGAGACGATCACCGAGGACGGGATCGGCGGCCTGCCCGCGTTGTCCCTGTTCACTCGGCAACTCGCGCCGGCGTGCCTGTCCACCGACCATCCGCGCTACCTCTCGTTCATCCCGTGCGCGCCCTCCGACGCCGCCGCGATGTTCGACCTCGTCGTCGGTGCCTCCTCGATCTACGGCGGATCCTGGCTCGAGGGTGCCGGCGCGGTGTATGCGGAGAACCAGGCCCTCCGGTGGATCGCCGATCTCGCCGGACTGCCCGCGGAGGCGGGCGGGGTGTTCGTGCCGGGGGGCACGATCGGCAACCTGAGCGCGCTCGTGGCGGCGCGGCATACGGCACGGGCGGCGCACCCGGGCACCCGGCCGTTCCGGATCGCCGCGACCGACTTCGCCCACTCCTCGATCGAGTCCGCGGCAGCAGTCATGGACGCCGAGGTCGTCGGGGTCCACGTCCGCGGCGACTTCCGGATGGACGCCGACTCCCTCCGCGCCGTGCTGGAGGAGCACGGGCCCGAGACGTTCTTCGCCGTCGTGGCGACGTGCGGGACGACGAACTTCGGCGTCGTCGACGACCTCGCGGCGGTCGGCGCCGTGGCCCGCGAACACGGCCTGTGGTTCCACGTCGACGGCGCCTACGGCGGGGCCGGCCTGGCCGCGCCCTCGGTCCGCGCGCTCTACGACGGCATCGACCTCGCCGACTCCTTCATCGTCGACCCGCACAAGTGGCTGTTCGCGCCCTACGACTGCTGCGCGCTCCTCTACCGCGAGCCGGCGCTCGCCCGCGCCGCCCACACGCAGAAGGCCGGCTACCTCGACGTCCTCACGGACGCGCCCGAGTTCAACCCGACCGACTACTCGATCGGACTGACCCGCCGAGCGCGCGGCCTGCCGTTCTGGTTCTCCCTCGCCACCCACGGCACCCGCGCGCACACCGCGGCGATCGAGCACACCCTGTCGGTGATCCGGTATGCCGCGGATCGGATCCGCGCCCTCGACCACCTCGAGCTGGTCCGCGACCCCGACCTCTCGGTCGTCGTCTTCCGTCGCCTCGGCTGGTCGGCCGCGGACTACCACGCGTGGTCGGACCGGCTCCTCGCCGAGGAGATCGCGTTCGTGGTCCCGACGACGTATGCCGGGGAGACCCTCGCCCGGTTCGCGGTCACCAACCCCGACACCACCGACGCCGACATCGACCTCATCCTCGCCACCATGGGCTGACGGGTGGCCGACGGGTGCCGCTCGGCGACACGCCCAACCAGCCTGAACCACACCGGTGTAGTTCGATCCTAGGATGAGCGACGATGAACACCGCCACGTCTCGCACCGCCACCCCGCCGGCAGTCGGCGAGCTCACCGACCGCGACCGCGAGATCCTCGCGTTCGAACGGCAGTGGTGGAAGTATGCCGGGTCCAAGGAAGCCGCGGTCCGCGACCTGTTCGATATGAGCGCCACCCGCTACTACCAGGTGCTCAACGGGCTCATCGACAACCCCGCCGCGCTCGCGCACGACCCGATGCTGATCAAACGCCTGCGTCGCCTGCGCGCCAGCCGCCAACGCAGCCGCTCCGCTCGCCGACTGGGGATGGAACCCTAGGCACGCTCCCCGAACCCAGGAACGCCCGTCCGTGAGGGAAGCCGGACGGGCGTCCCTGTGTTCAATTCTGGCCTCCGCTCCTCATGCCCTCTGGCCTCCGCTCCTCAGCGCTCGGCCGCGCCCGCGCTGGCGCGCGGTCGTGGTCTCGCTTGATCGTCGCGGAGGCGTGGCGGTCTCGCTTGATCGTCGCGGAGGCGCTCGCTTGATCGTCGCGGAGGCCGGGTTCCCGGCATACGTGAACAGTTGACCAACGGCGGTCGAAATGGTCCCGACATCGGTCGGGGGCTCCTCGGACAGGCCCGAAACTTACTGCGTGACAGCCGCAACCATCACCCTCGCACTGGTGGTCTTCACCGCGCTCGCGTTCGACTTCACGAACGGGTTCCACGACACCGCCAATGCCATGGCCACCTCGATCGCCACCGGGGCGCTGAAGCCGAAGGTCGCCGTCGCCCTGTCCGCGGTCCTCAATCTCGTCGGCGCCTTCCTCTCGGTCGAGGTCGCCCTCACCGTGACCAACGCCGTCATCAAGATCCAGGACAAGACGGGCGCCCCCAAGGCCCAATACCTCGCCAATGGCGGCCAGGCCCTCCTCCTCATCGTCCTCGCCGGCCTCTGCGGCGGCATCATCTGGAACCTCCTCACCTGGCTCCTCGGCCTGCCGTCGAGCTCCTCACACGCGCTGTTCGGCGGCCTGATCGGGTCGGGCATCGCCGGGCTCGGGTTCTCCGGAGTCAACTGGGCCGGCGACGGCACCAAGCTCGACGGGGTCCTCGGCAAGGTCGTCCTGCCCGCCCTGATGTCCCCGCTCATCGCCGGCGCGGTCGCCGCCGTCGGGACCTGGCTCATCTACCGGATCACCGACACCGTCGCCGAACGCTTCAAGGAGACCGGCTTCCGCTGGGGCCAGATCGGCAGCGCCTCCCTCGTCTCTCTCGCCCACGGCACCAATGACGCCCAGAAGACGATGGGTGTCATCACCCTCGCCCTCATCGCCGCCGGCCACTGGGGTGAGACCGGGACGATCCCGCTCTGGGTCAAGTTCGCCTGCGCCCTCGCCATCGCGCTCGGCACCTACCTCGGCGGCTGGCGGATCATCCGCACCCTCGGCAAGGGTCTCGTCGAGATCTCCTCCCCGCAGGGGATGGCCGCCGAGTCCGCCTCGGCCGCCGTCATCCTCACCTCGAGCCACTTCGGTTTCGCCCTCTCGACGACCCACGTCGCAACCGGCTCGATCCTCGGAACCGGCATCGGCAAGAAGGGTGCCGAGGTGCGGTGGGGCGTCGCCGGCCGTATGGCGCTCGCCTGGATGATCACCCTGCCCGCCGCCGCTCTCGTCGGCGCGGTGATGTGGGGGATCGGCCATCTGCTCGGAGGGGTCGCCGGCCCGATCGTCGTCTTCGTCATCCTCGCCGCCCTGGCGACCTACATCTACCTCCACTCGCGTCGCGAGGTCGTCGACCACAACAACGTCAACGCCGAGTGGGAGGACAAGAAGGGCCGGACGTCGGCCCCCCTGCCCGTCGAAGAGATCCGGCTCTGAGGAGTTCCGACATGCACCAGCTCTCCCTCGCCCTCCAGGGCTCCTGGAAGGTCCTCGTCGCCGGAATGATCCTCGGCGCCGGCCTCCCCTCCCTGTTCGCCATCGGCATCCGCTCCCTCGCCTACGGCGAGGGAGGCGACGCCGAGTTGAGCCACGCAAAGGGCAACCTGATCGGTAAAGTCATGGCCGGGATCATGTTCGCCCTCGTCCTCGCGGCGATCGCGCTCGGGATCCTCACCATCGTGGCCGCCGGCTTCGGCAAGTCCGTCAGCTACACGCACATCTATCCCGTCCTCGTGGACAAGAAGCACTGAAGGGACACGGAGCCGTATGCCGCTCACCGAATCCCGATCGCTGGTCACCAGGGTCCTCGACTGGCTCCGCGCGGGATATCCGTCCGGGGTGCCGCGGGAGGACTACGTCGCCCTCGTCGGCGTGCTCCACCGGACGCTCACCGAGGTCGAGGTCGACCAGCTCGCCGCCGAACTCAACCGCGAGGGCGTCAGCTCCGAGGCCGAGATCGCCGACCTCATCCGCCGGCGCATTCACGAGCGCGCCGGCGCCAGCGACATCGCGCGCGTGTCCGCCCGGCTGGCGCAGGGCGGGTGGCCGCTGGCCGCCCCGGACTCGGTCGCCGAGCAGCTCGAGCCCGAGGCCGGACGGGTCCAGCGGATCGTCGACTGGCTGCGGGAGGGCTTCCCCACGGGGGTCCCCCCGAAGGACTTCATCCCCCTGGTCGCCCTCCTGCGTCGGCGCCTGACCGACGACGAGGTCAAGCAGGTGGCCAAGTCGCTGCGCCATGCGGGGATCGCCCCGGCCGGCCCGATCGAGATCGGCGCGGAGATCACCCGAGTCACCAACGAGTTGCCGTCCAAGGAGGACATCCGTCGGGTCCACGACCGGCTCGCTCGCAAGGGCTGGCCGGTGGACTTCCCCGACCCGGAGAATCCCGACCGCTGACCGGCGCTCACCCGCTGCCGGCCCCGCCGCACTGAGGTCTGGTGGTTGGACCGAGGTCGTCCGTCTCAACGGACGACCTCGGTCCAACCACCAGACCTCAGCGCATTTCCAGGCTTCTGCGCATTTCCAGGTTTCTGCGGTCCCGGCCCTCGTCAGGGGGCGTCGGGATCCGGGAACTCGACCGGCCAGCCCTTCTTGGCCAACTGGTCGCGAACCCGCTGCAGGTCCGACTCCGGCGGGGTCCCGTGGGTGTAGTCGCTGATCGCCGCGGCGATGTCCTCCCGGCCCGCTGGTGACACCTCCGCCTCCCGCAGGGCGCGCGCGATGTGCTTGACCTCCGAGCGGGTCAGGCGGCGCTCGAGCAGGGCGAGCAGCGGCACGTAGTCGGTCTCCGGCACACCCCCCGGGTAGCCGTCACGCAGCCACGCGACGATGCGGGCGAGCGTGCCGGGATCCTCGGGGGCGTCGGGTTCACCGGCCGCCGGGGCCGCGGCAGAGATCCCGGTGTCGTCGGCGAGCGGCCAGCCGCCCATGACCAGCTTGGCCGAGACCTTGCGGACGGCCTGGTCGGGCGGGAGCAGGACGTGGGCCGCCTCGGCCGAGAGCAGACCCTCGTCCCGCAATCCCATGACGAGAGTGCGGGCGCGCCGGGTGCCGAGACGAGTCTGGAGCACGGCATACAGCGCCGAGGACTCCTCGTCGGGAATGCTCCCATCGAAACCGTCCCGCACCCACTGCAGGACGGAGGCGTCGTCGGTCATGGTGGCCTACTTCGGCTTCGAGACGATCGTCGGGATGATGTGGTCGAAACTGACCACCTTGCCCATGCCGGCGGCGGCGATGATCGTGATCCCGAGGGCGACCGCGCCGGCGATGACGAGCAGGAGGACGCCCGCCACGGCCTTCCCGGCCGGGGTGTATGCCGTATGCGTGCGTCCGTCGGCACCGACCGTCTGGGCGGCGCCGAGGGTGAGCGCGCGCATCGCGAGCGCATAGACGATCGGCAGGCCGGCGCCGAAGACCAGTCCGGCCGCGAGGACCTTCCAACCGCCCTGGACGGCGAGTTCGAGGCTGCGCATGTCGTTCGTGCCCTTCCTGGCTCAGTGACCGCGCGACGCGGTGCTGGTCGATTCGTGCTGGTCGAGGACGTCCTGCGGGCGGTCCCATTCCTCGTTGACGTTGTGCGCGCCGATCGCATGGTGCCGGGAGCGCATGACCATCCAGCCGCTGATCGCGCACAGGAGCGCGAACACGACGAACGGGCCGACGGCATACCCGAGGGTGTGGCCGATGTAGAACATGATCGCGCCGCCGAGGGCGGCGAGGGGGAAGGTCGTCGCCCAGGCGACGACCATGCGGCCGGCGGTGTTCCAGCGCACGTGGGTGCCCCGGCCGAGGCCCCCACCGATGACCGACCCGGTGGCGACGTGGGTCGTCGACAGGGCGAAGCCGAGGTGGCTCGCCGCGAGGAGCACGGCCGCGGTCGAGCCGTCGGAGGCCATGCCCTGACGCGGCGTGATGTCGACCAGGCCCTTGCCGAGGGTGCGGATGATCCGCCAGCCGCCGATGTAGGTCCCGAGGGCGATCGCCGACGCGGCGCACAGCTTCACCCAGACGGGAACCGACCCCGAGGAGGCGTCCCAGTGGCCCCCGGCGATGAGGGCGAGGGTCATGACCCCCATCGTCTTCTGGGCGTCGTTGGTGCCGTGGGCGAGGGAGACGAGCGAGGCGGACCCGATCTGGCCCCACCGGAAGTAGCGCTCGTTGAGCTTGTCCATGATCCCGTTGGTGACCTTGTGGACGACCCAGCACCCGACGAACGCGACGATCATCGCGATGATCGGCGAGATGAAGCTCGGGATGAGCACCTTGCCGACCACGCCGTCGAGCTTGGTGCCGTCGCCGGTCCACTTGACCCCGCTGAGCCCGAAGCCCGCCGCGGCCGCGCCGGTGAGCCCACCGAGGAGCGCGTGCGACGAACTCGACGGCAGGCCGAGGAGCCAGGTGAACAGGTTCCAGATGATGCCGCCGACCAGCCCGCACAGGACGACGAGGAGGAGTTTGTCGCCACCGTCCGCCTGGAGGACCTCGGGGAGGGGCAGGCCCTTCTTGTCCTGGATCTTGACGACCGCGTTGGAGACCGTCAGGGCGACCTGGACGGAGAGGAAGGCGCCGACGAGGTTGAGGATGGCCGACAACGCCACCGCGACCTTCGGCTTGAGGGCACCGGTGGAGATCGACGCGGCCATGGCGTTGGCCGTGTCGTGGAATCCATTGGTGAAATCGAAGGCAAGTGCCGTGCCGATCACGAGCACGAGAATGACGTTCGCTGCGTCCACGAGCGACAGTGTGCCGACGACACCCAATCTTCACCAGAGGGCGAATCAATGTTCACGCGCTGTTCACCTTGTTTGTCACGCACCTCACAGGAGTTGACGCGATACCCGTGAGTAACACCGCCGTTCGCCTCCGTCGACCTTCGACCCCGAAGGACGATCCGGTCGCTTCGGAGCTGGCCGGGTCCGCCCGCGGGACCGCCGCTGAGCGCGGGTCCCGCCGGCCCGATCGACTGCCCCAGGGGGCACCATGGAGCGCATGAGCGCAATCGACTGGTCCACCGAGGCGGGCCTCGCGGGCATCCGGACCCATCTCGCCGCTCGGATCGACGGCTGGCGGACACCAGTCGCGTATGCCGTGGGCCTCAGCCCCGCCGACAGCTCCGGTGCGTGGGTCTTCCCGCACATCAACCGCCCAGGTGGGCGTCACGGACTGCCCGCCGTCATCCTCGCGACGATCCTCGGCCACGACGGGTCGACGGCCACGCTGGAGGTCAGCCGGTCCGACCTCAATGCGGCCGTCGCGACCCTCGAACCGGCGCAGTCCTGCACGACGGTGGACCATCCGAATCTCGCCGCCTGGCGCACGACGCTCGCCGAGATCGAGTCGAACCCGGTCCGCACGATGTGCGCGGTGTTCGTGGCCGACCTCGATGACCCGGTGAGTTCGGATGCGGACGGGGTCCTGCGCCATCGGCTTCGCGTCGGGGATTGACGTCGCGGTGGCAGGTGTGGAGCGCGGCCCGGACGATTCGATCGCGGATGTGCCGGAGTTCGGCGTCGGCCACGCCACGCTGACCGATCCCGGCTGGCTGACCGGGACCACGGTGATCCTGCCGCCCGCCGGCGGGGCCGTCGCCGGCGTCGATGTGCGCGGGGGCGCCCCCGGCACCCGCGAGACCGATGTGCTGCGTCCGGGCAATCTCGTCGACCGGGCCGACGCGATCGTCCTGACCGGCGGCAGCGCCCTCGGGCTCGCCGCCGTCGACGGGGTCATGCGCGGGCTGCTCGACGCGGGGCGGGGCTGGCCGATGGGCGCGCCCGGGGAGGTGGTGCCGATCGTCCCGGCGGCGGGGCTCTTCGACCTCGGCCGAGGTGGGGTGTTCGCCCACGCGCCCGGGGCGGCGACGGGGGCGACGGCGCTCGCGGAGGCCTTGTCCGGCGCGGCGCCGCGGTGGGGGAGCGTCGGGGCGGGGACGGGTGCCCGGGCCGGCGGCCTCGCCGGTGGGGTCGGCTCGGCCAGCGCGGTTCTCCCGGGAGGCGGCGTCGTGGCCGCCCTCGTGGTCGTCAATGCCGTCGGCTCCCCGCTCGACCCGACCACCGGCGCGCTCCTGTCCGGCCGCTTCGGCCTCGCCGGTGGGTATGCCGCCCTGCCACGCCCGGGCGCCTCCGTGCTCGCGGCGCACCTCGCCGACCGGGCCGCTCAGTTCGCCGCTCTGGGCCTCAGCGAGGAGGGGGACGGCCGCGGCATACCGCACCCGGGGTCGGCGACCACGATCGGCGTCGTCGCGACCGACCTGACGTTGACGGCGGCGCAGTGCGGCCGGCTGGCCACGGTGGCTCACGACGGAATCGCCCGCGCCGTCGACCCGGCGCACACATTGCTCGACGGGGATACGCTGTTCGCGTTGGCCTCCGGTAGCGCCGCGGTCCCCGACCTCGCCGGCCTCTGGGCCCTGCACGAGGCCGCGGCGACCTGCGTCGCGCGGGCCATCGGCCACGCCCTCCTCGGCGCCCGGAGCACGGTGATGTGGCCCGGGACTCCCGACGAACTGCTGGTGCGCTCCTACCGCGACTTCTGCGGGGCCGGCTGAGACGGGTGGTCTCCTCAGGCTCGCGGCCAGCCCCAGTGCGGGGTCGGAGTGCGTGGGTTGCCGTTACGTCGGGGGTTGCCGTTGCTGGGGCGCACGGGGGCGGAGCCCCGGTGTGTTTGCACTCGGCATACGAGAGTGCCAATAATGGAGTTAGCACTCTCCCCCTGAGAGTGATAATCCCGACCTCGTGGGTGAGGTCCGGTATGCCGTGGTGACGTGAGCCTCGGGAACCGGGCCGTCCGTCGCGGGCACCGACGTGGTCATTCGAAACAGACATCGTGTGGAGGAACCACCCGAATGGCCAAGATCATCGCTTTCGATGAAGAGGCTCGCCGCGGGCTCGAGCGGGGCATGAACAC
>JBDIAJ010000110.1:0-13351 GCA_039812345.1 Nostocoides sp. | reverse complement strand
GTGGCTGCCCCCGTTGCTGCCGCCCCGGCGGCACCGGCCGGCGCCGGCGGCGGGGTCGTCCCCGAGGAGGCCGGCGGCGGGGTCGTGCCCGAGGAGGTGACCTCGATCTGACCCGCCTCCGCCTCGGCCGCGGCCGGGCGACGCATGAGGACGAAGCCGACCGCGGTCGCGATCAGGCCGAGGAGACCGGCGATCAACGGCATACGACCGACCAGGCCGAGCTTGCCGCCGTTGGTCTTGGCGGAGTCGACGTTCATCTTGACGGTCGCGTCGTCCATCTTGAGGTTCATGTCGAGCGCGCTGGTGCCGTCGGGGAGGATGCGGACCTGGTGCTCCACCTGGTCGATGATCGCCCCGGTCATCGGGTCGATCCACATCGTCTTGTCCTGGCTGTAGGTGCCGTTGACGCCGGTGGAGATCTCCGCGGGCTCGTTGTCGACCTTGAGGTTGAACTTGTAGGTGTTCAGCCCCTGGATCTTCTCCTCGCCCTGGTAGGTGGTCTGGACCGCCCGCTTGAGGACGCCGTCCCAGAACGGGTAGTTCTTCTTCTGCACATCGAACGGGTACTTGTTGATCAGTCCGTCGTGCGGCGAGGCGTCGGCGCCGAGGTACTTCTCCTGGTCGGCGACCGCGAGGCCGGTCAGCCGGTTGGTGGCGAAGGCCTCCGTCGAGGCGTTGATGAGGTTGCTGTCCGCGCCCTCGGCACTGACGCAGTCGGCGGCGGTGCCGTTCGGGTTCTTGATCAGGCAGGTGAAGGTCTGGAAGACGACCGTGTCCCCGGTGGACGCCTGGCCGTCGACGACGGTGTGGGTCGAGCCCTTGACCGGCGTGCGCGGAGCCCCGAGATAGATCGCGTCACCCACTGCCCGGCTCGTGTTGTTGGTGTTCAGCGGCGTCTTCTTGACTTGGCCGGGAACCCACAGGAGCACGAGCAGCGCCGTCGTCAGGAAGAAGCCCCCGAGACCGAGCAGGAGGGGGGCAAGGACTTTCCGCATGGACGTACAGCTCCTCGGGGGACGGCAACGGTCGGGAGATGCTACCAGTGAGTAGGGCACCTGGGGCAACTCCCCCGCAGACCGGGGACCCTCGTGTCCCGACATCCGCCCTGGTCCGACTTGTGCGCGCCCGCGCGGAGCGGGTATGCAAGCGCCTGTGCGACCCCATGCCCCGTCCCTCGACGGCCTCCGGCTGGTCGCGGCGACGCTCGTCGTCCTCACGCACGCCGCCTTCCTCAGCGGCGCGGTGAACTCCGCGGGCATCTGGGGTCATCTGATGGGGCGAGGCGACTTCGGCGTCGCCATCTTCTTCGTCCTTTCCGGCTATCTCCTCCACCGGGGGTTCATCCGGGATCCCGCCGCTTTCACGCGGGGTCATCTGCGGTCGTATGCCGTTCGCCGGGCCGCCCGCGTCCTGCCCGCCTACTGGCTCGTCCTCGGGGTCGTGGCTGTCGCGACCCGCCCGAGCGCGCTGGACATCATCCTCCAGGCCCTCGGCCTGCAGATCTATGTCGCCGGGAGCCATCTCCCGGCGTTCTCCCAGTCGTGGAGCGTCGCCACCGAACTCTCCTTCTATGCCACTCTGCCGCTGTTCGCCCTCGGGCTGGCGGTGGCTCGGCGACGCCACCCGGGGTGGCCGCTGACGATCCTCGCCGGTTTCCTCCCGGTGGGTGTCGCACTGGCGTGGTTCGCCAGCTCGGCGGACCTCCTGCGCGATGTGCCGTATGAGCGGTGGCTGCCCGCCCGGAGCGCGAGCTTCGCCCTCGGGATGCTCGTGGCCGAGGCCCGCGCGAGACCCGACCATCCCGTGAGTCGGTGGCTGACCGGGCTGGCCGCCCGACCGGGGCCGTTGCTGGGACTGGGCGCCGCGGCATACCTCCTGGCGACGACGCCGATCGCGGGACTGCTGACGCTCGGGACCGTCGGCGGGGGCCGGCTCGCGGTGAAGATGACCCTCTCGTGCGTGGTCTCGGCGGCGCTGCTGCTGCCGCTCGTCCTGGGGCCGGACAATTCGTGGCGGCGCCTGCTCGCGCACCCCGCGGCCGCGGGACTCGGGCGGATCAGCTACGGGATCTTCCTCTGGCACGTGCCGGTGTTCACCGCGCTGTATGCCGTGACCGGCCTCGTCCCGTTCACCGGCGGGCTGATCCCTCTGCTGTCAGTCGGCGTGCCGATCACCCTCGGGCTCGCCGCCGCGACCTTCGTCCTCGTCGAGCGGCCGCTGATGATCCGGGCGGCCCGCCAGGGCGAGCAGGAGGGCGAGCAGGGTCGCCGACCGGGTCAGCGTCTCGAGCCGGACCGGGCCTGAGGAGGCGCCCGACCCGAACGCCGCCTGGAGCAGCCCGGCCGCGGCGACGAGCCCGGCGATCACGAGCCCGGCGATCACGAGCCCGGCGATCAGCGCTGAGGTCTGGTGGTCGGACCGAGGTCGGTGGGTGTGTGGGTCGACCTCGGTCCGACCACCAGACCTCAGCGGGAGGGGGAGGACGGCGCGGACGACGGCGAGCAGGGTCGGGGCGGCGATGGCGAGCGCGGCATACAGGACGCCGGGGAGGCCGGCGAGGAGTTCCCCGGTCAAGAGGACGCCGACCGGCACGACGACCCGGCGGACCCGGGGCGGAAGCGGTGCGGCCGGCACGAGGCGACGACGCCGGCCGCCGGCGACGACCAGCGCCAGCACCACTGCGACGGCGAGGAGGCCGCCGCCGAGCAGGGCGAGCCGGTAGGGCCGGTCCGGCGCGAAGACGATGCTGAGATGCCCCGACATCCCGGCGGGGACGACGAACGCCTGCCGGAACCCGTCGACGGTGCGGCCCGCCAGCACGTGGCCGTCGAGACTCGCCCGCCACCCCGCGTTGGCGTTCTGGAGGGTGGTCAGCACCCGTTCGGGGCCGGCGGTGAGATCGGCGTCGAGCCGCCCGCCCGGGCCGGTCCGTGCCGGAATCGGAGTCCCGGCGAGGGTGGCCGACCCGGCGACCGGCCCGTCACCGGTGCGGAGGTAGGCGCGCGCCGGGCTCATCCCGTGCCACGGCCCGACGTCGATGGTGCTCGTCCCGGCCGGCAGGGTGACCGGCTCGCAGGCCTGCCAGACCAGGCTGCCCTCCCCCACGAGGGCCGGCCGCCGGCCGATGACCGACGTCGGGACGCGGCGGCCGGCAACGGTGAAGTCCGGCCCGTCGCCGCAGGCCGCCCCGATCGCCGCGGACGGCACCGGCAGGTCGAGCCCGGTGACCGCGAGGGCGGCGACCTCGAGGGAGGCCGTGGACCGGTCGCCGGCGTCGTTGAGCAGGCGCAGGCGCAGGGACCGGGTCATGCGGGTGGGGAGGTGGAGGACCCCGTCCTCACCGAGCCGGGCGTAGCTGCGGTCGCCGTCGCGGGTCACCTCGACCGTGACCGGCGCGTGTTCGGCGAGCCAGTCGGCGCGGACGTGGAGGGTGGCGTCGCCGAGGGGCCGCGGGGAGTCCAGCGTGAGGGTGATGGTCGGGGTCCCGTCGCCGGCCGAGGGGCTCCAGGCGGTGGTCGGATCGTCGTCGAGCAGGGCCTCTGGCGCGTCCGCGGGGCTGACCGAGCGGCGGCTGCTCGTCGTGATCGTCACGCCCGACCGGGTCAGGTCGGGCGCCGGGTGGAGCGGGTCGAGGCTCAGGACGCCGCTGGCGGCGAAGCTGCCCGCGACGGCCACGCGAACCGTCCGGCGCAGATGTCCGGTCTCCTCGGCGCCCCGGAAGGTCCCCTCGAGGCACTGGAAGCCGACGGTGGTCAGGAGGCACCCGTCGAAGGCGGAGGGGTCCCGCGAGAGGATGATCCCCCCGGTGGCGGAGGTCGTCGCCGGCTGCGGCACGTCCACGCGCTCGGTCGGGGCGAGACCCGGAATGTCGACCCCGGCCAGGCCGGTCATCGTCGTCCCGGGCGTCCCGGTCGACGTCGCGAGCACCTCGATCCGGAGCACGTCGCCGGCGGCGTCCGGCACCGCGACCGGCTGCGCCCGGCCCTGCGCCACCAGCGGGCTCTCCCGGGACTCGCCGCCGATCGAGACCCGCACCCGCGTCGGGGCGGCGACGCCGGAGCCGTACTGCAGGGCGTCGACCGGCGGTGTCAGCGTCAGTCCGGACACGCGGCGGGCGGACGCGAACCGGACGGTGAGCGTGGGGTCGGGATCGGCATACGCGAGCCAGGCGGTGCGCGGGTCGGTGTCGAGCGCGGCATACGCCCGGTGCGCGGGCCGCAGACCCGAGAACGACTCCTCGTCGGAGATCGCCGACGAAGCGGTGACATCGGTGATCCCGCCGCCGTATGCCGTGACCGCCCGCCGGGACATCGCCGGCCACGGGAGGTAGTCGGGCGCGCGCGCCGCCTCCGCCGCGGTCAGCCCGCGGGTCGCGTCCTGCCCTCGGACGACGCCGAAGAACCGGCGCCGGGCGCGGAAGGTATCGGTCTCGATCCGCGGGGCGGTGCTGCCCGCGGCGGCGTCGCCGTCGAAGATCACCGGTCCGCTCGCGAGCCCGCTCTCCCGCAGGAGCGGAAGGGCCTCGCTCGCCCCGGAGACCACGGGCAGACTCGCCGACGGCCACGATGTGAGCGCGCCGGCCGCCGCCCCGTCGATCGCGTAGATCTCGACCGGCCTGACCCGCTGGCCCGTGAAATCGGTCCCGGCCCGGCCGAACCCGGCGACCAGCCGCACACCGGGGGTGTCCCGGAGCGCGGAGCGGGTGACGGCGACCGGTGGGCCACCGGTCAGCCCGGTGTCGAGGTCGCCGCGGAGCACGACATACCGGAGCCCGGTCGACAACAGCGCGGCGGTCACACCGCCGAGGTCGCGGCCGGTCTGGGCGCGGCGCTCGATCTCATCGAGGAACCGGATCGTCCCCGCGGGGGTGAGCGGGACGGCGTCGCGGACGGCATACGAGGCGGTGGTGAGGGAGCGCAGGGGTTCATCGATGGTCCGGCCCCAGGTGTACTCCCCGAAGCTCGCCGCGGGGAGCAGGAGGGAGCCGCCGTCGTCCCGGTGGGCGTCGAGCCAGGTGCCGGCCTCGGCCCAGTAGTCGGGCATCCCGGTGAACGTGCCGCGAGTCGCCAGCGACCCGCTCATCGCCGGACCGGCGACGGCGAGCAGCGAACCGGCGACAGCCGCTGGGAGGAGCGCGCGGGCCCAGCGTCGGCGCGGGCCCCCGGCGGCGACCCGCGCGCCGATGGTCGCGCCGAGACGCACGAGGCCGACGACGATCGGCAGGCGGACGAGGGGGTCGGCCTTGTGGACGTTCCGGAAGGGCGCGAGCGGGCCGTCGAGCAGGTCGCGAGCGGCGCCCGCGACGGGCGACCCCAGCGGCCCGGGGTGGGGAACGGCGAGGAAGGCCAGGCCGACGAGGAGGGTGAGGAGGAGGAAGCGCCGGTGCCGCCCGGGGAGGGCGAGGCCGGCGAGGCCGAGGCCGCCGACCACCGCCGAGGCGGCGACGAGGAGCGGCTCGCTCGCGATCGCCCAGCCGGCGGGCCACCACGCGCCGCCGAGGACGACGACATGGCCGAGCCAGTTCGTCGTCCCCTTGACGACGTCGAGGAGGCCGACCGGCGTCGTGACGACGGTGGCGTTCTCGATCCAGCCGAGGAAGGGCGGTGAGTAGCGGCCGAGGACGAGCAGGGGCCCGAGCCACCAGGCGGTCGCGGCGAGGCCCAGGAGCGCCCACCACCAGGTGAGCGGGGCGCGCCACCACCGGCGACGGGTGAGCAGCCAGAGCCCGGCCGGGACGGCGGCGAGGATCGTCGCGGTCGCGTTGACGCCACCGCAGAGGAGCATGGCACCAGCGGAGAGAGCGGCCGCCCGGCGATGGGTCAGGCGGGCGTCGCTCGCCAGGACCAGGGGCAGCAGGATCAGGGGGGCGAGGAGTTCGGCCTGCGCCTCGGGTGAGATCGCCCCGAGCGAGGACAGGACCCGGGGAGCGAGGGCGTAGGCGAGGGCGCCGAGGTGCGCCCACACCGCGGGGGTGTGTCCGGCCGCGGGGGCCGGGGCGGGGGTGCGCCCGGGCGCGGGAGGCGCGGCATACGCACCGAGGTGGAGGGCGCGCAGGAGGCCGAGCGCGCCGAGGTAGCCCGCCGACAGCAGC
Source organism: Nostocoides sp. (assembly GCA_039812345.1). Taxonomy (GTDB): domain Bacteria; phylum Actinomycetota; class Actinomycetes; order Actinomycetales; family Dermatophilaceae; genus Nostocoides_A. The sequence continues at coordinate 7,260 of JBDIAJ010000110.1, read as the reverse complement.
GTCGTCCACCAGAGGCGCTGGACGATCCAGACCGGGAAGACCTCCGAGCCGAGGCCGAAGAACGGGCCCATCGGGAAGAGGTACCCGTAGGCCTGGTTCTGGAGCATCCCCCAGGTGACCTGCGGATCCCACAGGTGGAGGGCGCGGCGCAGAAGTCCCCAGGCATCGACATACAGGTCGTTCTTGGTGTCCTCGCCGATCTGTCCGGCCGGGGTGGACCAGGCGACGGTCCAGACGACGAACAGTCCGGCGAGGGTGGCCAGTGGGGGGTGGCGGCGGGTCACGGGTCCGCCTCGGTGCACGCGGTCATGCTACAGACGGGAAACGGGCCGCCTCCCGAAGGAAGCGGCCCGGTGCGAGCGGTGCGGACCGGCCCCGAGTGGCCGGCCGGTCCCCGTCGGGACGACCGGTCCGGGGACGATCAGGGAGTCTCGTAGTGCGCGAGGTTGGTGGGCGTCGGGTTGGGCGACGGGGTGATGGCGCCCGTGCCCCCGATGATCGTGAAGAGGGCCAGAATGACGCCGCCGACGAACGAGGCAGCGCCCGTGGTCCGAGATTTCATGGCCGAAGGGTAGCAAAGCCGTCACGCACATCCTGCATCCGTCGCGACGCGAGTTCGGGGGGTTCACCGATTCGTTACCGTGCGGTATCTTTCCGTCGGCGCGACCGCACCGCCGCGCGGCCGCGCCACCACCCGAGCCCCACCGTCGAGTCGCCGAGGACCCGTGACCCGCCGCCACCTGCGCATCCTCTTCCTGTCCTGGCGCGATCAGAACCACCCCGAGGCGGGTGGTGCGGAGAAGTACCTCACCGTCGTCGCCGAGGGCCTGGCCGCCCGCGGACATCATGTGACCATCCGGACCGCCGCCTACCCGGGGGGGCTGCCGGACGAGGTCGTCCGCGGGGTGGCCTATTGCCGGCGCGGGGGGCGCTACGGCGTTTTTCCGCGGGCGCTAGCGGCCCGGGCGACCGGGCGGGCCCGGGCCGATGTCGTCGTCGACGTCCAGAACGGCGTCCCGTTCCTGTCGCCGCTGGCCGGCGGGACGCGGGTGATCAACCTCGTCCATCACGTCCACCGGGAGCAGTGGCCGATCGTCGTCGGCGAACGCGCGGCCGGAGTGGGCTGGTGGATGGAGTCGGCGGTGGCACCGCGGGTCTACCGCGGCAGCGAATATGTGGCGGTCTCGGAATCGACGCGCGCCGAGCTGGCCGGGCTGGGGGTCCCCCGATCGCGGATCACCGTCATCACGAACGGAACCGACATCGTCCCCGGCTCGGACGTGCCGCGGTCGCCGACGCCGCTGGTCACCGTGTTGGGCCGTCTGGTGCCGCACAAACGGATCGAGTTCGCCATCGACGCGCTGGCCGCCCTCGCCGGCGACTTGCCCGACGCGCGGCTCGACGTCGTCGGGTCGGGCTGGTGGCGACCCCACCTGGAGGCGTATGCCGAGCGCCTGGGTGTCGCCGATCGCGTCACCTTCACCGGCCAGGTCTCCGAGGCGGAGAAGCACCGGTTGCTCGCGCAGTCGTGGGTCCTCGCGTTCCCGTCGGTGAAGGAGGGCTGGGGGCTGGTCGTCGTCGAGGCGGGCGTGCACGGGACCCCGTCGGTGGCGTTCCGGGGGGCCGGGGGGCTCAAGGACTCCATTCACGACGGGGAGACCGGGGTGTTGTGCGCCGACGGGACGGAGGCCTTCACCGAGGCGGTCGGAGGCCTGCTGCGCGACGGCGCCCGTCGGGAGCGGCTCGGGGCGGCCGCGCGCGAATGGGTGACCCGGTTCCGCTGGTCGGACACCATCGATGCCTGGGAGCGCCTGCTCGTCGGCCGGGAGGACTCCGACTGACCGGTCGAGAGGCCACATAGCAACCGTCGAGAGGTCACATAAGCGTCGTTGAGTGTGGTGGTTATCCACATCCATGTGGATAACCACCACACTCAACGACGCTTATGTGACCTCTCGACGGGGTGGGCGTCGGGCGCGCAGCCGGGCGGCGCCCCATTCGGCCAGAACGACAGCCCACGTCGTGAGCGTCAGCGCCCAGCCGGCGCGAAGGGCGGCCGTCGCGGGCCGAACCCCGTCCACCGCCGCCTCACCCCCGATGTCGTATGCCGCGGCGCTGGGTCCCGAGGCCACCAACCGGGCGCGCTCGAGTCCCGCCGGAAGCGCCGGTCCGGTATCCGAGGGCAGCCCACCTCCCGGGACGGCATCCGGCGCGGACGCGGCACTGTCCGCCTCGACGAGGACGTAGCGCACCCCCTGGGCCCGCAACGCCGCCACCGGGTCGGTGCCGCCGGCGATCGCCCGGGTCACCGCCGCCGCCCGCGGGTCCTCCCCGGCGATCGCCCCCGCCCTGGTCGGGAGCGCGTCATTGGCCAGCACCTGCTGATCGACCAGACGCGGAGCGACGGTCAGGGCGACCCGGTCGCCGTTCCACGGATAGCGGCGGTACTGGCTCCACGGCAGCAGTCCGACCAGCCCGGGCGGCTGCGCACCCAGCGTGGCCGTGGTCGCGAGATAGTCGCGCGGGACGGACACCTCGACCAGCCGCCCGTCCAGCCCCCACGCGAGGGTCGGCTGCAACGCCACGGCGGCGAGGGCCGCGACGATCGCCGGCACGGGCCGCCACTGGAGGAGTCGGCGCCACCGGTCGAGGCGATCGACGGCGACCCCCGCGGCGACGGCCACGAGCAGCATCCACGGAGCGAGCAGCTTCTGCGAGTCACGGAGGATGCCGCCGCCGGGCAGCGCCTCCACGAGCGCGCCCCAGACCCGCTCCACCCCCGGGGTGCCGCTGGCGAGGACGAGCACATAACAGAGGGCACCGACGAGGGCCAGCGGCCGGATCGGGGAGCGCCAGAGGCGCGGCATACCGGCGACGAGGGCGAGGACCGCGAGCGTGGTGAGCAGGCCCACGGCGAGCGCGGAGCCACGCGCGGCGAGGTGGCTGGCGCCGTTCCAGAAACCGCCACCGGTCAGCAGCGCCCCCGCCAGGCCGTATGCCGAGTCCGCCCGTGCCGCGAACACGCTCGCCCCGCGCGGGTCGCCGCCGACCCCCGCGCCGAGCGCCGGCAGCGACCAGGCCGCCGACGCACCGGCCGCCACCGCCGCCACCCAGAAGGCGGCGACGAGCCCGCCGGCCACCCCGCTGAGGTCTGGTGGTCGGACCGAGGTCGGGGGGTCTGCGGGACGACCTCGGTCCGACCACCAGACCTCGGCGGGGGTGCGCCGGTCGCGGGCCCGCTCGCGGGCCGGGTCGTCGACGGGAAGGAGGACGGGAAGGAGGACGGGAAGGAGCAGGATGCCGAGGACCGCCGGCACGAGGACCACCAGCGCGTTGGCGCCGCCGACGCCGGCGAGCGCGACATACCCCAGCACCGGGACCACCCCCGCCCCGGCGCGCCGGGACAGCGCGGCGCGGACCGCCCAGGGGGTCCCGGCATATGCGAGCAGGACGGTCCAGTGGCCGATGGCCAGGCGTTCGGCGACGAACGGATTCCACACCGCGACGACGGCCGTGGCCACCCGGCCGGCCACGCCGGCGGGGAGGGCGATCTCGAGGAGGCGCGCCGCCCCCGCCCCGGCCGCCGTGAGGAGACCGACGAGGATGAGCACCTGCGCCGGGCCGGCCCCGAGCACCCGCCCGAGCAGGACGGCCACCGCGTCGCTCGGCACGGCCCGCGGCGCCGGTATGCCGACCCCGAGCACGAACGGGGTCCACCGCAGCCGGGGCACCCAGGCCATGTCGTAGGCGATGACGGTCCCCCGCCCGATCATCGGCGCGCAGATCAGCAGGGCGAGCGCGAGCGCGACGAGATCCGGTGCATGCCGCGCCGCCGACGCCCGCCGATCGCGCGCTGACACATCGCGCGCAGACATGGAGCGCTCCTCACTGCCGCGGCCGGTGCCCGCGCAGCTTAACCGGCTTGACCGACGCTCCGACCCCGACGTGACCGGCGTGCGACCCCGACGGCCGTGCCACAATCGAGCGCCCGCCAGCGAGCGTCCCGCCCCCCCGAACCCCTTGGAGATCGCCGTGCCCCGCCGACCAGGCCGCGTCGCGTGACGCCCGAGGCGCGCTTCGAGGACGCCTGGGCGCTCGCCCACGACATCCCCGGCTGGCTCACCGAGGATCAGGCCCGGCTCCTCTGGGATTCGGCGCAGGCCCTCCGTGACGGCGCGCGGGTCCTCGAGATCGGCAGCTACCAGGGTCGCAGCGCCGTCGTCCTGGCCTCCGCACTCGCGCCCGGCGACGGCGAGCTGGTCGCCGTCGACCCCTTCGTCGACGACTGGAAGTACGGCTCCCCGGTCACCCGGGCCCGCTTCGAGGAGCATCTGCGGCGAGCCGGTGTCGCCGCGCGTGTGCGGCTGATCGCCGACTATTCCGGCGTCGTCCGTCCCGGCTGGAACGAGCCGCTGGACCTGCTCTTCGTCGACGGCAAGCACGACGTCCGGACGGTGATCGACGATCTGAGGTTCGCCGCCCAGGTGCGGCCCGCCGGGCGGGTGCTGGTGCACGACTGCTTCTCCTCGGTCGGGGTGACCCTGGGTGTGCTGACCCTCCTGCGACCGGGCGCCCCCCTGCGCTACCTGAGTCGGTCCACCTCGATGGCGGTCTTCGAGGTCGGCTCCCCCAGCGCCACAGATCGCGGGCGGCTGCTCGCGCAATTGCCCTGGTGGGTGCGCAACCTCGGGATCAAGGTCCTGTTGAGGTTGAGGCTTCGGGGCGTCGCCGCGCGGGCCGGTCACGACGGCCCCTACGACCCCTACTGACGGCTCCCGAGCAGTGCGTCGACGGCGGCGGCCAGATCGGGCACGTCGACGCCGAGTTGGACCGCCCGCATCCCCAGGCCCCGCGCCGGCGCGGTGTCGGAGGGCATGTCCCCGACCATGGCGCAGCGGCCGGGGTGGGCCCACGGCGCCCGCTCGAGGACCTGCCGGAAGAGGCCGTCCCGCGGCTTGCGACAGTCGCATGCGTCGTGGTCGTGCGGGCATACGGCCGTATGCGCGATCCGCCCGCCCGCCGACGCCAACTCGCGATCCAGCTTGGCCGAGACCGCGTCGAACTGAGCCCAGGTCAAGGCCCCGGTCGCCAGCCCACGCTGGTTGGTGACCACGACGACCGGGATACCCGCGGCGGTCAACCGCGCCACGGCCTCCCCCGCCCCGGGCAGGAGCACCACGCGCTCGGGGGCATCGACATACCCGCCCTCGTCACGGACGTTGATCGTCCCGTCCCGGTCGAGGAAGACGATGTCGTATGCCGCCCCGACCCGCCCCGGCGCGATCACCGGCCGAGGGCTCACCGGGACCAGACGTGGTCGACGGCCTCGCACCAGGCGTGCGTCCAGAGCAAGTGGACCTCCTGGATGCGCGGGGTGTAGTCGCTCGGCACCACGAGCGTATGCCGCGCATGCGCGCCCAGGTGCCCCCCGCGGGCCCCCGTCAGTGCGATCGTGACCAACCCGCGCTCCCGGGCGGCGTCGAGGGCGGCGAGGATGTTGGGCGAGGTGCCGCTCGTCGTCATCGCCACGAGGACGTCCCCGGCCCGGCCGTGCGCCCGCACGCCGCGCGCGAACACCTGGTCGAAGCCGTAGTCGTTCCCGATCGCCGTGATCGACGTGGGCGACTCGGCGAGACTCAGGGCCGGCAGCGGGTCCCGGTCGCGCACGCACCGCCCGGCGAACTCGGCGGCGACGTGCGAGGCCATCGCCGCGCTGCCCCCGTTGCCGGCGACGAGGATCGTCCCGCCTGCCGCGACCGCGTCGACGAGCGCCCGCCCGGCCGCGTCGACCGCCGCCACCAGCTCTGGGTCGGCCAGCGCCGCCCCCAACCGCACCCACTCGGCCACCGCTTCGGCGTGGCGGGCGGCGACCTCGGCGTCCCCGTCGCCGGGCCGGACGGGCTGGGTGGTCGTCATCCGGACTCCACCCGCCACGTCGTCACGCCTCCCTGACTGAACGTCGACTCCGACACCGTCATCCCCATCGCGAGCAGCTTCTCGGCGACGAGGTGCTTGCGCTCGAACTCGCACACGAAGATCATGTGCCCCCCGCCCCCGGCCCCGGTGACCTTGGCCCCGAGCGCCCCGCAGCGCAGGGCGACCTCGACGGCCTCGTCGATGAGCGGGGTCGAGATCCGATCGGACATCCGCCGCTTCTCCTGCCACGCCTGCCCGAGCAGCGACCCGAACGCCGGGACATCCCCCCGCAGCAGCGCCTGCTTCATCGCGTGGGCGATCGCCTTCTGCGCCCGCAGACCCGCGGTCGCCTCCGGCTGCGCCGTCTCGTAGCGCGCCACCTGGTCCTCGATGATGTGGTCGCTGACCCGGGTCTTGCCGGTGAAGGCGAGGAGCATGTTGTGCTCCAGTTCGTGAACGGTCGCCTCCCGGATCCGCAACGGATAGACGACGACGTCGCCCGCGCCGAACTCGATGAAGTTGAAGCCCCCGAACGCCGCCGCATACTGATCCTGCAGTCCTCCCGGTATGCCGAGGTCGTCTCGTTCGAGCCGCACGGCGAGCTCGGCGATCTCGTGGGGCGTCAGGTCGACCCCCAGATGCGCGGCGACGAGCGCGATGACCGAGACCATGACCGCGCTGGACGACCCGAGTCCCGAGCCGGGCGGCGCGTTGGTGTGGAGGAACAGGTCGAACCCGGTCGCGGCGAAGGCGTGCGGATACTCGAGCAGGTGCCGGATCGCCGCCTTCGGCAGGTCGAGCCGCCCGTCCAACTCGACGGGCGAGCCGACCTCGAAGTCGACCGATTCGCCGAAGTCGAGCGACTGGACGGTGACGACCCCGTCGGCGCGCGGCCGCAGCGTCGAGTACGCATACCGGGTGATGGTCGAGGAGAGCACCGCCCCGCCCTCGCGTTCGGGGAACGGCGGGACGTCGGTCCCGCCGCCGGCGAAGCTGACCCGCAGCGGCGCGCGGGCGCGCAGGGTCGAGCGGGTCGGCGGCACAGCGGGTCCTTCCGGGCAGGCGATCGGGGCGACGGTATCCCATCCTCCCGCCGATCGGTTACTCGACGGTAGTCACCGGCGGCCAGTCCGCGCCGTCGCCGAGCACCCCACCGACGAGCGTCGCCCCCGGCGCCACTCGCGCGCCGCGCCCGAGGACGCTGTCGCGGACGACGGCTCCGGTTCCGACGACCGCCCCCGGCATGACGATGGCACCCACGACCTCGGCGTATGCCGCGACGCGCGCCCCCGAGCAGACGCTCGCGCCCCCGCCGAGCACCGCCGTCGGGTCGACCTGCGCGGC
>JBDIAJ010000109.1:0-13387 GCA_039812345.1 Nostocoides sp. | reverse complement strand
GGAACATCGCGTTGGGGAGCGCCTCGACGATCGTGCCCTCGACCTCGATGACCCCGTCCTTCTTGGCCATATCCTCCGTCGTTCCCTGGTTGGCGACCGACCCCGCTGGGTTGGGATCGGCCATACGAAATCGGCCTGCATGACACATGCGAAGCGCAGGCGCACACATGACCGACCGCACTATCTTACGCCGGTGCTTGCCGAGCACGAAATCAGCGGCGGGTGGGCGAAGGTCACTTCGGTGTCGGCGGGTCTAGCCGGACAGTGGGTTGACCACGCGTAGTTCCGGGAACCAACTGAAGTCGCGGTCCGCCGACCACAGCGCGTCGACGCCGTGAGCGAGGCAGATGGCGGCGATCCGCGCGTCGTGGACCCGGGTGCCGGTGACGGTCCCGGGGGCGAAAAGGCGGCCCAGCACGTCGAGGTGGTCGCGATCCTCCCCGATCAGGCGGATGCCGGGGTGGTTGACCAGTCCGCGAACGGCGTCGAGGGCGAGCGGCACGGGCGTCGGTGGCGAATAGATCCGCGGATGCGTGACGACGGCGAGAAACTCGTGCACACACGGCCAGGGTAGGGCGCACCCTCCCCTCATGCGGGCCGCCGCCTCCAGCGCCTCCCGCGCCCTCGCGTGGTGCGGGGAGTCCTCGCGATGGGCGTAGACGAGGAGGTTGGTGTCGAGCGCGATCATTCCGGCAAGCCGTAGGACCGGGTGATCGCGGTGGTGGGGCTCAGGTCAACGACGAGACCGTCGCCCGTGAACGTCGGGAACACGAGGTCCACGACCACCTCGGAGCGGCGCCGATCGATTTCGGCCCGGAGGCCGGTGACCACGAGGTCGCGCAGCGTCGAACCCTCCTGCCGTGCGACGTCCCGCGCCTCGCTCGCCAGCGCGTCCGGGATCTCGATCGTGGTCTTCATACAGGAGACCTTACTCCTACGCCCGTACTCCCGTACTCCGGCCCGGCGCCATATATGGAGCTCAGGCGCCGAGTCCCTCGCGGACCGGGGCGGGCGGGAGGAACGGCTCGTACATCATCTGCGCGTGGTTCTCACTGACCATCTCGTCGGCGATCTCCGCGCCGGCGAGATCGATGACCTTGCGGCGGATGATGTTGCGTCGCATGTGAATCCCCAGGCCTTCGGTGGTGATGACGTGGGCGGCCTCATAGATCCGATAGGTCCGGTCGGGGGCCCGATCGCTGCTCCACTCCCCCTCCAGGTGCGTCTCGCCCACCCGCAGCCCCAGCCGGAAGCTCGCATCCGTCCGGTTCTCGACCTGCAGATCGAGGGAGGGATAGGCACAGGTGGCCCCCGACGCGAACGGCTGCGTGCGGTTGTTGTCGGGGAACACGTCATAGGTATGCCGCCAGCGCTCCACCACGGTCAACGGCGTGTGGATCGTCATCCAGTAGAGGAGGTTGGTCAGCTGGCACAGCCCGCCGCCGACGCCCGCCCGCAGCAGGCCGTCGTCGAGGACGACGCCCTCGAGGAAGCCGCGCCTGGCCGACGGATTGCCGACGAACCTCCAGAACGAAAGCCGCTGGCCGGGCTGGACGACACGCCCGTCGAGCGGCGCCACGGCCAGCCTGAGGTTGGTGATCTTGTTGTGCTGCAACTGCATCGGCAGGCCCTGCAGCTGTCGCAACATCGGCGTCGTATGCCGCATCACGGCATACGGGAAGTCCTCGCCGGAGGCGACCCGCAGGTCGAGATCGGCGCCGCAGCGCCGCCACTGCCACTCCCGCTTGACCCGGCGGACGCCGGGACCGGCCCACCGTCGTGCCCACTGCGTCGTCGCCCCTCGGTCGATCGCCACGTCCGTCCTCCGTCACCGTGGGCGGCCGGCGCCGCCCCCGCCACTATGACGCACGAGGAGCACACGAGGGTTGCAAAGTCAGTTCGCGGGCGGCGTCACGAGTTGGGTGCGGACCTGCTCCATGTCGAGGCCCTTGATCCCGTCGATGACCTGGGCGAGACCGGCCGCCGGCAGGGCGCCGGGCTGGTTGAAGACGAGGATGCCCTCGCGGAAGCCCATGACGGTGGGGATCGAAGTGATCTGGAGGTGCGCGGCGAGTTCCTGCTCGGCCTCGGTGTCGATCTTGCCGAAGACGATCTCCGGATGCTCCTCGGATGCCTTCTCGAAGACCGGCCCGAACTGGCGGCACGGGCCGCACCACGCGGCCCAGAAGTCGAGCAGGACGATGTCGTTGTCGGAGACCGTCGACTGGATGTCGGTGAGGGTGATGGCGCGGGTGGCCATGATGAAAATGCCTCTCGTGAAGGGAATGGGAACGCCCCGGTCAACGCCCTGGTGGCGCCGACAATTCCGCCTCCGCGCGGCGCACGGCCGCGATGACGTCGAGGGCGACCGTCGGATCGGCGCCCAGGTGCAGGTTGATCCCCACCCGGTCGACCCGGCCGGCGCAGCGCGCGAGCAGCGCGCGCCCGGCGGCGTCGATGTCACCGGAGACCGCGAACAGGCCGAAGACGTCGTCGTCGATTCGTTGCCCCATGACCGCCCACTCGCCCCGGCGCACGCACTCGCCGAGTTCGTCGCCGAGCGCCCCGAGTCCGTGGTGATCGAGGACGCTGCGATAGGCGGGAGTCGAGGCATAGAACGCGATCTGGTTCGCCACGCCCACGCGGGCGGCGGCGATCTCCTCCGGTGTCCGGCCCGTCGCGACGAGAACCTGGGCACACAACTCGAAAGGCGCGTCCGTCGCCCGGCGCGCCCGGATGGTCGGGACGATGACGTCGGCCAGATAGTCCGGGCTGGTCAGCGGGTGGGTGATCAGCCCGTCCGCCACCTCGGCGGCCACCCGGAGCATGAGCTTTCCGACGGCGGCGAGCAGGATCGGCGGCGGACCGGGCTCGATGGGTCCGGGGTTGAAGGCCGGCGTCATCAGCCAGTGGCGGTAGTAGCGCCCGGCATGGCGCAGCGGCACGCCCTCCTGCCAACAGCGCCAGATCGCGCGGACGGCGAGGACGAACTCACGCATCTGAGGCGCCGGCTTGTCCCACGGCATACTGAACCGGCTCGTGATGTGGGCCTTGACCTGCGAGCCGAGCCCGAGACGCAGGCGTCCGCCCGAGAGCGCCTGGATGTCCCACGCCTGCTGGGCGAGGATCATCGGGCTGCGGGCGAGCGCGATGGCGACGCCGCTGGTCAGCTCGAGTCGCTGTGTCGCCAGGGCGGCGACGGTGAGCCCGACGAAGATCTCGTGCTGCATCTCGGCGAGCATGACCCCGTCGATTCCCATCGCCTCCGCCTGCTTCATGAAGGCGGTCACCTGCGCGGGCGCGAGCACCGCGGTGGCGTCGAGTTTCATGAGTCCTCCCGGTGCACGGCGAGCGCGAACGGCCACGGACCGCTGAGCGGAACGAGGCGCCATGAGAATGATGCCCCGCCCCCGCGCGTCCGCAGCCGAATGGTGTGGGGGGTCTCGACCACGCGGATGTCCGCGGCGAAGTCACCCCCGGTCCAGCTCCCGCACGACGCCACCGGCAGGCGCACCCCGTATGCCGTGATCTCCCCCGGCACCCACGCCCCATCCCCGACGTCCAGCGTCAGCGCCTGCGGATGCTCCTGGCCGGCGGCGCTGTCGAGGGTGACCCGCCAGCCGCGGCCGTGGCGGGTCACGCTCACCTGCCCACCCGCCTCGCGCAGCCCTGAGGCGTCCCGCAGGGCCCAACTGGAATCCTCACCGACGGACGTGGATGCCAACGGCGGCCGCTCGAGGCTGCCCAGGCGGAGGCGCAGCGTGGCGTCGGCGCCGGGCGTCGCCGGGCGATCGACCGCGGGGAGGAGGTGCGCCCACACCAGATCGAGCACCGTCTGCATGTCGTCGACCTCGGAGGTGATGGCGATCGTCAGGTCCTGGTCGGGCAGCACGAGCGCGTACTGCCCGAACGCTCCATCGCCGCGGTAGCCGTGCCGGGCCTGCCAGAAGGAGAAGCCGTAGCCGCAGTTCCAGTCGGGTCCGGCGCCGGGGTCCGGGACCGCTCGGGGCGCTCCGGTGCCGCGGGTCGCCTCGGCGACCCACTCGGCCGAGAGGATCCGGCGCCCGTCGGGCGCCAGGCCCCCGTCGAGATGGAGCTGGGCAAGCCCGAGGATCGCCTCGGTGACCACATGGATCCCGGAGAAGCCGAGCTGCGCGGCATACGGCGTGGTGTGCCAGAAGGCGTCGCCCCAGCCGAGCGGGGTGAAGACGCGCTCGCGCAGCAGGTCGAGGAGGTCGCCGCCGGTGACCGCGCGGACGATCGCCCCCAGGAGGTAGGTCGCGATCTGGTTGTAGGTGAAGACCGTCCCCGGTTCGGCGGGCAGGGGGAGCGCGAAGATCCGGCGCACCGCCGGGTCGGGATCGCCGCGGCCGTCATCGGTGGCGATGAGGTCGGGGGTCCACATGTCCTCGACGTGCCCGGTGGTCATCGACAGGCAGTGCCGGATCAGCAGCCGCTCGTATCCCGGCGACACACCGCCGCGGTCGACCCAAGGGAAGAAGCCGAGCACCGGGTCATCGAGCCGCAGCCGCCCCTCGTCGACGAGGAGCCCGATCGCCGTCGCGGTGAAGGACTTGCTCAGGGAATAGCCCAGGTGGACGCGGTCCGCGGCATACGGCTCCCACCAGCCCTCGGCGAACACCGACCCGCGTCGGGCCATCATGACCGAGTGGAGGTCGAGTCCGGCCCGCTCGGCGGCATCGAGGAAGGCGAGGACACCCGACGCATCGATCCCGGCGGACAACGGCGTCGTGCGGGGAAGCGGCATACGGGTCAGGCTAGTGGGCCGTGGCCACGGGTCAACCGGGGCCGAGCGGCGCCGTGAGCCGCGACGCTCGGCTCAGCCGCGACAGTCCACCCAGGTCACGACACGCGTCGTCCAGCCGTCCGCGCTCGCGGCCGTCTCGGCGAACCGGATCGTCGTCGTTCTCCCCAGGGCGAGGCAGTCCGGCCAGCCCGACTCGTGGCGGACTCCGTCGCGGTCGGTCCACGCGACCGAGTCGCGAATGCCATAGGCCCACCCATCGACCGTCCACGTCGCCACACGGTCCCCGGCGTATGCCGACCCCGTCAGCACCCGCGTCGCGTGCGCGTCCTCCCCGACGGCATACCCGATGCCGAAGGTCGTCCCGAGCCCCAGCACGCCCGCGATGGCCGGCGCGACCCACCGACCCCGCGTTGTCGGTGGCGGCCCGCTCGTCGGCACGTGCCCGACCCCGCCCTCCACCGGCGTTGCGCTCAATGTGTCCACACCGCAGTGATACCAGCCCCGCGCCGACCGCACCAGGGCCACGGGTGGGTCAGAGGCCGAGGGGGGCGAAGCGCGGGCCGAGGCGGGCGGCGCCGCCGTCGATCGCGGTCAGCACCCACAGGCCGCCGGCGTGGGCGGCCACCGTGTGCTCCCAATGGCAGGCCCGGGAGCCGTCGACGGTGACCACCGTCCAGTCGTCGGCGAGCGTCCGGTTGTCCTGCTCCCCCAGCGTCACCATCGGCTCGATCGCGAGCGTCGACGCGTTCTTGACGACCGGCCCCTTCCCCCGTACCCGGTAGTTCGGGACATTGGGGTCCATGTGCATCTCGCGACCGATGCCGTGACCGACATAGTCCTCGACGATCCCGTAGGTCCGGCCGTCCCGCTCCCCGGCCCGCTCGAGGCTGTCCTCGATGGCCGCGCCGACGGCGTACAGCCCCCGACCGACCTGCAGCGCGCCGATCCCGGCCCAGAGCGACTCCTCGGTCGCGTCGATGAGGGCGAGGTCCTCGGCTCGGCCGGCCTCGCGTCCGCCGACGATCAGCGAGATCGCCGCGTCCCCGTGCCAGCCATCGACGATCGCGCCGCAGTCGACCGAGAGCAGGTCACCCTCCCGCAGCACCCGCTCCCCGGGGATGCCGTGGACGATCTCCTCGTTGACCGACGTGCAGAGCGTATGCCGATACCCCGGCACCTCGGCGAACGACGGCCGTCCGCCGTGGTCGCGGATGAACGTCTCGGCCAGGGCGTCGAGCCCGAGGGTCGTCCGCCCCGGCACCGCCGCCGCCGCCAGCATCGCGAGGCACTCGCCCACGACGACGCCGGCGATCCGCATGGCCCGGACCTCGTCGAGTGTCTTGACCTCGATGCGTTCACGCGCGAACACGCGGACCACCGAATCTCACCCGAACACCGGGATCAGTGGACGCGGGCGTCGAGCGCCGCGCCGATCCGCGCGCTCACCTCGTCGACGTCGCCGAGGCCGTCGACCTGCACGAGGAGCGAGCGCTCGGCATACATGGCGGCGAGGGGGGCGGTCTGGGCGTGATAGATCGACATCCGCTCGCGGATGACGTCCTCGGTGTCGTCGGCCCGCCCCTCGATCTCGGCGCGCTTGAGCAGCCGCCCGACGACCTCCTCGTCGTCGACCGTCAGTTCGAGGACCGCGTCGAGTTCGCTGCCTCGTCCGGCGAGGAACTCCTCGAGCGCGGCCACCTGGTCGGCGGTGCGGGGATAGCCGTCGAGGAGGAAGCCGGGGGCACAGTCCTCCTGGGCGAGCCGGTCGTCCACGATGGCGTTGGTGATCTCGTCGCTGACATAGCCGCCGCTGGCCAGGATCTCCTTGACCTGGAGCCCGAGGGGGGTCTCGGACTTGATGTTGGCGCGGAAGATGTCGCCGGTCGAGATGGCCGGGATGCCGTAGCGTGCGGCGATCCGTGAGGCCTGCGTACCCTTGCCGGCCCCGGGTGGGCCGAAGATGATCAACCGCATCATGGGAGTTACCTGAGGAACCCTTCGTAGTGGCGCTGCTGCAGCTGAGCCTCGATCTGCTTCACGGTCTCCAACCCGACACCGACGATGATGAGGATCGAGGTGCCGCCGAACGGGAAGTAGTTCTGGTTGGCGTTGATGAGCTTGAAGGCGATCAGCGGGATGAGGGAGATGAGCGCCAGGTAGATGGCGCCGGGCACGGTGATCCGGGTGAGGACGTACTGCAGGTACTCGGCCGTGGGTCGCCCGGCCCGAATCCCGGGGATGAAGCCGCCATACCTCTTCATGTTGTCGGCGACCTCCTCAGGATTGAAGGTAATCGACACGTAGAAGAAGGTGAAGAACAGGATGAGAACTGTGTAGAGGATCATGTAGATCGGGTGGTCGCCCCGGACGAGGTTGTTGTCGACCCACGTGACCCAGCCGGCGCTCTTGCCGGTCGGGTTGGTGTTGAACTGGGCGACCATCATCGGCAGCGACAGCAGCGAGCTGGCGAAGATGACCGGGATGACGCCGGCCATGTTGACCTTGATCGGGATGTAGGTCGAGGTTCCGCCGTACATCTGCCGCCCGACCATGCGCTTGGCGTACTGCACCGGGATCCGCCGCTGGCTCTGCTCGACGAAGACGACCAGGGCGATGATCAGGAACCCGAGCGCGATGACGACGAGGAAGGTGAACCAGCCCTGCTGCTTCTTGATCTGCCACAGCGACACCGGGAAGCGGGCCGCGATCGAGGTGAAGATCAGCAGGGACATCCCGTTGCCGATGCCCTTGTCGGTGATGAGCTCACCGAGCCACATGATCAGCCCGGTGCCCGCGGTCATGGTCAGGACCATGATGAGGATGGTCGGGATGCTGTCGTCGACGAGGATGTTGGTGCAGGTCGCGCCGAACAGGGCCGTCGGATTCTGCGCGAACGTGATCAGCGTCGCGCTCTGGAGGATGGCCAGACCGATCGTCAGGTAACGCGTGTACTGCGTCATCTTGGCCTGCCCGCTCTGCCCCTCCTTCTTGAGCGTCTCGAAGCGGGGGATGACGACCGTCAACAGCTGGACGATGATGCTCGCGGTGATGTAGGGCATGATCCCGAGCGCGAAGATCGACAGCTGGAGCAGCGCGCCGCCGCTGAACAGGTTGGCGAGGCCGAGGAAGCCGGTGTTGGGCGCGTTCTTCATGCACTGCTGGATCGCCGAGTAGCTCACCCCGGGCGTCGGGATGTGTGATCCGAGCCGGTAGAGAACGATGATCCCCAGCGTGAAGAGCAGCTTCTTGCGCAGGTCCGGTGTCCGGAACGCGCGGCCGAAGGCGGTGAGCAAACTGGTCCCCTCCATGCGCGGGCCGGGGTGCGGGCCCGCTGGATGTGCTGATGTGGGCGGATCGGTCCGCCCGTGCACGATACCCGACAGGGGTGTCGCGACCGGAACCGGACCGACCGGCTGTTGAACGACGTATGCCGTGAGGCGAGTTCCTTGACGACCTCACCTCACGGCATACGGACTGGTGCGCGCGGACGCGATCAGGCGGTGGCGGTGCTCCCGCCGGCGGCCTCGATCTTGTCCTTGGCGCTCGCCGAGAAGGCGTCCGCGGTGACCTGGACCGCCACCGTGATCTCTCCGGTGCCGAGGACCTTGACCGCCGCGCCGTCGCGGACCGCACCCTTGGCCACGAGGTCGGCGACCGTGACGGCGCCACCCTCGGGGTAGAGCGCGCTGATCTTGTCGAGGTTGACGACCTGGTAGGTGGTCCGGAAGGGGTTCTTGAACCCGCGCAGCTTCGGCAGTCGCATGTGGATGGCCGTGGAGCCGCCCTCGAAGTGCGCCGGAACCTGGTAGCGGGCCTTGGTGCCCTTGGTGCCACGGCCGGCCGTCTTGCCCTTGGAGCCCTCACCGCGACCCACGCGGGTCTTGGCGGTCTTGGCTCCCGGGGCGGGACGCAGGTGGTGGACCTTCAGGGCGTGGCTGCCGGCGGCGGCGCCGCCGGTCTTGGCGTTGTCCGCCATACTCACTCGACCTCCTCGACGACCACCAGGTGGCGGACCGTCCGGACCATGCCCCGGATCTCGGGGCGGTCCTCCTTGACGACGACATCGCCGATGCGCTTGAGGCCCAGCGTGCGCAGGGTCTCCCGCGCACTGTGCTTCTCGCCGACGATGCCCTTCTTCTGGGTGACCTTCAGGCGGGCCATCATGCACCCGCTCCGGCGGCCTGGGCGCGCAGCATGGCGGCCGGAGCGACCTCGTCGAGCGGCAGGCCACGCCGGGCCGCGACCGCCTCGGGACGCTCGAGGCCCTTGAGGGCCGCGACCGTCGCGTGGACGATGTTGATCGAGTTGGCCGAGCCGAGCGACTTGCTCAGGACGTCGTGGACTCCGGCGCACTCGAGCACGGCGCGGACCGGGCCACCGGCGATGACGCCGGTACCCGGAGCGGCCGGGCGGAGCATGACGACACCGGCGGCCGCCTCACCCTGGACCGGGTGCGGAATGGTGCCCTGGATGCGCGGGACCTTGAAGAAGGCCTTCTTGGCCTCCTCGACGCCCTTGGCGATCGCGGACGGCACCTCCTTGGCCTTGCCGTAGCCCACGCCGACGGTCCCGTCGCCATCACCGACGACGACGAGTGCGGTGAAGCTGAACCGGCGGCCACCCTTGACGACCTTGGCGACCCGGTTGATGGTCACGACGCGCTCGAGATACTGGCTCTTCTCGGCGGCGTCGCGACGGTTGTCGCGGCGGTCGCCGTCACGGCCACGACGCTCGCCGCGCTCGCTGGTCCGGTCGCCGCCGCGGTCGGCGGGGCCGGTGCCTCGACGCTGGGGTCCGGGCATCAGATCTTCCTCATCTCACGAGACGTGCGGTTCGGGGTGCTCACAGAGCCAGGCCTCCCTCGCGGGCGCCGTCGGCGACGGCGGCCACGCGACCGTGGTACTTGTTGCCGCCGCGGTCGAAGACGACCGCGTCGATTCCGGCGTCTTTGGCCCGTCGGGCGACGAGCTCGCCGACCTTCTTGGCCTTGGCCGTCTTGTCACCGTCGACGGTGCGCAGGTCGGCCTCCATCGTGGAGGCGCTGGCGAGGGTCCGGCCGACGGTGTCGTCGACGACCTGGGCGACCATGTGGCGGGCGCTGCGGGTGACGACGAGGCGGGGCCGCTCCGTGGTGCCGCTGACGTGCTTGCGAAGGCGGTCGTGGCGACGGCCGCGGGCGGCGGCCTTGCTCGTGCCGCGCTTGACGATCATTCCCATGACTACTTCTTTCCGGTCTTGCCGGCCTTGCGGCGGATCTTCTCACCCGAGTAGCGCACGCCCTTGCCCTTGTAGGGGTCGGGCTTGCGCAGCTTGCGGATATTGGCGGCGACCTCGCCCACCTGCTGCTTGTCGATGCCCTGCACGGAGAACCGTGTCTGCGCCTCGACGACGAAGGTGATGCCGGCCGGGGGCTCGACGGTGATCGGGTGGCTGTAGCCGAGGGCGAACTCGAGGTTGGCGCCCCGAGCCATGACCCGGTATCCGGTGCCGACGATCTCCATCTTCTTCTCGTAGCCCTGGGTGACCCCGAGGACCATGTTGTTGATCAGCGTCCGGGTCAGGCCGTGCAGCGACCGCGACAGGCGTTCGTCGTCGGGCCGGCTGACCTCGACGCCGTTCTCACCCTGCGCGACCGCGATGGGGGCGGCGACAACGTGCTGGAGCTCGCCCTTCGGGCCCTTGACGGTGACGGTCTGGCCGTCGATCGTGACCGTGACCCCCGCGGGGACCGCGACGGGCAGTCGTCCGATTCGAGACATGACGGGGCTCCCTTACCAGATGTAGGCGAGGACTTCCCCGCCCACACCCTTGTTGGCCGCCTGCTTGTCGGTGAGCAGGCCGGACGAGGTGGAAATGATCGCGATGCCGAGGCCGCCGAGCACCTTGGGAAGGTTGGTGCTCTTGGCGTAGACCCGCAGACCGGGCTTGCTCACGCGGCGCAGGCCGGCGATGGAGCGCTCCCGGTTGGGGCCGTACTTCAGCTGGAGCGTCAAGGTCTTGCCGACCTCCGCGTCCTCGACCGACCAGGCGGCGATGTAGCCCTCCGCCTGGAGGATCTCGGCGATATTCGACTTGAGCTTCGAGAGCGGCATGGAGACGTCGTCCTTGTGCGCCGAGTTGGCGTTCCGGACGCGGGTCAGCATGTCCGCGATCGGGTCGGTCATTGTCATGGGCTTGGTTCGCCCTCTCTCACCGCGGTTTCCGCACGGACCTTCGGTGTGGATCTGGATGTGTCGGTATGAGGAGTGGTCACGCGGGTGCGTGACTCACCAGGAGCTCTTGGTCACGCCGGGCAGCTCGCCGCGGTGCGCCATCTCGCGCAGGCAGATCCGGCAGAGGCCGAACTTGCGGTAGACGGAATGCGGGCGGCCGCAGCGCTGGCAGCGGGTGTATCCGCGGACCTTGAACTTCGGCGCCTTGGCGGCCTTGTTCTTCAGGGCGGTCTTGGCCATCGTCAGTTCTCCTTGAAGGGGAAGCCGAGCGCCTTCAGCAGCGCCCGCCCCTCGTCGTCGTTGGTCGCGGTGGTGACGACCGTGATGTCCATGCCGCGGACGCGGTCGATGCGGTCCTGGTCGATCTCGTGGAACATCGACTGCTCGTTGAGACCGAAGGTGTAGTTGCCGCGGCCGTCGAACTGCTTCGGCGAGAGGCCCCGGAAGTCACGGATCCGCGGGAGCGCGACCGAAACGAGTCGGTCCAGGAACTCCCACATGCGGTCGCCGCGCAGCGTCACGTGGGCGCCGATCGGCATACCCTCGCGGAGCTTGAACTGGGCGATCGACTTGCGCGCCTTGGTGACCTGGGGTTTCTGGCCCGTGATCGCCGCGAGGTCGCGGATGGCGCCCTCGATCAGCTTGGAGTCCTTGGCGGCGTCGCCGACGCCCATGTTGACGACGACCTTGACGACGCCCGGAACCTGCATGGCGTTGCCATAGGCGAACTGGGTCGACAGCGCCGAACGGATTTCGTCGGCATACCGCGTCTTCAGACGGGGCTTGGTGGCGGTCTCGCTCATCAGATGTCCTTGCCGGAGCGTGCGGCGACGCGCACGCGGGTGGTCTTGGTGCGACCGTCGCGCTCGACCTGCTCGGTGCGGGTCTTGACCCGGGTCGGCTTCTTGTCCGACGGGTCGACGACCGCGACATTGCTCACGTGGATGGGGGCTTCCTGGACGACCAGGCCACCGGTGCCGCGCGGGCCCGGCTTGACGTGCCGGGTGATCCGGTTGACGCCCTCGACGGTGACCCGCTGGGCCTCGGTGTCGACAGCGATGACCTTGCCCTGCTTGGCCTTGTCCTTGCCGGTGAGCACCTGGACGGTGTCACCCTTCTTGATCTTCATCTTGGCCATGGCCTTCAGAGCACCTCCGGTGCCAGCGAGATGATCTTCATGAACTTCTTCTCGCGCAACTCGCGGCCGACCGGGCCGAAGATGCGCGTGCCCCGCGGGTCTCCGTCGTTCTTGAGGATCACGGCGGCGTTCTCGTCGAACTTGATGTAGCTGCCGTCGGGACGACGACGCTCCTTGGTCGTGCGGACGACGACCGCTTTGACGACATCGCCCTTCTTGACGTTGCCCCCGGGGATGGCGTCCTTGACGGCACCGACGATGATGTCGCCGATACCGGCATACCGCCGGCCGGAGCCGCCGAGCACCCGGATGCAGAGGAGTTCCTTCGCACCGGTGTTGTCGGCGACCTTGAGTCGGGATTCCTGCTGAATCACCACACACCTCCGGTGACGGTCGCTGCGCGACCGCAACTGCACGGGCGGGCTGCGCCCGACGACTTGATGTTGCCCACAACCAAGCTCGCTGCGCTCGCGGTTGTGCGCGCCCCTCGCTTCGCTCGGTGCATCACTTGGCCTTCTCCAGAATCTCCACGACGCGCCAACGCTTCGAGGCGCTCAGCGGACGGGTCTCCATGATCAGCACGCGGTCGCCGACACCGGCGTTCTGCTCGTCGTGCGCCTTGACCTTGTGGCTGCGGCGCATGACCTTGCCGTAGAGCGCGTGCTTGACGCGGTCCTCGACGAGCACGACGACGGTCTTGTCCATCTTGTCGCTGACCACATAGCCCTGACGGGTCTTGCGGTAGTTGCGCTCCACGCTGTTGGTCTTCTCTTCCATGACGTTCTCGCTCATGTCGTTCACGCCCCGGTCCCACCGATGCCGAGCTCGCGCTCGCGCATCTCGGTGTAGATCCGGGCGATGTCCTTGCGGACCGCCCGCAGGCGGCCGTGGCTCTCGAGCTGACCGGTGGCGGACTGGAAGCGGAGGTTGAACAGCTCCGCCTTGGCCTTGCGCAACTCCTCGACGAGACGCTCCTCGTCAAGGCCACGCAGCTCAGCGGACGTCAGGTCCTTCGAACCGATGGCCATCAGATGTCACCACCTTCACGCCGGACGAAGCGGGTCTTCATCGGCAGCTTGTGCATCGCCAGGCGCATGGCCTCGCGCGCGATCTCCTCGGGAACGCCGGACAGCTCGAACAGGATCCGGCCGGGCTTGATGTTGGCGATCCACCATTCGGGCGAGCCCTTGCCGGAGCCCATCCGGGTCTCGGCCGGCTTCTTGGTCAGCGGGCGGTCGGGGTAGACGTTGATCCACACCTTGCCGCCAC
>JBDIAJ010000108.1:0-13713 GCA_039812345.1 Nostocoides sp. | reverse complement strand
CACTGCATCGAGGCGACGTCGCGTTGCGGAATCTTCAGTTCGAAGACCTCTTCGGCCGTGACGATCCGCTCGCGCGGCGGGATGGCGGCGGACAGGCAGTTGAGCAGGGTCGTCTTCCCCGCCTGGGTTCCGCCGGCGACGAGGATGTTCAATCCGGCGACGACCGCGGCCTCGAGGAAGCGGCTCGCCTGGCCCGTGAGGGTGCCCAACCGGACCAGGTCGTCAAGCCGGTCGGCCTTGACGACGAACTTGCGGATGTTGACGAACCAGTGCTGTCGGGTGATGTCGGGGATGACGACGTGCAGCCGAGAGCCGTCGGCCAGCACGGCGTCGACGAAGGGGGAGGAGAGGTCGACGCGGCGTCCGGAGGCCTTGAGCATGCGCTCCACCAGATCCCGAACCGTGTCGTCGGTGAGGATCGTCGGGGTCAGCTCGGCCACGCCCCGACGCGCGATGAACACGCGGCTGGGCTGGTTGATCCAGATCTCCTCGACCTCCGGATCGTCGAAATACTGCTGCAGCGGACCGAATCCCGCGACCGCGTCGAACACCGACTTGGTCGCCTGGTCCAGGTCGCCCAGTCGCGGCAGGCCACCGACGAGGCTCCGATCGTCATAGTCGGCGACGGCGTCGCGAACGAGCGCGCGCACCCGGTCGGCGTCGCGGATCGGATCGAGATCCGAGGTGCGGATGAGGTCGCGGACCTCGTTCTCGACGGTCGCGATGGCCTGCATGGCGCCCCCTCCCTGGTCTCTCGGGCCCGGGCCCTGGTCGGCGGCCCGATTTCGACCATAGGCGAGGTGTTCGCATCTCGCACCACGAAACGAGGGTTATCCACAGGCAAGCACCGATACTTACCAAAAATTGACTGTTCCTTTAAGAAAACGGGGGGTTTCACCCCGTTCTTCGGAGGTCCGTCGTGGCTTGTCGCCGGACACGCCCTCCACCCGTATGCCGATCCTCGCCCATGCGGGCGTGGTTCGCATCCCGAGCGGCTCCCCGGCCCGTCACCCGCGCCGGCGGACCCGTTCCGTGGTCGCGGCGACGACCCGGCGCAGCAGGGCGACGTCCTCGCGGTGCACGCCATAGAAACCGCGCACGGACATGCCATAACGCCGGTGCAGCCAGAAGACGTTGAGATTGCCCGCGACCGCGGCCCCGACCAGGGACGACAGGGCGGCGCCCATCGCGCCATACGTGGGTGTCAGCGCGAGGAGGACGGCGACATTCGCCACGGCCGCGATCGTCATCGACCAACTCCGCAGGCCGGGGTTGTTGCGGGCGTTGAGGCCGGCACCGGCCACCGACCCGGCCGCGCCGGAAACGGCGGCGATGAGGAGGACGTTGACCAGGTGCACCGAGTCCCGGAACTCCGCGCCGAAGAGCCGGGGCATCCACCACCACGACGTCGCCGCCACGGCGGCCGAGGCGAGGAGGGTGATCTGCGTCGAGATGCGGGCCATCTGCTGCAGCCGCCGGGTGAGTTCGTCCTGGTCGGCGCCCGCCCCGCCCATCTCGTGGGCGTCGGCGGCGAAGACGACATTGCGCATGGCGATCGAGAGGATGACGGGGATCTCGCCGACGGTGACGGCCACGGCATACAGGCCGAGGGCGCGTTTGCCGGCGAGCGGCACCATGACGAGTTGATCGAGCCGGGAGAGCACGACGCCGGACAGCGAGCCGATCCAGATGCGGCTGCCATACCCGAGCAGCCGGCCGCGGGAGACCAGCCCCGGATCCGGGGCCGCACCTGCCCGGGACTCGCGCAGCGCCCGGCGGATCTCGGGGAGGAAGATCACCGCCGTGACCACGGGCGCGGCGATGGTGACCAGCAGCGCCGTGGTCGGGGTGAGCCGGCCGGCGATCATCAGCCCGACCAACAATGCGAGCCGCAGCAGCCCGAACGCGGCCGATTGGAGCGCGACCAACCGCCATCGTTGCAGGCCGGCGACGAAGGCCGGCGGGACGAGAGCGAGGAAATTGGGAATCGTCGCCATCGCCGTGATGCGGATCAGGGATTCCAGGCCCCGGTCGCCGGCGCTGAGCGGTGTCGCGAGGAACCAGGTGACGACGCTGCTGATCGCCCCGAGGAGCAGCATCAGTTCGAGCGTGTGCCGCAGCGTGTGCCCGCGTTCGCGGGCGTGCCGCGCGACGAAATAGGTCAGCGCGTCCTGGAGGCCGACGAGCCCCACAGCGGTCGTGAGCATGATCGGGGCCGACGCCGCCGCGAGATCGCCCCGTCCGTCGGTGCCGAGCCCGCGCGCGAGCACGGGCGCGGCCGCGATCCCGGCCATCGGCGCGAGCACATTGCCGAGGACGGAATAGACGACCTTCGAGCGCAGCGAATCCGACGGGGGAGCGGGCGTCACGCGGCCGTCAACTCGAGAGCGTGGGCGGCTTGCGGCTGATCAGCACGTAGCCGCTGGGGAACAACGCATCGGCCTTGGCCCGCCGAGACCCCCGGAATACCCGGCCGGCGCGCTCACCGGCCCACTGCTCCGCCGCCACGACCCGGCTGGGCGCGCCCGCCCCGGCCATCAGCTTGCCGACGATGTCGAAGAGCACCTCGACCGGTCCCCCCAGCGGCTCCAGCCGCACGATCTCGTGGTCGAGCCGGTCGACCATCCGGCGCAGCGCGAACTCGGTGTAGCGGTGGAAGTCGTGCGGCGTCTCGTGCAGCCAATAGAGGAACGGGACCCCGACGATGATGTGGCCGGCGGGCCGCAGGATGCGGTCGACCTCGGCCAGGGTCGCCTCCGGTTCGGGAAGGTGTTCGAGGACGTCCGTGAGCAGGACGGTGTCGAAGGACGCGTCGGCGAGCATGTCCAGCGGCTGGGTGAGATCGGCCTCGATGTCGAGATGGTCACCGCGATGCTCGGTGCCCGGCCAGTCGACGCAGGTGACCGTGGACACCAGCGGACGGTATGCGCCATACAGCGGTGCCTCGCCGCACCCGAGGTCGATCAGGTCACCGCGCGCGACCTGCTGGATGGCCTCCACATAGGCCCGCACCGCCCGGTCCGCCGTGATCCGCGAGGCCGTCAGCAGTTGCGTCGTGTCGCGGGTGCCCCGCCAGCCGTCTCCGTCCCGGACGAACTTGGTCGGGACCCAGGCAGACTCCGCTCGCACGGGGTGTTCCTCTCATTCCTCGGTTCGGCGCGATGCAGAATAGCCGAGGTCCCGCCCGCTGCCGGACCGGGCGGCGTACGCCTCTCGGTCGGATCACCTCAGGAGAACCCGTTGATCGTCGATGCACCCCAGCCGCGGGCGACGCGGGTGACCCGCAAGCTGACCGCCATCGCCGATCTGCGGCGGCGCAACCGATTCGGCTCGGGCCCGGTCGTCGGTGACGCGCCCCTGGTCGTCTCGCTCACGTCATACGGACCGCGGATCGCGGACTGCGACCTCGCCATCGAGTCCATCGCCCGGTCCCCGCAACTGCCCCGTCGCTTCATCCTGTGGATCAGCGACGCGGACTTCTCGATCGCCGATCACCCCCGTCTCGCCCGGCTCGAACGGCGCGGGCTGGAGATCCAGCGGTGCCCCGACTACGGCCCTTACAAGAAGAGTTATCCGTATGCCGCCGAGGCCGCCGACGATGGGCTGCCACTGCTCACGGCCGACGATGACGTCATCTATCCGGCGGCCTGGCTCTCGACCCTGCTGCGCGCCCATCGGCAGCAGCCGGAGCACCTCACTGGGTTGCGCGGCCATGCCGTCACCTTCGCCGGCACCGGCTTCGCGTCCTACCTCGACTGGCCGCCGGCGTCGACCGCGACGGCGTCGTTCCGGGTCCTACTCACCGGTGTCGGCGGCATCGTGTATCCCGGTGCGCTCCTCGGCGCACTCCGGGACCGCGGGGAGGCCTTCCTGCGGGACTGCCCGATGGCCGACGACCTCTGGGTGCATCACACCGCGCTGCGGACGGGGATCAGGTCACGCCGGGTGGCCAGCGGGTTGACCGCCCTAGGCGTCCCGCGATCGCAGGGCAGCGCATTGCACATGAGCAACGCCAGTGGCGGTCGCAACGACCGGCTGCTCGCCGGACTCTACGACGAGGCCGACCTGACCCTGCTGCGCCACGACTGACGGTCCGGGCAGGGCTGCGGAAACAGTCCCTCTCGGCCGGAAGATTTCCGGCGCGAGGAGGACTTCTCGGTATGGCGCGGAAGAGCCGCGCGTCGCGACCGGAGGGTATCCATCGTGTAACAACCCCGGGCGCCGACCGCGCGTGGGAGCGGCCAGCGGAATAGGGTGCCACCCAAGTCCGCGACGGCCGTGGGAGGGTCGGGCGGAGTGGCACCACAGATGCGAGGTATGCATGAAGCTCACCAGACGGACGGCGGCCGCCGTCCTCGCCACATCGGTCGCGCTGGGCATGGCCGGGTGTGCGAAGTCGGATCGCACCACGAACAGTTCCACGGCCTCGGGCTCGGGGTCCGCGACGGGAGGCACGGGCTCGGACACCTTCACCTTCGGCGCCGCGGGCGCCCCCGAGGTGTTCGACCCGTTCTATGCCAGTGACGGCGAGACCTTCCGGGTCACCCGTCAGATGATGCAGGGGCTGCTCGGCATCAAGCCGGGCACCGCCGACCCGGAGCCGGAGCTCGCCGAGAGCTGGGAGCCGTCGACGGACGGCCTGTCGTGGACCTTCAAGCTGCGGCAGGGCGTGAAGTTCACCGACGGCGAGACCTTCAACGCGGCCGCCGTCTGCTACAACTTCGACCGGATGTTCGACCAGAACGCCGTCGCCGCGGCCGGGCCCGCCGAGTACTGGGCCTACACCATGGGCGGCTTCAAGGGCGGCACGGATGCCTCGCTCTACAAGAGCTGCGAGGTCAAGGACGACATGACCGTGGTCCTCAATCTCACCCGCGTCACCTCCGACTTCCCGATCCTGCTGACCCTCGACTCCTTCTCGATGCAGAGCCCCAAGGCGCTCAAGGACGGCGACGCCAACAACGTCCAGAAGGAAGGTGAGGGCTTCAAGTACCCCGCCTACTCGATGGCCCCGGTCGGCACCGGCCCCTACAAGCTGCAGAACTACGACGAGGCCAACAAGACGATCACCCTCGTCCGCAACGACGACTACTGGGGCGAGAAGGCCAAGACCGCCAAGCTCGTCTTCAAGATCATCCCCGACGAGTCGACCCGCCGCCAGGAACTCGAAGCCGGCTCGATCAACGCCTACGACCTGCCCAACCCGGTGGACTGGAAGAGCCTGACCGATGAAGGCAACAAGGTGCTCGTCCGGCCGGCCTTCAACATCCTCTACATGGGCCTGAACCCGGAGAAGAACCCCAAGCTCAAGGACATCCGGGTCCGGAAGGCCATCTACATGGCCCTCAACCGCGATGAACTGGTCGCCTCTCAGCTCCCCGAGGGCGCCAAGGTGGCCACGCAGTTCATGCCCGACACGGTCGCCGGCTACAACACGAGCCTGCAGCCGGTCAAGTACGACCCGGAGGGTGCGAAGAAGCTCCTCGCCGACGCAGGCGCGACGGGTATGACGCTCCAGTTCGCGTATCCGTCCGAGGTGAGCCGGCCCTACATGCCGGACCCGCAGAAGATCCACGAGGCGCTCGCCAAGAACCTCACCGACATCGGGATCAAGGTCGACGTCGTCACCAAGCCGTGGAACGGCGGCTACCTCGACGGTGTCGACAACGGCCTGTTCGACGCCTGGCTGCTCGGCTGGACCGGCGACTACAACTCGGCCAACAACTTCATCGGCACCTTCTTCTCGTCCGAGACCAATGACTTCCACACCTACGCCACGGACTACGGCAAGACCCTGACGAAGGAACTGCGGGACGCAGACGGGATCATCGACGCGGCGAAGCGCACCACGGCATACGAGGCCCTCAACCAGAAGATCATGGAGGACTACCTGCCGGGTCTGCCGATCAGCCACAGCCCGCCGGCGCTCGTCGTCGGCAAGGGTGTCGACGGACTGGTCGCCAGCCCGCTGACCGCGGAGATGTTCGACACCGTCACCGTGAGCAAGTGACGGAGCACGGTCAGTCGCACCCGATCCACTAGCGTGGGCCGCCCCGGCGCTGCGAGCGCCGGGGCGGTCCGCACGCATCATCCGGCTCACGAGAACTGACGAGGTGTTCGCCGCGTGCTTCGCTTCATCGTCAGGCGCCTGCTGCAGATGGTCGGCGTCGTCGTCGTCCTCTCCCTGCTGCTCTTCCTCTGGCTGCGTTCCCTCCCCGGCGGGACGGTCACGGCCATCCTCGGCGATCGCGCCACCGAGGAGTCCAAGGCGCGTCTGCGCCAGACCCTCGGCCTGGACGACCCGCTTTATGTGCAGTACTGGCGGTTCCTCAAGCGGGCCGCCACCGGCAACTTCGGCGCCTCCACCGGGGTCCTGCCGGGCAAGGATGCCTTCGGGGTGTTCCTCGCCCGCTTCCCGGCCACGATCGAGTTGTCCACTTTCGCCATCATCGTCGCGGTGGCTGCGGGCATCCCGCTGGGCTATCTCGCCGCCCGCCGGCGCGCCACCCTGTTCGACAACCTGAGCGTCATGGGATCCCTGATCGGGGTCGCCGTGCCGATCTTCTTCCTCGCCTTCCTGCTGAAGTACATCTTCGCGGTCAAGCTCGGCTGGCTGCCGGTCTCCGGCCGGCAGAGCGGGAACATCGACGCCACCCGGGTGACCGGCTTCTTCGTCCTCGACGGGCTGCTGACCCGCGAATGGGACGCGTCGTGGGACGCGTTCAAGCACCTCATCCTGCCGGGACTGGCGCTGGCGACGATCCCGTTCGCGGTGATCTTCCGGATCACCCGGGCCTCCGTCCTCGAGGTCATGGACGAGGACTTCGTCCGAACCGCCGAGTCCAAGGGCCTGACCAACCGGGTCATCCGGGGCCGGCACATCCTGCGCAACGCCCTGCTCCCCGTCGTCACCACGATCGGCCTCCAGGTCGGCGGCCTGCTCGCCGGCGCGGTGTTGACCGAGCGCGTCTTCTCCTTCGGTGGCATCGGCGAGGCCCTGGCGCTCAGCTTCGAGAAGCGGGACTTCGCCGTCCTGCAGGTGCTCATCCTCGCGGCGGCCGCGATCTTCGTCCTCGTCAATCTCCTCGTCGACGTGCTCTATGCCGTCATCGATCCCCGAGTCCGGACCAGGTGAACCGATGACCCAGCCCAACGACTCCGGCCGACCCCGGCTCGGTGCCCGCCGGAAGCAGAAGATCGACGACCTCGCCGCCACCGCCGCTCAGGTCGACGAGGCCGGGGCGGTCGGCGAGGGACCCGGGGTGTCGCTCATCGCCAGCGCCTGGCAGCGACTGCGCCGCGACCCCGTCTTCCTCATCGGCCTGGCGATCACGATCCTCTTCGTCCTGGTGGCCGTGTTCGCCCGGTGGATCGCCCCGCACGACCCGATCCAGGACTATCTCATCGGGAAGGTCCGCCGGCAGACCAACCCGGTCCCCGGGCCCGAGCCGGGCTTCCCGCTCGGGGCCGACGACCGCGGCCGGGATCTGCTCTCCCGGTTGATCGTCGGCAGCCAACAGACGCTCCTCGTCGCCGTCTTCGTCACCATCATCTCCCTCGCCGGGGGGCTGGTGCTCGGCACATTCGCCGGCGCCTTCGGCGGGTGGATCGACTCGGGGATCATGCGGTTCGTCGACGTCATGCTCTCCATGCCGTCGCTGCTGCTCGCGTTCTCCATCGCGGCCCTGGCGAGCCAGCCCAGCCAGTGGACGGTCATAATCGCGATCGCGATCACCTACATCCCGGTCTTCGCCCGGCTGCTGCGTGGAACGATGCTCGCGCAACGGCACAGCGACCACGTCCTCGCCGCCCGGGCGCTGGGCGTCAAACGCGGTCCGATCATCTTCCGCCACATGCTGCCCAATGCCCTGGGCCCGGTGATCGTCCAGGCCACCCTCGTCCTCGCCACGGCCGTCATCGATGCGGCCGCCCTCTCCTTCCTCGGGCTGGGCAACCCCGATCAACGTCAGCCCGAATGGGGACAGATGCTCGGGTCCGCCCAGGAATACCTCAGTTCCTATCCCCACCTCGCCTTCTATCCCGCGGCCTGCATCATCGTCGTCGCGTTCGGATTCACCCTCATGGGTGAGTCGTTGCGCGAGGCGCTCGACCCCAAGAGCCGGAGGTGAGCACCATGACCGAGGCGAGCGGAGCGGCATACCGCCCGGAGGTGCGGCGCGGCGAGCCGTTGCTGCGGGTCGAGGATCTCAGCGTCGTCTTCCAACGGCACGGTCAGCGACCGTTCGCGGCCGTCGACAAGGTCAGTTTCGAGGTGCGCCCCGGGCAGACCGTCGGGCTCGTCGGCGAGTCCGGCAGCGGCAAGTCGGTGACCTCCCTGGCGATCATGGGGCTGCTGCCCAAGCGAGGGAACCAAGTCAGCGGCCTCGCGCGGTTCGACGGCACCGATCTGCTCGCCCTCTCGGCCAACCAGATGCGCGAGCGCCGCGGCCGCGACCTCGGCATGATCTTCCAGGACCCACTGTCCTCCCTCAACCCGGTCGTCCCGATCGGGATCCAGGTCACCGAGGTCCTCGAGCGGCACAAGGGGCTCTCCCGCAAGGCGGCGATGCCGCGGGCCCGGGACATGCTCGACAAGGTCGGGATCCCCGATCCCACCCGGCGGCTGTCCGAGTATCCCCACCAACTCTCCGGGGGCATGCGCCAGCGGGCCCTCATCGCCATGGCGCTCGCCTGCGAGCCCCGGCTCCTCATCGCCGACGAGCCGACGACCGCTCTGGACGTCACCATTCAGGCGCAGATCCTCCAACTCCTGAAGGACCTGGTCCGGCAGAGCGGCACGGCGCTGATCATGATCACCCACGATCTCGGCGTGGTCGCCGGCCTGTGCGACGAGGTCAATGTCATGTATGGCGGCCGGATCGTCGAACGCGGTCCCCGGCACGACCTGTTCGCACGGCCCCGCCACCCCTACACCCATGGGCTCCTCAGGTCGATTCCCCGCCTCGACGGCGCCCGCGGCGAGCCGCTGACGCCGATTCCCGGCTCGGTGTCGGACAACCTGCCGTGGGAGGGGGCGTGCGCGTTCGCCCCGCGCTGCAGCCAGCCCGTGGACGTATGCCGATCCGCCACGCCAGCGTTCGTCGAGGAGGGCGCGAGCGCCCTGCGCTGCCACAATCCGGTGGAGGTGTCCCGATGACCGATCCGACCGCCCCGACGGCCCGCGACGTCCTCGTCGACGTCCGCGGGGTCAAGGTCCACTTCCCGATCCGGCGTGGGGTCATCTTCGACAAGACGATCGGCCACGTCTACGCCGTCGACGGCGTCGACCTCCAGATCCGCCGCGGCGAGACCTACGGCCTGGTCGGCGAGTCCGGATGCGGGAAGTCGACGCTCGGCCGGGCGATCCTCAACCTCGAACCGCCGACCGACGGCAGCGTCGTCTTCGACGGGGTCGACATCGCCTCCCTCAAGGGCGAGGACCTCCGGCGCAAGCGCCAGCACATGCAGATGGTCTTCCAGGACCCACTGTCCAGCCTCGATCCCCGCCAGTCGGTGGAATCCCTTCTCCTGGAAGGGATGAAGGCGCATGGGCTGACCAAGGACAGCGTGGGGGCGGGGAAGCGGCTGCGCGAGCTGCTGCGGGCGGTCGGGCTCCCGGCCAGTTCGCTGAGCAAGTACCCGCACGAGTTCTCGGGCGGCCAGCGCCAGCGCATCGGCATCGCGCGCGCTCTCTCGGTGGATCCGCAGTTCATCGTCGCCGACGAGCCGGTCTCCGCCCTCGACGTCTCAGTCCAGGCTCAGGTCGTCAACCTCCTCGAGGAGCTCCAGGACCAGTTCCAGCTCACCTATCTCGTCGTCGCCCACGACCTCGCCGTCGTGCGCCACATCAGCGACCGGGTCGGGGTGATGTATCTCGGCGCCCTCGTCGAGGAGGCGAACGCCGACGACCTGTATGCCGAG
This sequence comes from Nostocoides sp., assembly GCA_039812345.1. Lineage (GTDB taxonomy): Bacteria > Actinomycetota > Actinomycetes > Actinomycetales > Dermatophilaceae > Nostocoides_A. The sequence goes on along the minus strand of JBDIAJ010000108.1, from coordinate 3,792 downwards.
CCCCTGCACCCCTACACCCGCGCCCTTCTCTCCGCGGTCCCGGTGCCCGATCCGGTGGTGGAGGATCATCGCGAACGCATCCTCCTCACCGGTGACCTGCCCTCGCCCGCCAACCCGCCGTCCGGGTGCCGGTTCCACACCCGCTGCCCCTGGCGGCAGCCGACTCGCTGCGACACTGACCGCCCGGAGCTGCGGGACGTCACGATCGAATCGGTCCCGCGCGGTCACCGGGTGGCCTGCCACTATGCCGAGGACATCGCGGCCGGCGCGATCGTCGCCCACCGCGTCGAGGCCGAGGCGGTGGACCCCACTCTCGCGGAGACCGGCACCGACGGCGGGTCGCTCATCGGCCCGGCGACGATCGGCGAACTCGGCTAGCGCCTACGCTTGCCGGGTGAGCCGATTGCTGACCGACGCGGAGATCACCCGGCAACTCGCCGACCTTGCCGGATGGCGGCGCGTGGGGGAGAGTCTGACGGCGACGTATGCCGCGCCCTCCTTCCCCGATGCCATCCGACTCGTGGAGGAGGTGGCGTTGGAGGCCGAGGCGATGAACCACCATCCCGATATCGACATCCGGTGGCGGCGGACCACCTGGACCCTCTCGACCCACGACGCCGGCGGTCTGACCCAGCTCGACATCGAGCTCGCCCACCGGATCGCCGGCCACGCCGCGCGGCTGGGGGCGACGGCGTGAGCGAGGGCGCGACCGCGGGCAAGACGACACCGGACCTCCAACAGGCCGACCCCCACCTCGTCGCGGCCGCACAGGCGGAGACCGGGAACCACCGGCACGAGCCCTACGACCGGTCCGGGACCGGGGGGCGGCTCAACTGGTTGCGCGCCGGCGTCCTCGGCGCCAACGACGGCATCGTCTCGACGGCGGGACTCGTCATCGGCGTCGCGGCCGCGACGACCAGTCGGCCCGCCATCTTCACCGCTGGACTCGCCGGTCTCGCCGCCGGCGCGATGAGCATGGCGGTCGGCGAATACGTCTCGGTGAGCACTCAGCGGGACACGGAGAAGGCGCTCCTGGCGCAGGAGTCGGACGCCCTGGAGCGGATCCCGCACACCGAGCTGCTCGAGCTCGCCGAACTCTACGAGGCCAAGGGGCTCGAACCCGCGCTCGCCCTCGAGGTCGCTCGGTCCCTGACCCGGCACAACGCGCTCGCCGCCCACGCCGAGGCCGAACTCGGGATCGACCCGGAGGGCCTGACGAACCCCTGGGCCGCCGCCGGCGCCTCGTTCGTCTCCTTCACCGTGGGTGCCCTGCTCCCGCTGATCGCCGTCCTCAATCCGTCGGCCGATTGGCGGATTCTGGGGACGGTGCTCACCGTGCTGGTCGCGCTCGCGCTGACGGGGTGGATCAGCGCCCGCCTCGGCCAGGCCCCGGTGCTGCGCGCGGTCGCCCGGGTCGTGCTCGGCGGCCTGGTCGCGATGGCCGTCACCTATGCGATCGGACGGCTCTTCGGGTCGGCGATCAGTTGACGCGACCCGTCGTCGACGCGAGCGGCCTCAACGCAGCCAGCGCGCGATCCGCCGTGGGGCCGCCGCCCGCGTCAGTTCCTCGAGGGTGACCAGATGTCCGTCGGGGCCGGACAGGGGGAGGCACCAGTTCGGGTACTCCTTGTCGGTTCCCGGTTGATTGATCGCCCGGCGGTCGCCCACAAGATCCGGGACGCTGACGCCGAGCATCCGCGCCGGTGACATGGCGAGGTAGCGGTGCATCGACTCGACGAACTCGGCGATCTCGCTCGGGTTCGCCGGCAGGTCGTGGGCGGCGAGCGCGGTGGCGACCTTGGCGATCGCCTGCTCCTCCTCGGCGCGGTCCTCCTCCACCGGGCGGGTGAGCAACCCGAGCCGTTCGCGCAGGTCGACATGCGCCAATTCGAGGTAGCCCGCGGTCGGCGGCAGGTCGTGCGTGGTGACGCTGGCCAGGCAGAGCTCGCGGTAGTCCTCCGGCGGGAGCGGCATACCGTCCTTCCACTCGAACCACAGGATCGAGGTGCCGAGGATGCCGCGCTCCCGCATGAAGTCGCGGGCCATCGGCTGCACGACCCCGAGATCCTCGCCGACGACGACCGCGCCGGCTCGGTGGGCTTCCAGGCACAGGATGCCGATGAGCGCCTCGTGGTCGTAGGAGACATAGGTGCCCTCCCGCGCCGTCATGCCGCGCGGCACCCACCAGAGGCGGAAGAGCCCGATGATGTGGTCGACGCGGATGCCGCCCGAGTCCCGCAGCACGGTGCGGAGCATGTCCCGGTATGGCGCGTAGCCCAGCTCCGCGAGCCGGTCCGGCCTCCAGGGCGGCTGACTCCAGTTCTGGCCGAGCTGGTTGAACTGATCCGGGGGTGCGCCCACGCTGATGTCGCGGGCGAGCGCGTCGGCCAACCCCCACGAGTCGGCCCCGTCCGGGTGCACCCCGACGGCGAGGTCGTGGATGATCCCCAGCCGCATCCCGGCTTCGAGGGCGAGCCGTTGGGTGGCGGCCATCTGTTCCTCGAGGATCCATTGGAGCCACCGATAGAAGTCGACATCGTCGGCGTTGGCCTCGCGGAAGTCCGCCACCGCCGGGGCGTCGGGCCGGTGATAGTCCTCCGGCCACTCGCGCCACGGCTGGCCGTACACGTCGGCGAGCGCGCACCACGTGGCGAAGTCGACGAGCCCCTGGCCTTCGCGTTCGCAGAAGCCCTCGAACGCCCGCTGTCGCCGCGGGCTGCGGCCGGTATCGAAGACGACCCGCAGGGCCGCCCGCTTGATCGCCCAGGCGGCATCGCGGTCGATCCGGTCGACGGTGTTGAGGGCCTGACCCCTCCGGGCGTAGGCCGCGATCTCGGCCCGCGTGTCGACCGGGAGGTAGGCGACCTCGGGGATGTCCTCGACCCGGACGTAGATCGGGTTGACGAAGCGCCGCGTCGTCGGCAGATACGGCGAGGCCTCCATCGGCGTCGTCGCCTGCGCCGCGTGCAACGGGTTGACCAGCACCCAGTCGGCACCGAGATCGGCGCCGCCCCAGGTGGCCAGGTCGGCGAGATCGGCGAGGTCGCCGACGCCATACGAGTTGGCGGAGCGCAGTTGATAGACCTGCGTCATCAGCCCCCAAGCGCGTCGATGGGCCAGGGCCGGGGGTAGTTCCAGCCGCTGCGGAGTGACGACGAGGGTCGCGGTGGCCGTCGACTCCTCATCACCGTCGCCGACGACGGCGCGCAGCAGGTGCCAGCCCAGGGGCAGGTCGGCCGGCAGCTCGAAGGTCGCCTCACCCGTCTCCCGTCCGTCGACGACCCGCGGGGGCACCCAGTTGGCGACCTGACGGGCGGCGACGACACCACCGTCCTCGAGTTCGATGTCGAGGCGCACCGGACGCCCGTGGGGCACGTGCACCGGGACCCACGGGGTCCAGGTCTCGCGGGCGACCACGCACGGGGGCAGCACCCGCCGCCAGGACCGCAGCCAGAGGTCTTCACAGGCCCGGCTCGTCGACTCCGGGGTCGTGACGTCGAGGCCGAGCGCGGTCAGGACCGCGGTGATCGTCTCGGTCGAGACCGTCGTGTGCCGCCCCTGCCAGTCCCAGTATTCCGTCGCCACGCCATACGCGGAGGCCAGGGCGGCGAGTTGCGGGGAGGGGACGGACATCTGGCGCACTCCTGAAGGTGGCGTCGTCGACGGGGGAGCCCCTAAGTGTCTCACGGGCCGGGAGATCGGGATGCGGCGCGTGGCTAGGGAATCGCTGATCTGGGAGCTTCTGCGGGTGGGAGGGCCGCCTGGGGGAGGCCGAGGGGGCGAAGGGGGCCT
>JBDIAJ010000107.1:0-13721 GCA_039812345.1 Nostocoides sp. | reverse complement strand
TGCTTGACGGTGTCGACGCCGAGGTCGGCCTCGAGGTCGAGGTCGGGGTCGAGGAGGTCGGCCGGGTAGCCGGTCATCTCCGAGACGATCCCGGTGACCCGGTCGAGGATCTCATCACCGGCCGGCGCGGCCGGCTCGGGAGCCGGGGCCGGGGCGACGGATGCGGGTGCGGGTGCCGGAGTCACGGGTGCGGCGACGGGTGCCGGCGCGGCCACTGCCGCCGGGGCGGCGACGGGTGCCGGGGTGGCGAGGGGTGCCGGCGCGGCGACCACCGCGGGGGCGGGGCCGGCCGAGGGGGCGAGTTGGCCGGCATACGGCACCGGGACGTGCGTCTCGGGCGCGACCGGCACCTTGGGTGCCCCGACGTCGACGAGACGCAGCCGCCGGTGGTCGACCTCGAGTCGGCTGTCGGGGTGACCGGACAGCGAGTCGAGCCAGCGCTGCCAGGCACCCGCGTCGGCGACGCGATAGGCGTAGCCGAGTTCCTGCGGGCCGCGGCGGCGGCCGTCGGGCGCCGGGACGCGGCGCATCAACGACATGGCGATCTGCGAGCCGAAGCCGGCGGCGAGCCGGAGGGCGTACTCGACCGGGTAGGACCCGCCGCGCGACAGGTTGAGCGCACCGAGGTCGGGGTCGGGCTCCTTGTAGTTCGGCACCGGCGGAACGATGCCCGTCTCGAGGCCCTTGACGGCGACGACGTCCTCGATGCCCGCGCCCATCGCGTGCCCGGTGAAGCCCTTGGTGTTGGTGATGACGACCTTGCCCGCGTCCGCGCCGAAGACCCGGCGCAGGGCGTTGATCTCGGCCGCGGCGCTGCCGCCCCGGGCCGGGGTGTAGGTCTCGTGCGAGACGAACATCGTCTCGGAGGCGATCGCGTGGCGGTCGATCCCGCGCTGCTCGGCCTCGCGGATGAGGGACTCCATGACGCCGCCGATGTGCTCGACATCGAGTCGGGTGCCGTGGAAGGCGCTGTTGGCGGTGATCGTCGCGAGCACCTCGGCGATCGGGGCGATGCCCCGCTCGCGGGCGGAGTCCGCGGACTCGACGATGAGCGCCGCGGCGCCGCCGCCGACGATCATCCCGTGTCGGCGCCGATCGAACGGCGTCGCCGCGTCCTCGACGCGTTCGTCGGTCGCCGCGGCACCGGTGGCGAGGAAGCCGGACAGCACCCAGGGGAGCAGCTGCTCGCCGGCGGTGTCGTCGGCGCCGACGACGATGACCCGGCGGCAGCGGCCGGCGCGGATCCAGTCCTCGGCCAGGGAGACGGCCTGCGTCGTGCTCGCGCACGCGGCGTTGACGTGGGTGTTGGGGCCGCGGGCGCCGATGAGTTCGGCGAACTGGGAGTGGCCCATGGCCAGGACGCGGAAGAGGAAGCGCCGGTCGAAGGAATAGGCGGCGCGGTCGATCGCCTCGCGGAGGGCGCCGATCTGGCGATCGACCTCGGCGCGGGCCGGGTCGTCGGCGGCCATCAGGGCGCGCACGCCCTCGAGGCCGAGGAGGGCCTCGCGGCGCCCACGGTCGGCCATGTAGGCCTCGATCTCCTCGACGAAGCGGGCGTAGCCGGGGAAGGCCGCCGCGAAGATGATCCCGGTGTCGTCGCGCAGGGACTCCGGCAGCGCCCAACGGTCGGGCAGCTGCGTCCCGAGGGTCGTCGTCTTGTAGCGCATGACCAGGGGGATTCCGGCGTCGCGCAGGGCGTCCAGGCCGGCGGCGATGGCCATCCGGGTGGTCATGTCGAGGGCCTCGTCGCGGGCCCGGTCGACGCCGAACTCGGCGACCACGTCGAGCGGGGCGTGGGTGCCGGCGAGCTTGATGACATCGGCGACGTCGTCGATGGTCTGGAAGCTGCCGCCGCCGGACGCGTCCTTGACGATCCGGGTGATCCGATGGTCGACCATGAGCTGGCGGACCTCCGCCGGAACCGAACTGATGAAGTTCTCGCCGGCGAGGATGCGCGCGATGTTGGCGTCGTCGAACATCTTCTGCTTGCCGGGCAGGCCCGCGGCGGCACCGGTGACGACGACGGGTTCGAGCGTGCGGGCGGGCGGGGTCACGGCGCCCGGCACGGGCAGACCGACGACGGCCGCGGCGCCGGCGGAGTAGCCGAGATCGGCGGCATACAGCTTGAGGCCCTGGTCGAGGACCTGGGCGAAGAGTTTGCCGAGTTCGGCGAGGGTGCGGTCGGACACCATTGTCCCTTCACTGGTGACGTATGCCGCAGGCGAACCGGTCGCGGTCGCGGCGGCGGGCGCGCTCGGGGTGACCGGCGCGACGGAGGTGGTGGTCACCGCGGGTGCCGCGGCGGCCGAGATGGCGGGTGCGGCGGCGACGGGGGCGTCGAAACCGAGGCCCGCGGCATACAGACCGCAGAGGGCCTGGTTGATCGCGACGTCGTCGGCGACCTTGGGGTGGTTGGTGAACAGGGCGACGACGTCGTCGTGCGTCTTGCCGAGGACGTCCTCGACGAACCCGTGGAGGGCCTTCTTGGGGCCGACCTCGACGAACACGCGAGCGCCCGCGGCATACAACGTCTCGAGGCCCTTGACGAACTGGACCGGGGAGGCGACCTGCTTGCCGAGGTAGTCGAGCATGACGTCGGTGCTCGCCCCCACCGGATAGAACTCGCCGGTGACATTGGCGACGGTCGGGATCTTGGGCCCGACGACGTTGAGCCGGCGCAGGGCGGTCTTGAGTGGCTCGGAGGCCGGCGCGACGATGGCGGTGTGGAAGGCGTGGCTGACCGGGATGCGCGTCGCGGACAGCCCGGCGTCCTGGGCCTTGGCCACGAGTCCCTCGACGGCGGCGGTGGCACCGCCGACGACGGCCTGGTTGTAGCTGTTGATATTGGCGATGACGGCATAGCCGTCGGCCTGCTTGACGAGGTTCTCGATCTGGTCGAGGGGTCCGAAGACGGCGGCCATCGCGCCGTTGTCGGCCATCGAGACCTTCTTCATCTCGTTGCCGCGGGCGCTGACCGCCTCGAGGGCGCTCTCGAGGGTGAGGGCACCGGCGGCGACGAGGGCGCCGTACTCGCCGAGGCTGTGGCCGATGACCATGTCGGGGCGCACGCCGTAGGCGGCGAACAGCCGGGTCAGCGACAGGTCCGTCGCGAGGACGGCCGGCTGGGTGATCTCGGTCTGCATCAGCTGCTTGTTGAGCTGGTCCACCGCGGCCTTGTCGTCGCCGTCGATGAAGATGTAGCTGGTCAGCGGGCGGCCGAGAAGCGGGGTCATGACCCGGTCGGCTTCGTCGAAGGTCGCCTTGACGATCGGCTCGTGGGCGGCGAGGCCCTTGAGCATGTTGACGTACTGCGAGCCCTGACCGGTGTAGAGGAAGGCGACCTTGGGCGCCGGGCCGCGGCCGACGAAGACGCCCTGCTGGCGCAGCATCCGGAAGGCGGCGGGGTTGGCGGAGTCGAAGGCCTTGACCAGCTTCTCCAGCTTGCCGGCGAGGTCGGCGGCGTCGGCGAAGTCGACGGCGACCCGGACCGCGGCCCGGCCGAGGGCCGGGTCGGGCGGGGTCGGCGCGGGCGCGTTGCCGGCCTTGGCGTCGGCGAGGGCGGAACGGACCTGGGCGGCGACGTCGGCGTCGTCGCGCCCGCCGAGGACGAGGGCACCGCGCAGCGGGGCCTTGCGGGCGACGGGTGCCGCCGGGGCGACGGGTGCCGCTGCGGCGGGGGCTGCGGCGGGCGTGACCGGGGCGGACACGATCGCCGCCGGCACCTCGGCCGAGGCGAACACCCGGGCCGGAGCCTTGTGCCGGCCGGGGACGTGCTCCTCGAGGACGACGTGGAAGTTCGTCCCGCCGAAGCCGAACGCGCTGACAGCGCCGCGGCGCACGCCATACGGGCTCTCCGGCCAGGCCCTCAGGCCGGTGTTGACGGCGAACGGGATCGAGCCCCAGTCGACGTTCTCGTTGGGGTTGACGAAGTTGAGGCTCGGTGCGAGCACCTTCTCGTGCAGCGACATCGTCATCTTGAACAGGCCGGCGGTGCCGGCGGCGGCCTTGAGATGGCCGATATTGGACTTGACCGAGCCGAGCGCGATCGACCCGATCGCGTTGGTCGATTCGCCGAAGACCGTGGTCAGCGAGGTGAGTTCGGCGGCATCGCCGACCCGGGTCGAGGTGCCGTGGGCCTCGACCGCCATCGCGGTGCCCGGCTCGAGACCGGCGCGCGCCCAGCCGCGGCGGACGGCGAGCTGCTGGCCCACCGGGTTGGGGGCGGTGATGCCCTTGCCCTTGCCGTCGGAGGAGCCGCCGACACCGACGATGACGGAATAGATCCGGTCGCCGTCGCGCTCGGCGTCCTCGAGCCGCTTGAGGACGAAGAGCGCGGCGCCCTCGCCCATGACGAAGCCGTCGGCCCCGGCGTCGAAGGGCCGGGTCCCGGTCGCCGAGAGGGCGCCGATCTTGCAGAACTTGACGAAGGCGTCGATGCCCATGTTGCGGTCGACGCCGCCGGTGACGACGGCGTCGTACTGGTGGTCGACGAGGCCGTCGATCGCCGCGTTGAGGGCGGCGAGCCCTGAGGCGCAGGCGGCGTCGGTGGTGAAGTTGGGGCCGCGGAGGTTCAGCAGGTTGCAGACCCGGCCGGCGATGACATTCGCCAACTCACCGGGCATGGTGTCCTCGGTGATCTCGAAGGTGTTGTCGAGGTAGCCCGCGCGGGTCTCCTCGACGATCGCCCGCTGGACGTCGGTCGGCAGTCCGAGGAGGGTGGGGGAGGCCTCCAGTCGCTTGATGACCTCCGGGATCCGGATGCGCATCGAGGAGCTGTAATGCTTCTCGCCGCCGAGGGCGTTGCCGAGGATGACGGCGACGTTGTCGCTGTCGACGTTCCAGTTGGGCCAGCCGGCGTCGAGGAGAGCGGCGCGGGCGGCGCTGACCGCCCACCGCTGCCCCTCGTCCATCTGGGCCGCCACGGTCGGCGGGATCGGGAGGCGCCACTTGATCGGATCCCAGTCGAACTCCCGGACCCAGCCGCCGATCCGCGAATAGGTCTTGTCCCGGGCCGAGTGGTCCGGGTCGTAGTAGAGCGCCGGGTCCCAGCGCTCCGGGGGCACGTCCGTGATGCAGTAGCGGCCCGATTTGATGTTGTCCCAGAAGGCGTTCGCCGATGGGGCCTGCGGCATGATCGCCGCGATCCCCACGATGGCGACCGGCCGGGCTGCGTTGCTGGTCATGCTGGTCCACTGCTCCTTGTGACGTGTCCCGCGGTGTTCAGTCAGTTGCCGGTGCGCCCATAGAGGACGTCGGCGATGTAGTCCATGTCGCTGAGCAGTCCGGCCTGCGCGGCCCGGATCGCGTCGGCCGGGATGCCGGCGAGCGTCGCCAGCGCGGGCGAGCCCGCGTCCGCGGCCCCGGCGACCCACCGCGCCCCGTCGAGGGCGACCCGCTGGGCCGCCTCGCGGGCATAGACCCGCGCCATGGCGGAGGTCGCGGCACCGTCGAACCGGCCCGGGTTCTTCTCGTGGCGGGTCCCGTCCTGTGCCGCGGCGGCGGCGCGGGCGAACTCGGCCGCCCCCTCGGCATACGCGATGAGCTCGCCGAGCCGGAAGAGGACGTGCTGGCTGCGGGTGAGGCGGCCGACCTTGCAGGCGTCGAGGACCGCGGCCATGGCGCGGGCGCCGAGCGCCGCCGTGCCGGCGCCGACGTCGGGCTTGCGGGCGTGCAGCGCCTCGAGCTCGGCGGCCATGTCGGTGTAGCGGCGGCCGAGCGACTTCAGGTGCAGCTGCCACCGGTCGCGGGCGATGGTCATCTCCATGATCTCCGAGGTGCCCTCGTAGATCGTCGTGATCCGGACGTCGCGACGGACCTTCTCCACGACATACGGCCGGGTGTAGCCGTAGCCACCGTGGGCCTGGATGGCCGCGTCGGCGGCGGCGTTGCCGGCCTCGGTGGCGAGGTACTTGGCGATGGCGCCCTCGGTGTTCATCGCGCCGTTCTCGCCGAGCCCGCGGTCGATCTTGTCGGCCGTGTCCTCCATGAACGCCCGGGCGGCCTCGAGCCGGACGGCGTGCGGAACGATGAGCTTGTGGGTGAAACCCTGCTTCTCGGCGAGCGGGCCGCCGCCCTGGATGCGGTCCTTGGAGTAGGCGATCGCCCGGTCGAGGGCCTCCCAGCCGCCGCCGAGGCCGAAGGCGGCGACCATGAGCCGGGTGTAGCCGAAGACCTGCTGCGCCTGGACCAGGCCCTTGCCCGGGACATTGCCGATGAGGTTGTGAACCGGGACGACGACGTCGTCGAGGAAGAGCGGTGCGGTGTTGGACAGCCGCAGGCCGTGCTTGTCCTCGGACGGGCCGGCGCTGAAGCCGGGGGTGTCGCGCTCGACGACGAACCACGTCGGGCCTTCGGGCGTCGCGGCGAGGATGGTCGAGAAGTCGGCGATCGAGCCGTTGGAGATCCACTGCTTGCGCCCGTTGATCCGGTATGACGTGATCGCGCCGTCGTCGCCGACGATCGGTTCCGCGGTGGTCGTCATCGCGCCGAGGTCGGACCCGGCCTCCGGTTCGGTCGCGCCGTAGGCGAAGACGACGCCGCGCTCGGCGATCGCGCCGAGCCACTCCTGCTTCTGCTCCTCGGTGGCGCCGACGACGATCGGGTCGGAGCCGAGGAAGGTCGCGAACACCGCGGTGGCGAGGCCGATGTCCTTGCGGCCCATGGCCTCGCACACCCGGTAGCTGTCGAACGCCCCGCCGTCCATGCCGCCGTAGGCCTCGGGGATGAAGACGAGCTGGACCCCGAGGGTGTCCGGGTCGGACATCGCCCGGACGACGTCCTCCGGGCACTTGTCCTCGGCGTCGAGGTCGAGAACCTTCTGCGGGGGCAGGGCCTCGTCGACGAAGTCGCCGAGGGCTTCGATCATCATCTTCAGGGTGGACAGGTCGAGTCCGGCTCCGCCGACGTGTCCTGTGGTCTCGGTCATCTGGGGTTCGTGCTCCTCGTCGGCGCTGGCGCGGTCGGTTCGATGTGGGGGGAGGGTCAGCCGCGGCGGGCCTGGACCAGCTGGACCAGGGCCGGGAGGACCGAGTGGAGGTCGCCGACGACGCCGAAGTCCACGATCTGGAAGATCGGGGCGTTGGCGTCCTTGTTGACGGCGACGATCGTCTTGGAGGACTGCATCCCGGCGCGGTGCTGGATGGCGCCGCTGACGCCGGCCGCGACATAGAGCGCGGGGGCGACGGTCTTGCCGGTCTGGCCGACCTGGATGTCGTGGGCGGCCCAGCCGAGGTCGGTGATCGCCCGGGTGGCGCCGACGGCACCGCCGAGGGCGTCGGCGAGGGCCTCGATGACGGCCAGGCCCTCGGGGGAGCCGATGCCGCGCCCGCCGGCGACGACGACGGCCGCGTCGGTGAGTTCGGGGCGACCGCTGGAGACCTTGGCGTTGCGGGCGGTGATGGCCGCGCCCTTGGCGGCGTCGCTGACCGGGACGTCCAGGCTCTGGACGGCCGGGGTGACCGGTGCGGCGACGGCGGCGGTCGCATTGGGCCGCATGGTGACGATCGCCGGCCCGGAGGTGATCTCGGTCGTTGCGTGATAGGTCCCGGCGACGATCGACTGGACGGCGACGACGGTGTCGCCCTCGGCGGCCACCGAGACGGCGTCGGTGACGATCCCGCCGCCGAGCCGGACGGCGAGGCGCGCGGCGACGTCCTTGCCCTCGGGTCCGGAGGTGATCAGGATCGCGGACGGTGACGTGGCCGCGGCGACCGCGGCGACGGCGTCGACCTTGGGGAGGGAGAGGAGGTCGTCGGATCCGGGGGAGTTCACGGCATACACCGTGGTGGCGCCGTATTCACCGAGGGTGGCGACGGCGGCGTCGTCGGGGGTGCCGAGGACGACCGCGGCGGGGTCACCGAGACCGCGGGCGACGGTGAGCAGTTCGAGCGTGGCGGACCGGACCCCGGCGGGGGTGAGGTCGGCGAGGACGAGAACGGTGGTCACGTGGGTTCCTTCTTGGGTCGTATGCCGAGGGCGAGGTCAGAGGAGGCCGCGGGCGGCGAGGAAGTCGGCGAGTTGGGCGGCTCCGGTGCCGTCGTCGGTGACGACGGTGCCCGCCTGGCGCTCCGGTGCGGCGGCGATCGAGCGGACCTTGACCGCGGCGGCGCCGCTGCCGACGCTCGCGGCGTCGACGCCCAGGTCGGCGAGCGAGAGGACCTCGAGCGGCTTCTTCTTCGCCATCATGATCTGGCGGAAGGCCGGGTAGCGGGCCTCGCCGGTGCGGTCGGTGACCGAGACGACCGCGGGAAGGGTGGCGCTGACGTCGAGCGTCGCGCCGTCGCCCTCGCGGGCGATGGTCACGGTGTCGCCGCTGACGGAGATCGCGTCGGCGAAGGTCGCCTGGTTGACCCCGAGCCGCTCGGCGAGCATCGAGGGCATGACCGACATCTCCCCGTCGGTGCTCGACATCCCGGTCACGACGAGGTCGAATCCGGTCTTCTCGAGGGCCTTGGCCAGGACGAGGGAGGTGGCGAGGGCGTCGCTGCCGTGCAGGGCGTCGTCCTGGACGTGGACGGCCTTGTTCCCGCCCATGGCGAGGGCCTTGAGCAGGCCGTCCTTGGCCTGGGCCGGACCGACCGTGAGGAAGGTGATCTCGGCGTCGAGGCCACCCTCGACGAGGCGGACCGCGGACTCGACGGCATACTCATCGAGCTCGGAGAGGTGGCCGTCGATGGCCCCGCGGTCGATGGTCATGTCGGGGGCGAATTTCCACACGGCGGTGGGCTCGGGCACGTGCTTGACCAGTACGACGATCTTCATTCGACAGCCTGCCTTCAAGGTTCTCGAGGGTCGAGTCGGCACCGGCGCCGCTCGGGTCTTTCGACTTGGTTCGACGCTAGTGGCGCGCCCCCGATCGCCACAACCGGACCGCCCCTCAAACGAAACGACCCGCCAGCGGGTCACATCGTGGACACCTGCTGGCGGGTCGAGGTCTACCGTTCGGTAGTCGAGCGTACGAATGGTGAGACGGGCTGGCCGGTGGCCTCCTTCGGGGCGCGTTCGACGGGTCAGAGGCAGTACATGTTGGGCATCGAGGCGTTGGTCGCCCGGCCCCACGTGCGGCACAGGGACAGGCCGCGGGCCCGCAGGCCGTCGTCGATGTACTTGAGCAGGGACGCGTCCGTGCCGAGGTGCTGCAGGTGGACGACGGCCGTCGAGCCGCCCCACGCGTTCCCGATGATGTAGTCGGCGGCCTGCTGGGGCGTCACCTTGAAGTCGGGGACCTCGAGGGGGGCCCGGCTCGTGCTCTTGGCCCAGTCTCGCGGATCGACATCCCAGAGGCAGTTGTTCTTGTGGTACTTCGCGAGGATCGCGTCGACGGTCGAGTTGGTCCCGCCGTAGGGCGGGCGAACGTAGTTGGAGCCGTTGTAGGGCTGGGTGATCTCCCAGACGATCTTGTCGTAGCTGAGCGAGGTCAGGAGGTAGTGGTCGTAGGTGTGATCGACGACCAGCAGGCCGCGGGCGCGCGCCGCGTTGACGTCGACCAGGCCCGACTTGACGTACATCCCGTTGGGGGCGATCCCGATGCCGTACCCCCCCGACTTCGCCGCGTCGATGAGGGCCTTGTAGGAGGTCGTGCTGGTCGGGGCGTCGTCGAAGACGAGGAGGACCTTGTCGGACGAGCCGTTGCCGCACTTGTACTTGTCGAACGGGGCGTTGACCTTCTCCAGGGTGGCCCAGCCCGCGGCCGTGACCGTGCCGTCCCGGCGCAGCAGGCGGTATGCCGTGGCGAACTGCGACATCCCCGTCTGGGCGGTGGCGTTCCAGTAGCCGGACGCCGCGCCGCTGTAGAAGAAGGCCTTGCCGAGCAGGCGCTGGGCGAGGGCGACGCAGCTGCCGCTGTCGCCGTACCTGATGATCGGGCGCTGGCTCACCGGCGTCGATGAGGTGCAGGTCTTGGTGGCCGCCTGGGCCGGGGTGGCCTGGGCGAGCGCGGCCAGCGGCAGTGTGGCGGCGACCAGCGGAACGGCGATGCGGCGGAGGGTTTTCGTCACGGCGGGGAAGGTAGCAGGCATACCTTGACGACGCCCGACGTGGGCGTTCGGTTGTTTCGGTCGGTGCCAATCGATCAGAGACAGTACTGATTCGGCATCGTGCCGTGGGTCGCGGTCCCCCAGTTGCGGCAGAGCATCAGGCCCCGGGCGCGCAGGCCCGCGTCGATATAGGCGAGACGGGTGGGATCGGTGCCGAGATGGTCCATGTGGACCACGACGGTGGAGCCGCCCCAGGCGTTGGCGACGATGTAATCGGCCGCCGCCTGCGGCGTCGTGCGCAGGTCCGGGACCTCGAGCGGCACGCGATGACCCTCGCGCGCCCAGTCGCGCGGGTCGACGTCCCAGAGGCAGTCGTTCTTGTGGTACTGCGCGAGGACGGCGTCGACTGTGGCGTTCTCCGCGCCATACGGCGGGCGGACGTAGTTGGATCCGACATAGGGCTGGGTGATCTCCCAGGCGACCTGGCTGGGGGTCAGGGTCGTCAGGTCGATGTGGTCATAGGTGTGGTCGACGACGAGCAGGCCGCGGGCCCGAGCCGCGGTGACGTCGACGAGACCGGAGCGGACATACATGCCGTTGGGGGCGACGCCGATCCCGTAGTTCCCGGCCTTGGCGGCGTCGATGAGCGCGGTGTATCCGGCCGTGCTGAGTGGGTAGTCGTCGAAGACGAGGAGCACCTTGTCGGAGGAGGCGTTGCCGCAGGTCCACTTGTCGAAGGGCGCGTCGATGCGCTCGAGGACGCTCCAGGTCGAGGGAGTCACCGTGCCGTCGCGTCGGAGGGTCCGATAGGCCTGCTGGACGGCGGTCGTCGCCGCGGCGACGGAGGTGGAGTAGGTCCCGTCGATCGCGCCGGAATAAAACGCGGCGCTCTGGAGGAGGGTCTCGGCATACGCGACGCAGGTGCCGGTGTCCCCCGGGACGAGCGTGGGGAGCTGGGCGAGCGGGGTGGCGGCGGAGCAGTCCTTCGTCGCGGCGTGGGCGGCCGGGGCGGCCAGCCCCAGCAGCGGCGCGACGAGGGCGAGGACCCCGGCGAGGCGGCGGACGGCGGCACGGGCGATCACGAGCGGGCACCGTAGCCGCGGGGTTTGGGAGAAGCCTGAGAGGGTGGGCGGATGGAGCCGACGATCGCGTGGGACGACGACTCGGGGGCGCTGCGCCTACTCGATCAGACGCTGCTCCCGGGGCGGGTGGAGACGCTGGTGGTGCGAACGTCGGCCGACCTCGTGGACGCGATCCGGCGGCTCGTGGTGCGCGGCGCGCCCGCGTTGGGCGTGGCCGGGGCGTTCGGCGTCGTCCTCGCCCTCGACGAGGCCGCACGGTCCGGGTGGACTGTCGCGGAACGGGATCGGGCCATTGACGTCGTCCGCGAAGCCCGACCGACGGCCGTCAACCTCGCATGGGGGGTCGACCGGGTCCGGCCGCTGATCCCGCGCGGGCGCGCCGTGGTCCTCGCGGCGGCCCTCGAGTTGGCGGCGGCGGATGTGGCCGCCAACCGGCGGTTGTCGGCGCTCGGCGCGGACTGGCTCCTGGCGCGAATCGGCCGGCCCCGGCTGCGCCTGCTCACCCACTGCAACGCCGGGGCGCTGGCGACCGCCGGGTGGGGGACGGCGCTCGGGGTCGTGCGGGAGTTGCACGCTCGCGGGCGGCTGGAGTTCGTCTATGCCGACGAGACCCGGCCGTTGCTGCAGGGGGCGAGGCTGACGGCATACGAACTCGCGGACGCGGGGATCCCGCACGCGGTCCAGGTCGACGGCGCCGCCGCGGCGACCATCCTCGGTGGGCGGGTCGACGCCGCCATCGTCGGGGCGGACCGGATCGCCGCCAACGGCGATGTCGCCAACAAGATCGGGACGCTCGGGGTCGCCATCGCGTGTGCGGCGGCCGAGGTGCCGTTCGTCGTGGCGGCACCGTGGTCGACGGTCGACCTCGCGACGCCGGATGGCGCGGGGATCGTCGTGGAGGACCGTCCGGGGGCGGAGGTGGTCGAGATAGGCGGGGTCCGTATGGCGCCCCTCGCCACCCGCGGGCACAATCCGGCGTTCGATGTCACCCCGGCGCGGTTGGTCAGCGCCATCGCGACCGAGCGGGGGGTGGTCGAACCGGCGCTGGGACTGTCGCCCGTGCGGCTGGCGTCCGAGGAGTGAGACGCGATTCCCCGGCCGCGGTGTCGGCATCGGGGCTTTCGGCGTCTGTCGTGGACGGGCAGTGGCGTGGTCAGGCGTCGATGGCGCGGGTCGCCCACTCGGGCGGAAAGGTCGTCTCGTGGTCCCCGGCGAGGAGCATTCGATAGGTCATCGCGGCGGCGTCTTCGAGAACCAGCGCGCGGCGCAACGCCATTCGCACCGAATCGCCGATCGTGGACGATCCGTGATGGTCGAGGATGATCGCGTCGCAGCCGGCGGATGCCTCCGCCGCGAATCGCGCCAGGTCGTCCGATCCGGCTGGCCGGAAGGGCACCCGGCGGACCCGTCCCAGATAGACCTGATGGTCCAGGGTGATGCATCTCACGCCCTGTCCGAGGGCCGCGAGCAGCAGCGTGTGATGCGGGTGGAGGTGGACGATGGCGCGGGCGTCGGGCCGCGCGGCATACGTCCGCTGGTGCAGGCGCCACTCGATCGTCGCGTGCGGCTCGATCGTGGCGGTCGAGATCGTTCCGGTGACGAAGTCCGCGGGGGAGAGGTCATCGAGCCAGCGGGCGGTCTTGGTGACGACGTAGCGGTCGGGGTCGGGCAGGCGGGCCGAGAGGTTGCCGGCGGAGGCCTGGACGAGTCCGGCGGCGACGACCCGGCGCCCGGCGTCGATGAGCTCGTGGATCAGGCGCGTGTGGTCGCTCACGGTGGCGATCGTCGCACGGCGGGCCCGGGGTTGGAGACGCGACGGCCACGTACGACGCGAGGACGACGAAGGGCGGGGGTTGGAGACGCGACGGGCCACGCACGACGCGAGGACGACGAAGGGCGGGGGTTGGAGACGCGACGGGCCACGTACGACGCGAGGACGACGAAGGGCGGGGGTTGGAGACGCGACGGCAGTCGCGGCTCCAACCCCCGCCCGGAGGAGTCCGAGCAAAAAGGCTCAGATGTCGTAGTACATCTCGAACTCGTGGGGGTGCGGCCGGAAGCGGATCGGGTCGACCTCGTTCTTGCGCTTCCACTCGATCCAGGTCTCGATGAGGTCCTTGGTGAAGACGTCACCCTCGAGGAGGAACTCGTGGTCGGCCTCGAGCGCGGCGAGGACCTCGGGGAGCGAGCCGGGGACCTGCTCGATGGCCTCGTGCTCCTCCGGGGGCAGCTCGTAGAGGTCCTTGTCCACCGGCTCCGGGGGCTCGATCCGGTTCTTGATGCCGTCGAGGCCCGCCATCAGCTGCGCGGCGAAGCACAGGTAGGGGTTGCTCGACGGGTCCGGGATCCGGAACTCGATGCGCTTGGCCTTCGGCGAGTTGCCGGCGATCGGGATGCGGATGCAGGCCGAGCGGTTGCGGGCGGAGTAGACGAGGTTGACCGGAGCCTCATACCCCGGAACGAGCCGGTGGTAGGAGTTGACCGTCGGGTTGGTGAAGGCCAGCAGCGCCGGAGCGTGCTTGAGCAGGCCGCCGATGTACCAGCGGGCGAGGTCGGACAGGCCGCCGTAGCCGCGCTCGTCGTAGAATAGCGGCTCGCCGTTCTTCCACAGCGACTGGTGGGTGTGCATGCCCGAGCCGTTGTCGCCGAAGATCGGCTTCGGCAT
>JBDIAJ010000106.1:0-13832 GCA_039812345.1 Nostocoides sp. | reverse complement strand
TCACCCCGCTGACGCTGCTCACCGGCTGGGCGAGCGTCCACGGGACGAACTTCATGGACACGCCGTATGCCGTTCCCCCCGGCCTCGCGACCTGGCCGCAGGTCTGTGGGACCGCAGCCGGCGAGGTGGTCGCGCAACGCTCGCCGCGCGTCTTCCGGTCGGGCCGGCACGTCGACGTCGCCGTGGAACCCGAGGTCACGGCATACGACCTCGGGGCGGAGGGGCGATGGACGCGACTGGACGACGACGGCCCGGTGGAGGTCCGGGGACGCCTGATCGGCGGATGCATCGAGACACTGGCGAATCTCACCGGGACCCCGTTTCTGGACGTGCGGGCGTGGGCGGCGCGACATGCGCCGGACGGCACCGTCGTCTATGTCGAAGCGGCACAGGACGACAGCTTCGCGATCGGTCGCAACCTGCACGGGCTGCGGATGGCAGGCTTCTTCGTCCGGCCGTCGCGGTGCTCGTCGGCCGGACGAATGCGCCTGGGCACGAAGGGTATTCGCAGCGGGACGCGGTGTGGGACGCGCTCGGCCCGTTGGGGGTGCCGGTGTTGATCGACGTCGAGTGCGGGCATGTGCCGCCGGCACTGCTCCTGGTGAACGGCGCCCTGGCCACCGTGCGGCACGGAGAGGTCGACGAGGTCGTCCAGGAGTTCGGGTGAGGAGATCGCCCGGTCCGCGGCCCACGATTCCGGCCGATCTCACATTCCCCCCGGCCGGTGCGTCTTTGTGGTGATGACCGCCAAACCACCCTTCGAGGATCTCGTCAGCGCGCACGGACCGACCGTCCTGCGCGTCTGCCGCGCCGTCCTCGGCAGCCACCCCGACGCCGAGGACGCCTGGTCGGAGACCTTCGTCTCCGCCTTGCGCGCCTACCCCCGCCTGCGGGAACCCGCCGACCACCGGGCCTGGCTGGTGACCATCGCCCACCGGAAGGCGATCGACGTGACCCGGGCGCGGGCGCGCGGTGCGGTTCCGGTCGGTGAGCTGCCGGAGGGGCGGTCGGGACACGGCATACCGGACGGGGGCGAGGGCGAGGTGTGGCGCCTGGTCGCCGCGCTGCCCGGCAAACAGCGCGAGGTGATCGCCTATCGCTACCTCGGCGGGCTGGACTACGCGGCGATCGCCGCGCTCGTCGGCGGCTCGCCGGCGGCGGCCCGGCGGGCGGCCGCCGATGGGATGAAGACACTACGGGCGCAGCGGGATCGACTGCGCGTGGACGAGGAGGACCGTTGATGACGATGGATGCGGACCTGGTGGCACTGCTCGGGACACCGGGCGACGAGGAGGCCCTGGAGCGGCTCCACGAGCGACTCGAGGCGGCCGCCGCGAGCGAGGGACTGCTCGACGTGAGCTATCGCCTGCTGGACTCGCCCGTCGGGTCGCTACTCCTGGCGCGGACCCCCCGCGGGCTGGTGCGGGTCGCGTTCCCCTCCGATCACGAGTCCGCGCTGGAGGTCCTCAGCGACCGGGTGAGCCCGCGAATCCTGCTCTCCCCCAGTGATCTCGACGAGGCCGCCCGGGAGTTGGACGGGTATTTCGCCGGCACTCGTACGGACTTCACGCTCGCCCTGGATCACGCGCTCTCCCACGGCTTCCGGGCGCAGGTGCAGGCGCTGCTGCCGTCGATCCCGTATGGCGGGACGGTCAGCTACGGCGAACTCGCCGCCCGCGCCGGCCATCCGCGGGCGGTCCGCGCGGTCGGGACGGCGTGCGCGATGAACCCGTTGCCGATCGTCGTGCCCTGCCACCGCGTCCGGCGCGCCGACGGCTCCCTCGGTGGGTATGCCGGTGGCCCGGCCGCCAAGGCCGCCCTCCTCGCGCTGGAGTCGGCGACCGCGAGGTGAGGTCGGTTCACCGGCCCACGGCGACCGGCGGCGCGGTGACGACGTCACGGGCCCAGGCGGCGACGACCGGCGACCCGTGCCGTCGCAGGACCCGGATCCGCTCGCGCCACGGCGCGGCCCAACCCGTCTGTCGACCCGCCCAGGCGATCCCCGACAGGGCAGCCACGGCAGCGGGCACGTCGGCGCGCGCCAGGAGGGCGTCGATGGCGGCGGCGAACGCTGGGGTGGGGCGGTCGGCATACGTCGTGAGGGAGGCGTCGATCGCGTGCCGCAGGTCGGCGCACCGGAGCGGGTCATCGTCGAGGCCGATGAGGGACTCCAGTCCCGGCAGCGGCGCCGCCCAGTCGACGGCCCGCGCGGCCGTCGTGATGGCCAGACCCCGCAGATCGCCGTATGGTGCGAGCTCACCCACGATCGCCGCGAGCGTCGCCCGATGGTCCGCCATCTCCTCCGCCGGCAGGTCTGTGACGGTCGCGACCAGCATCGAGACGCGTTGCCGGGCAGGGCGATCCGCGATGTCGCCGGCGTCGGGGAGGTCGACGTCCCGGGCCCGATCCGCGAGCACGCGGATGACGGCGAGAACCCCGTCGGCGGGCGAGCCGGTGCGCAGCGCCACGCGGATCGCCGCCGCGGCACGGTGGGGCCCAGGGGCGGTCACGTCGGTGATCCGGCCGCCGAGCAGCGACATCGCCTCGGGCAGCCATGGCGCCCAGGTGCCCAGGGCCGCCACCAGGGCCGGATCGCCGGTGTCCGCGCCGGGCAGCAGCAGGCGGGCGTACCGCGCCCGGTGCCGCTCGGCCAGGTGGGTCGGCTGAGTCTCGGCGATGGCCGCGACGCCCTCTCGGCCGGAGTCGGCCACCAGTTCCGACACCTGCCAGGACCGGTCGTCATCCAGCCAGGCGCGCACCGTCCGGGCGACCGCGATCCGGACATCGCGATGCGTGGTCGCGTCGCGACCGACGGCGATCAGATGGTCGAGCGCCACCGGGTCCCGGATCAGGCCGAGCAGACGGACCGCCTCCTTCCGCGCGGTGACCTTGGTCGCGGGATCCGCGAGGACGTCGAGCACCAGCGGCAGGGCGATCGGCGCCGGGGTGTCCCGCAGGCAGCGGCCGGCGGCATACATCGCGACCCGAACCTCGTCGCCGGAGCGGACGGCGAGCAGGCGGGCCAGCGCGTCCGCGGGACGGTCGGTCCAGGCGAGCGCGGCAATTGCGGCCTCACGCCGGGCGACGTCGGGGCTATCCAGGTGGGGCTCGAGCGCGGCCCCGCCCACGCCGGGGAGGCGGCCGAGGGTGCGGATCGCCGAGGTCGCCGTCCAGACCCCCGTGCCCTCGGTGGCGATGAGGGCGGCGAGGGCATCGGCATACGACTGGACCTGCCGGGGCAGCCAGCGCGTGAAGGGACCGGCCAGCACGGGCACATAGGCGGGTCGGCGGCCCCACAGTCGTCCGGCGAGGGACGTCCGCTTCCAGAGCACGCCGAGAAGGTCCTGGCGCTGGCGGATCAGGGTCTGCTGGACCACCGGGAGCACGGCGAGGGACTCGTCGATGCGCAGCGCATCGGCGACGCGGGCGGCGCGGGTGGCGGGATCGGCGAGCCACTGTTCGGCGGCCCGCCGCACCGTGTGGTCCTGCGGGGCGCGGACGGCCTGGGCCAGGAGGGCATCGAGATCGGCTGCGCCCCAAGCACGTTCGCCGAGACCGTGGCAGAGGGCGAAGAGGAGAAGGTAGTCGTCTTTCGCCGCCGCCACGCGGATCCGAGGCAGCAGCTGCGCGATGACGAGCTGCTCACCGCCACGCCGCACCCCGGCGAACGACGGGATCGACATCAAGCCGGTCGGGCCGGCGAGCGCGTCGATCAGTCGCAGGGCCCCCCGGGTCCCGGCGGCATCGTCGGCGTCGAGGGCCGCCCGGGCCGCGGACCACGCGGTTCGCTCGAGCGCGGACCGCGTCCCCGCCGAGCAGTCGCGCGCCGTCACCGCGGCCGTGACGAACGCCTCGAGCGGCGCCAGCCCCGCCTGTAGGAGGAGCCGGCCGGGAATCTCGGCGAGGGCGTCGGCGACGAGCAGGCGCACCGGGTCCCGCTCGTTCCGCAGCCCGGTCAAACCGTCGAGAGCGGCCGCCAGGGTGGGCGGGTGGCGTTCGCCCGCCGCCGCGCGCACGAGGGCGACCCGGGCCGCACCGCGCTCGTCGGCATTCGCCGCGCCGAGGAATGGCGCCAGCGCGCCGATCGCCTCGTCGGCCGGGAGGAACCCCGTCAGGCGGATCTCCTCGAAGACGTCGCCCCGGACGGACGGCAGGTCGAGCAGGCGGCGGGCCTCCCGGTGGCGCATCGCCCGGGGTAGGACGTCGAGCAGCTCGTCGGGCCAGAGTCGTTGTCCCACACCGGTTGTCACCAACAGGCCGTCGACGACCGCGGCACGCTCGGACGGCGGGAGGGCGTCGAGGAACCGGGCCAGCACCTCCTCGCGATCGAGCAATCGCGCGGCGATCAGCACCCGGTCCGCCGGGGCGAGCCGAGCGGCATACCGACACAGGCCGGAGGGGAGGCGGCGAAGGTCGTGCCGTGGATGGGCGATCAGGACGGCGGTGCGGTGCGGGTCGCGGCGCAGTAGTGCGCCGAGGCTGCGCGTGATCGCGGGCGTGAGGACGCCGGTGGGGCCGGCGCTCTCCAGCAGGCTCAGGACGGCGCCGGGGTCGCGGCCGATGAGTGCGCCGAGCCCGGGTGCGGCCCACGTCCACCAGTGGTCGCGCACGGGGGACGGTGCATCCGTCACGCCCGAGCGCAGGTGGGCGAGGACGAGGTCCGGGTGACGCTTGGTGAGGGTCGCGGGATTGGGGACGAGGTCGGCGAGATCAGGCAGGTGGGCCGCGGCCACCGGCGCCGAGGCGAGGGCGAGCAGCCCGGCGCGTTCGGTGTCGCTCAGGTCCGCGCGGATGAGCAGGTCGACGACGTCGGTGCGGCGCTCGTCGGCCAGGCGCCGCCGCAGGAGACGCTGTGCGCTGGGGGGCGCGGCGAGGTAGGCGTCCGCGACCGGTGCCGGCGAGCCCGGCAGCGGCAGCCGCGACCGGGCGGCCCGAGCGACCCGCGGCGCGGGATGTTCCGCGAGCCGCTCCAGACGGGACAGGTCCCCCGCGATCGCGGCGCCCATGACCGCGAGCACGGCGTGATAGTCGCTGTGGGCGGCGAGGCCGTCGAGCAGCACCCCGAGGCCGGTCGTCTCCCGCTCGGGCCGGGCGATCGCGGCGACGCGCCGGCACCGCGCGGCGTGCGTCTCCCGATCGAGTCGGGCCAGGAGATCGGGGAGGCGGGGAGGCGGCATACGGCCGATGGTGGCATGTCAGGGGTGCGGACCCGGGCGCCGGGGACGCGTTCAGGCGCGGATGACCTCGACCCCGTGCTCGCGGGTGAGGACGTCGGCGTCGGCCTGGGTGAGACCGGTGTCGGTGATGAGGACGTCGATGTCGGAGAGCACGGCATACCGATGCACCGACTCCCGTCCGAGTTTGGAGTGATCGGCGAGCAGCACCCGCAGCCGCGCGGCCCGGATCAACGCACCCTTGACCTCGGCCTCGGGTTCGTCCGGGGTGGCGAGGCCGTGGGTCGCCGAGATCGCGTTGGCGCCGAGGAAGGCGACGTCGGCGCGGACGCCCTCGAGGGACTGGATCGCCCAGCCGTCCGCGGTGGCGAGGGTCTCCGGGCGGACGCGGCCGCCGAGGATGGTCACCCCACCCAGACGCGGCAGCAGCACCAGGGCGATCGGCAGGGAGTTCGTGAACGCGACGAGCCGCGGACGGGCGGGGAGCGCCTCGGCGAAGGCGGCCGTCGTCGTCCCCGAATCCACCAGCACCGCGCCGGATTCCGGGACGAACGCGAGCGCCGCCCGGGCGATCCGCGCCTTCTCCGGGGCGTATGCCGTGCGCCCGTCCACCGGGATCTCGTGCGTCAGCGCCTCCACCGGCACCGCGCCCCCGTGGACGCGGCGCAGCAGCCCGAGTTCTTGGAGGTGGACGAGGTCTTTGCGGATCGTCTCGTGGGTCACGCCGAGGGAGTCCGCGAGGGCGTTGGCGCCGACCTGCCCGCGGCTGCTCAGGGTCTCGAGGATGATCTGGTGCCGTGACGCCGCGAGCTGAGGGTCACCACCGTTCGGGCGGGTCACGGTCGGATGAGGACCTTGATCTCGCCGCCCGCGGCGGAGGCGTCGAACGCCTCCCGGGCCTGCGTCAGCGGGTATTCCGCGGTGATGAAGTCGCTGGCCTTGACCGCGCCCGCCTGGAGCATGGCGATCGACTTGGCGTAGTCCTCCGGGACATAGGTGGCGCAGCCCTGAATGCGGATCTGGTTGTCCTGCACGACGATCGTCGGAATGGTGACGTCCGCGGAGGGGACGCCGACGATCGCGACGGTGCCGCCCTTGGTCGCCAACGCGATGGCCGCCGCGATGGTCGGCTGGATGGCGACGCAGTCGAAGACGACGTCCGCGCTCTCGCCGAGCGTCGCCCGGACCTGGTCGACGAGATCGGGTGCGGTGGCGTCGACGACGGCGTCGGCACCGAGGCGGGTGGCGATGTCCCGTTTGGCCGGCAGCGGGTCGGTCATGACGATGCGGCGAGCCCCGTCATACCGGGCGACGGCGAGCATGAGCAGGCCGATGGTGCCGCAGCCCATGATGACGATCGCCTTGTCGGCCAACGGACCGGCGATCCGACCCGCGTGGACGGGGGTCGAGAGGGGCTCGATGAGGGAGGCGGTGGCGTCGTCGAGGTCGTCGGGGATGACGTGGAGGCGGTCGGCGCGCACGACGAACTCGTCCGCCATACCGCCCTGCCGGAAGCCGCAGCCGAAGAACTGGAGGTTCTCGCAGAGGTTCTCCTGGCCCTGGCGGCACTGCTTGCACTCCCAGCACGGGAGGGTCGGCTCGACGGTGACGCGGGTGCCGACAGCGATGTCGGTGACGCCCTCGCCGACTTCGGTGACGACGCCGGTGACCTCGTGGCCGGGGAAGTAGGGCATCGGGATGAGCGGGTGACGCCCGTGGAGGGCATGGGTGTCGGAGCCGCAGACCCCGACGGTGACGCTGCGGGCCCGGACCTCGCCGGGGCCGACCGGGGCGGGGGGCTCGGCACGCAATTCCATGGCTCCCGGGCCGGTGACGACGATGCGGCGGATGTCGGTCATGGGAGGCGACTCCTTCCTCTCTGGGTCGGACGTGGGCGGAAAACTAGAGGTCGGTGACCGTGATGCCGTCGAGTCCCCGGGTGCCCGGGTGGAGGTCGACGGTGGTGGGGCACAGGCAGGCGGAGCGGCCCCAGGCCAGGGCGCGCGCCATGCGGTCGCGGGGGGTGCCGGGGGCGGCGAGCCAGCCGGCGAGGAAGGCGTCGCCGGCGCCGGCGGTGTTGACCGGGACGAGCGCCGGCCCGCCGCCGTGGAGGACGTGCGTGCCGTCGGTGTGGACGGCGCCGGCTCGACCCATGCTGACCAGCAGCTCGACGCCGTGGTCCGCGGCGAGCCGCCGGGCGGCGTCCGCGGTGGCGGCGACGGTGTCCGTGGCGAGATCGGCGCCGAGGAGGTCGGCGAGTTCGATCTCGTTGGGGGCCAAGAGATTCGCCCGATGCCGCAGGGCGACGGCGAGCGCCGCGCCGGAGATGTCGACCGCACACCGGACCGTATGCCGCGCGGCCAGGTCGACGAACTCCCCCACCACCTCGGGGTCCAGACCCGGCGGCAGCGACCCGGAGATGACCAGCCATGACTCCCGCGTAGGGTCGAGCCCCCCGAGGACGCCGTCGACCGCTTCGAGCATCCGGTCGACGCCGGCGCGGTCGAGGGGTTCACCGGGTCCGTTGACCTTGACGGTCGTGCCGCCGGGCAGGAGCACCGAGGTGTTGATCCGGGTCTCCCCGGCCACCGGAACCCCGACGTGGGCGACACCGGCGTCGGCGAGGAGTTCGGCGAGGTGGCGGCCGGTGGCGCCGGCGACCGGGATGACCGCCGTCGTCGCGGTGCCGGCCGCGTGGAGATCGCGAGAGACGTTGACGCCCTTGCCGCTCGCCTCGACGGTCGTCGTCGCGGCGCGGTGGACGTCGACGTCACCGAGGGCCTCCTCGACGAGGGCGTAGGTGAGGTCGAGGCTCGGGTTGAGCGTCAGGGTGACGATCATCGGGGCTGGCCCGCGACGACGCCGGCGAGCCGGGCCGCGACGGCGGCGATCTCGTCGCGCGCCGGCCGGAGGTACTTGCGTGGGTCGACGATCTTCGCGTCACCGTCGAGGACGTCCCGGACCGCGCCGGTGAAGGCGACGTTGAGGATGGTCCCGATGTTGATCTTCGTCATGCCGGCCTCGACCGCTGCGCGGAGGGTCTCGTCGGCGACGCCGGAGGAACCGTGCAGGACGAGGGGGACCGGGAGGGCGGCCGCGAGGGCGGCGATGAGGTCGAGGTCGAGCGCGGCGGTGCGCTCCACCATCGCGTGCGAGCTGCCGACGGCGACGGCGAGGGCGTCGACGCCGGTGGCGGCGACGAACTCCGCGGCCTCCGTCGGATCGGTGCGGACGCCCGGGGCGTGGGCGCCGTCCTTGCCTCCGACCTTGCCGAGTTCGGCCTCGACGAACAGCCCGTTGTCGTGCCCCCACTGGGCCGCCGCGCGGGTGGCGGCGACGTTGTCGGTGTAGTCGAGGTGGGAGGCGTCGAACATGACGCTGCTCAGACCCGCGGCCGCGCTCTGGTGGAGGAGGGCGACGTCCTCGACGTGGTCGAGGTGGGCGGCGACGTCGACCTCGGCGGCCCGGGCGATCTCGACGGTCCCGGCGGCGATCGGGCGCAGGTTGCCGCCGTGGAACTTCACGGCGTTCTCGCTGATCTGGAGGATGACGTCGGCGCCGACCCGGGCGGCGCCGGCGACGATGCCCTCGGCGTGCTCGAGGGTGATGACGTTGAACGCGGCGACGCCGCGCCCGGCGGCACGGGCCCGGGCGACGAGGTCGGCGGTGGTGGCGAGCGGCATACGGACTGGTCCTCTCGGTGGGGTCAGGCGGACGCGGGGGCCGCGTCGAGGTCGGGATAGAGGCCGGCGGCGACACCGGCCAGGAGGGCGGCGCCACGGCAGCCGGCCTCGGGAATCGTCGCGCGGCGGAAGTCGCCGAAGGAGGCGCGTTTCGCGGCCATGACCGTGCGGCTGTTGGTCCAGCCGCCTGCGACGACGAGGTCGGCCCGGGGGCCGCTCGCGGCGGTGAGGCGGTCGCTGAGGGCGGCGGCCTGGGCGGTGACGGCCCGGGTGGCGGCGCGCCACACCTCCCCCGGGGTCGCGCCCGGAGCGATGGTGACATCCCCGGGGCCGGGGCCGAGGACGACCGCGGTGGGGACGTCGGCGGCGTCGGCCGCGGCGTCATCGAGAGCGGACAGGCCGGCTCGGTCGACGCCGAGCGCGGACTGGACCTTGCCGAGGATGAGGCCGCCCTGGGTGGCGCCGAGGAGGCACCAGCGGCCGGGCGCGGCGTGCCGGCCGACGGTGATGCCGCCGGCGGCGAGATCGGCGACGATGCCGTCGGGCAGGCCCGGGCGACTGATCCGCAGGATGGCCTCCGCCGTTCCGGCGGAATCGAACTCGTCACCGGGGCGGTGGGCGCCGAGGCCGACCGCGGCCGCCTGGTGGTCGTGGCCGGCGATGGTCAGGACGGCACCGGCCGCCGCAGCGAGGGGGCCGTCGGCGCGGGCCCGGCCGACCGGGGTGCCGGCCTCGACGAGGGTGCCGAGGAGGCTCGCGGGGGCGCCGGACCAGGCGAGGGCGTCGGCCCACGGCTGCCCGGTGTGGAGGTCGAGCCATCCGGTCCGGGAGGCGAGGGAGAATTCGCTGACCGGATCGGCGCCGAGGCCCCGGGCGATCCATTCGGCGACATTGTAGCGACGGACGGCCTGGGCCGTCTCGGGCAGATGCGAGCGCATCCACCGGTGCTTGGTCAGGCTCCACTGGGTCCACAGCGGCAGGCCGGTGCGGCGGGAGAACTCCGGGCCGCCGAGATCGGCGATCAGGGCATCGAGCTCGGCGGCGTCCCGGGTGTCGTGCCAGGCGATGACCGGCGCGAGCGGGGTGTCGTGCTCGTCGACGAGGACGCCGGACTCGGCCATGCTCGCGACGCCGACCGCAAGGAGGTGGGCGTCGGGGGCCTGGGCGAGGGCGTCGGCGAGGGCGGCCTGGGCCGTCTCGGTGATCCGCTCGGCCGTCGTCTCCTCCCCGAACTCCGTTCGGGTCCACACGGTGGGCGCCCGACCGACGGCGATCTCCTCGCCCTCGGGGGTCATGAGGAGGACCTTGACCGACGTGGTGCCGGCGTCGATGCCGGCGAGGAGGCCCTGCGTCATCCGTCCCTCCATCTTGTATATCGTTGGATTCTGTTGGATATAGTTGTATCCGGTCGAAGGACGGGTTGTCAAGCGTGGCGGGAGTGTCGTGGAATGCGTGGGTGGCGCGCCGGCGGGACTGCCAGGCTGAGGACGCCATGATCGACCCCCAGTCGCGCCGCGCGACCCTCGTCATCCCGACGATCCTCGCCGGGCTGTCCATGATCGGACCCTTCTCGACGGACACACCGATGCCGGCATTCCCGGCGATGCGCGCGGACTTCGGGGTCGGCAGCGACCGGCTCCAGCTGTTGATCAGCGCGTATCTGTTCGCGTTCGGAGCGATGGCGATCTTCCACGGGCCCCTGTCGGACGCGCTGGGACGCAAGCCGGTGATGGTGTGGGGCGTATCGGCATACGGTCTCGCGTCGGTGGGGGCGGCGTTGGCGCCGAATCTGTCGACGCTGCTCGTCTGCCGCGTGCTCCAGGGCCTGTGCGCGGGGGGCGGGGTCATCGTCAGCCGGACGATCATCCGCGACCTGTATGCCGGGGCGCAGGCGCAGCGGCTGATGAGCCGGGTGGCGATGATCTTCGGGATCGCCCCGGTGGTCGCGCCGATGGCGGGTGGGCTGCTGCTCCAGGTGTGGTCATGGCGGTCGATCTTCTGGGGCCAGGCGGTCATGGCGGTCGTCCTCGTCGTGGCGGTGCAGTGGGCGCTGCCGGAGACGCATTCGTCGGCGCGGCGGGTGCCGCTCGCGGTGCGGTCGGTCGCGCGGAGCGTCGCCGCGGTGTTCCGGAATGCGGCATACGAGCGGCTGGCCTGGGCGGGTGGCCTGATGCAGGGGGCGTGGTTCGTCTATGTCGGCGGCGCGGCGATCGTCGTCGGGGACCTGCTGGGGCGCGGCGAGCTCGACTACTGGATGCTGTTCGGGCCGCTCGTGGTCGGGATGACCTGCGGATCGTGGGTGAGCAGCCGGGCGGCGGGGCGCGTGGCCGGGCGCGCGCTCGTCGCGGCGGGGTTCGCGCTCGAACTCGTCGGGGCGCTTGTCAATGTCGGCCTCTCCGGACTCGCGGACGAGACCGGCGCGGTGGCGTATGCCGTCACCGGCCCCGCGCTGATGACGTTCGGTGCGGCGATGGCCTTCCCGGCGATCCAGTTGGCGCTGCTCGACCTCTTCCCGGCCAGCCGGGGAGCGGCGGCCTCGGGGAGCACCTTCCTCGGGCTGACGATCAATGCGGTGGTCACCGCGGGGGTCACGCCGTTGGTGGCGACCTCGTTGCGGCACGTCGCGCTCGCGTCGCTGGCCCTGCTGCTGGCGTCGGGGGTGTTGTGGGGGTGGCACGCGGCTCGGCCAGCGGGGCTGATCGACGAGCACCGGTGATCGAGGAGCGATGGTGCGGCCAGGACCGCGATCTCGCTCCTCGATCGCGTCGCGGGCTCGGCGGGTTATCCACAGGCGAGCGGCCGTTGCGGTCGACGGATCACCGAGGTCTCGACAACGCTTGTCCGTATGACGCGGCGCACCAGGCAGGGCGGGTTCAGCTTCCCGCCGCTCGCCGCGTTACCCGTGATCACCCTTGCCCAAGCGCGCCGGTCGGTCGGCGACCAGGCCGCGCGGTGGAGACTCGAGAGCGGCCGTTGGCAGCGGATCCACCAGGGCGTCTACGTCACGCACTCGGGGCCGATCGACTGGCCCACTCAGGTCGCGGCCGCCATTCTCGCCGCCAGCCGCCCCTCGACCAGAACCCACGACGGGGCGCGGTCCATGATCGTCGGGCTGACGGGCTGGACCGCGGCCTATGTCGACGGCCTGACCGATGACCAGGACGAGCAGATCACCCTCGCGGTTCCCCGGGGCCGGCGAGTGGCCGCGCCGGCCGGAGTTCGGCTCATCACTTCGGGCCGGCTGACGATCCGGACCGGGATCTGGCCACCGCGCACGACGATCGAGTCCACCGTCCTCGGCCTGGCCGAGAGGGAGGCCGTCGACGACACGCTCGCGCTCATCGGGCGCGCCCTCCAGCAACGGCGCACCACCATGCCGCGGCTGCGGGCGGAGCTCGAGCGGTGGCCGCGGCATGGCCGGCGCGACCTGCTCTCGGCCGTGCTGACCAGCGATGCCGACGGCGCGGAGAGCGCGCTCGAGTTCCGGTGGGTCCGGGACGTCGAGCGCCCACACGGCATACCCCCGGCGACTCGCCAGGCGCCGATGGTGATCCAGGGCCGGGGACGACGCTTCGACCTGGATTGGGAGGAGGCGAGGCTGTGCGTCGAACTCGACGGGCTGCTCTTTCATACGGTCGCGACGGCGTTGGCGGATCGGCAGAAGATCAACGCCGCGGCGCGCCGTCGCCTCACCCAGCTGCGGTTCGGCTGGGTCGAGGTCACCGGCGATCCCTGCGCCGCCGCGGCCGAACTGGTCGCTGCTGCGCACGCCAATGGTGCGCGTTGGCCGGTCCGGGCCTGCCGCCGGCCTGGCTGCCCGCTCGCCACGACCCGGCCGCTGGCGATCGGTGAGTGACAACGCGGCCCTGGCCGCAATGGCGCTCATCGATCCACCCACGGACGGGTGTGCGAGGCTCGCGGGATGCACCCCTTCAGCCAGGTCAACGTGTTCGCCGCCGAGCCCCTCCAGGGAAACCCGCTGGCGGTCGTCCATGCCGCCGACGATGTGGATGAGGCCACGATGCGGGCGTTCGCCAACTGGACCAATCTGTCGGAGACGACCTTCCTCCTCGAGCCCACGAACCCGGCCGCGGACTATCGGGTCCGGATCTTCACCACCCGAGGCGAACTCCCCTTCGCCGGCCACCCCACGCTCGGCAGCGCCCACGCGTGGCTCGAGGCCGGCGGTCGGCCGCAGACCCCCGGGGTGATCGTTCAGGAGTGCGGCGCGGGTCTCGTCCAGGTTCGCACCGGGGGGCGGCTGGCCTTCGCCGCGCCGGCTCTCAACCGCTCCGGGCCCGTGGAGGCCGACCTCGTTCGACGCGTCGTCGCCGCCGCCGGCCTGGACCCCGCCGATGTCGTCGATGCGGCCTGGTGCGACAACGGGCCGGGATGGATCGGCATACGGCTGGCCAGCGCGGATGCGGTCCTCGCGGCCGATCCCGATCCGGTGGCGATGACCGACCTCAAGGTGGGTCTGATCGGTCCGTATGCCGATCCCGCCACCGCGGGCGCGGCATACGAGGTCCGGGCGTTCTATGCCGACGGGCGCGACTATGCCGAGGATCCGGTCACCGGCAGCCTCAACGCGGCCCTCGCGCAGTGGCTCATCCCGCTCGGGGTTCTCCCGGCGAGCTATGTCGCGAGCCAGGGCACCGTCCTCGGCCGCCGCGGGCGGATCCACGTCGAGGCCGTCGGCGAGACGATCTGGGTCGGCGGTGACGCCGTCACGGTGATCTCCGGCGAGACATCGCTGCCGGAGGGCTGACGTTGTCGGTCGTATGCCGCAGGATAGGTCCGTGACCCAGCGGGCCCATCGGCCGCCGCCTCCACCGCCACCGCGGCGCCATGTCGCCGCGCCCTCGGGCGACGACACGGCTGGCTTGCCCGACGTGACGGGCCGGTCGGGACCGCCGCCGCCACCGGGCCGCGGGCCGGCGCCCGCAGCCGGGTCGCCGGGCCAGCGCACCGGGCC
>JBDIAJ010000105.1:0-14058 GCA_039812345.1 Nostocoides sp. | reverse complement strand
ATGACCCTCTCCCTCGGCCACACCAAACCGGTCCTCCCCGGCCGGAAATGACCCACACCTACAACAGGAGATCCCCTATTTGATCTCTCGACGAGCAGAAAGAACAGCGCTAGCGCAGCGAGCTCCGCGCCTTTCCGGGGGGAGCGCGGGGGGGCGCAGCCCCCCGCGGGTGGGGGCGCAGCCCCCCGCTCGGGTGCGGGTGTCAGTCCTCCCAGCGGAAGAGGCGGGCGGCGATCAGGCCGAACACCACGGCGAAGCTGAGCAACACGGCCATCGGCATCAGCGCGGCGCCGGGGCCGTCGCCGCGGACCATGACGTCGAGCATGCCCTTGTTGAGCTGTCCCAGCGGGAGGAACTTCGAGACCGTCTGCAGCCACGAGGGCGCCTGGTCGAGCGGGATGAACGAGCCGGAGAGGAAGGCCATCGGGAGGATGATGACGTTGGCCAGGCCCGACGCGGCCTCCGAGGTCTTGCTCACGGCCCCGGCGATCAGCCCGATCGCCATGAACGTCAGCGTCGCGCAGAGGACCAGCGGGATCGCCATCCACCAGTTGCCGGTCAGTTTGAGCCCGAACAAGCCCACCCCGACCGCGAGGAAGACCGCCATCTGCACGAGGGCCACGGCGACGGTGACCAGCAGGCGCGAGGAGACGAGGGCCTCGGTCCGCACCGGCGCGAGCCGGATCCGGCGCAGCAGCTTGTTGGTCCGCCACGTGACGAACGGCATCGCCGCGTTGAAGGTCGCCCCCATCGCCACCGCCCAGCCGAGCAGGCCCGGCGCGATGAACTGGATCGGCTTGAGCGACTCGTCCTCGACCGGCTCGGGTTTGAGGGTGAACGTCGGAGGCTTGCCGGACAACGCGACATTCGCGCCGTCGACGAAGGAGGACAGGGTGCCCTGGACGCGGGCCGCGGTCACCTGATCCGCCTGCGAATAGTGGACGACGACGGTGTCGCCGTCCTGCTGGACGGCCGCGTCCAGATCGCCCTTGCGGACCTTGGCGATCGCGGCGTTGGCATCGGCATACGTCGTGACGGTGAACAGGTTGTCGAACTGCGTCTTGGCCTGCGCCGGCAACTGGTCGATCACGGCGACCGACCCGATCTCGGCGATGCTGTTCTTGGACGCACCGGAGTCGCGGAAGAGGAACCCGAAGAGCACCAGGAACATCAGCGGGAACGCCATGAGCCAGAACCAGTTCTGCTTGTCCCGCAGGAACCCCAGCCACTGGGCGCGCGTGAGTGCCAGGAAGGAGGTCATGCGCGGTACTCCCGTCCGGTCAGGGTGAGGAAGACGTCCTCGAGAGTGGCTCCGGTCACCTGCAGGCCCTTGAGCGCGTCGCGCTCGGCGAGGGCGGTGAGCGCCGGCGCCGGCGTGTAGGTGCTCAGGGTGAGCGTTCCGTCCTCCGCGGTCGCCGAGTCGACCCCCGGTATGCCGCGCGCCTCCTCGACGCCGATCGCGTCGGAGCTGACGGCGATCCGGTAGGCGGCACCGAGCCCGGTGATCAGATTGCGCGGGGTGTCCACGGTGAGGATCCGGCCGTGGTCGATGATCGCGACCTCGTCGCAGAGGATCTCGGCCTCGTCCATGTAGTGCGTCGTCAGCACCACCGTCCGTCCCTCGGCGTTGATCGCGCGAAGAACGTCCCAGAGGTTGCGTCGGGCCTGGGGGTCCAGCGCCGCGGTCGGCTCGTCGAGGAAGACGACGGCCGGGTCGTGGATGAGCGAGCAGGCGATGGAGAGCCGCTGGGCCTGCCCACCGGACAGGCTCTCGGTGCGGGTCTTGCGCTTCTCCTCCAGCCCGACGAGCGCGATCATCTCGTCGATGCGGGAGTGCGGCATGCCATACAGATCGGCGAAGCAGCGCAACTGTTCCTCGACGCTGAGCCGCTCGAAGAACGCGGACGCCTGCAGTTGCACCCCGATCCGGGGGAGCAGGGCGCGATTGCGCGGCCAGACGGGCTGGCCGAGGACGCTGATCTCGCCGGAGTCGGGCTGACGGATGCCCTCGATGAGTTCGAGGGTGGTGGTCTTGCCCGCGCCGTTGGGCCCGAGCAGACCGAAGAAGGTGCCTTGGGGGATTTCGAGATCGACATGGTCGACGGCGACGAGATCACCGTATTTCTTGACCAGCCCCCGCGTCTCGATGACGTTGGTCATGGGAGCGATCCTGACACAGCCGACCCGATGGCGCTCGGCGAGTAGGGTCTGGGCCCATGAACATCGTCTTCGTCGAGCCGGGGTTTCCCGCCAACCAGCGTCGGTTCGTGCTCGCCCTCGCCGGCGTCGGCGCCAATGTCTTCGGCGTCGGTGAGTCCGACGAGTGGGCGCTCGATGACGAGGTCCGCGACGCCATGACCGGCTACTACAAGGTCGGCAATGTCACCAGCGTCCGGCAGCTGACCGAGGCCGTGCACTACTTCCAGTCGAAGGTCTGGGTCGACAAGCTCGAGGCGACGATCGAGTCGCACACGATGGCGGCGGCGCAGGTGCGGGAGGCGTGCGGCATACCGGGAACGTCGGTGAAGGCGACCTGGCTGTGCCGGGACAAGCCGTCGATGAAGCAGGCCCTGCGCGAGGTCGGGGTGCCGACCGCCGCCTCGACCGCCGCCGATCACGCGAGCGAGGTGTGGGACTTCGCCGCGGAGGTCGGCTATCCGCTCATCCTCAAGCCCCGCGCCGGGGCCGGCGCCCAGGACACGACCCGGGTCGACAACGACACCGAACTCGCCCACGCGCTGACCCTGTTCGGGGCGCACGGCGCGACGTCGATCGCCGTCGAGGAGTTCGTCGAGGGGCATGAGGGGTTCTACGACACGATCACCCACGACAACGACGTGATCCACGACTGGGCGACGCACTACTACCCCAACGTCCTCGAGGCGATGCGGACCCGGTGGATCTCGCCGCAGTTCGTCACGACGAACCGGATGGCCGACAACCCGTTCTATGCCGAGGTCGCCGACCTCGGCCACCGCGTGATCGAGGCGTTCGACATCGGGACCTCGGCCACCCACATGGAGTGGTTCTACGGCCCCAAGGGCCTGCGCTTCTCCGAGATCGGCGCCCGCCCGCCGGGCGTCGGCGCGTGGGACCTCTACTGCGCCGCCAACGACGTGGACGTCTATCGCGAGTGGGCGCACATCCTCACCCACGGCGGTCCCGAGCACGCGATGACCAGGCCGTATGCTGCGGGCCTGGTCGCCATCCGCCCCGACCGGGACGGGGTTGTCACCGGCTACAGCGGGGTCGACGACATCTACGGACGGTTCGGCGAGTGGGTCCTCGACTCGCACTTCCCGCACGTCGGCCACCACACGCAGGGGGTCGAGGCGGGCTACATGGCCAATGCCTACGTCCGGATGCGCCACCCCGACTACGACCACCTCCGCTGGATGCTCGACGAGGTCGGGCGAACCGTCCACGTCTACGGCGGGTGAGCCCTCGGCATACGGCGGTGCGCACGATCCTTCTCGGACCCCAGCGGTTCACCGTCCGGGCCACCGCGGCCCTGCGCGCGCTCGACACCGACGGTCCGGTCGCCGTCGTCAACCCCGGGTGGGAGGAGCGCGAGGACGCGACCGGCGAACTCGACGCCGCGCTCGACCACCGGTCGGTCAACCTCCGGTTGTTCCACCGGTTCACCGATGTCCTGGAGAAGGATCCGACGTTCGCCGTCGCCGGCCAGCACCTGCGGGATCGGCACGACGAACTCACCGCCCTCTATCGGGTCCGGCTCGAGCACACCCTCGACGGCGTGTATGCCGTGCAGCGCCGCCTGCCGCATCACCCCGCCCGGGCGCGCCACTCGCAGGCCGGGGAGGCGTTGCGGGACGCGGTGGAGGAGGTGCGCCGCATCGACGACTGGTATCTCGGCCGGCTCGCGGCGCTGCACGCGGACTTCGCCACGGAGAGCGCGATGGCGACGAGCGGGGTCATCGGCTGGCACCGGGAGGAACTGCGGGCGCTGCTCGGCGGGTGCGTCGCGGCCGTCCTGCCCGGCGGCAACGTCGGGTCGCTGCTGCGTGCGCTGCGGCTGTTCTCGGTGCGGATCCCCGACACGATGCCGGTCGTCGCGTGGTCGGCCGGGGCGATGGTCCTGACCGATCGGATCGCCCTCTTCCACGACTTCGGGCCGGAGGGGGCCCGGGAGGCCGAACTGCTCGACCGCGGGCTCGGCCGCGTCCGCGAGATCGTGGCGTTCCCGCACGCGCGGCGACGGCTGCGGCTCGAGGACCGCGCGCGGTGCGCCGTCCTCGCCATGCGCTTCGGCGACGAACACTGTCTCCTCCTCGATGACGGGGCGTGGATCGAGATCGGGGCGGACGGCATACTCTCGCCGGGGGCGCGGGTGCTCGGGACCGACGGTCTCGTCGCGACGGTGGGCTCGACATGAGGCAGCGGCTGGCGATCAACCGCCTGCGCGACCGGGCGCCGCTCACCCCGGAACTCGTGGACGAGTTCGTCGCGAAGCACGGCTCGCCGATCATCGAGGCCGAACGGGCGACCTTCCTCTTCCGGGGCGAGGCGGACGAGGTGTGGGTGCGCCACCGGGTCATCGGCCTGCCGGACCCGATGCCGCTGAAGCGGCTGCCGAACACCGACCTGTGGGCGGTGACCACCGACCTGCCGGCGAACTCCCGCGTCGAATATCAGCTGGAGGTGCGGCGAGGGGAGCACTACGAGCGGTTCAACGATCCGCTCAACCCGCGGCTCGCCCACTCGCCGATGGGCTCGAGCTCGGTCTGTGCCGCAACGGGGTATGCCGTCCCCTCCTGGGCCCTGCCCGACCCCGAGGCGCGCCCCGGGGAGATCCTCGAGGAGGGCTTCACCTCGCGGGCGCTGCGCCGGGACCAGTCGTTCTGGGTCTATCTCCCGGCGCGGTTCAGCCGGGTCCTGCGCTATCCGCTCCTCATCGTCCACGACGGCGGCGACTACCTGCAGTATGCGGCGATGAAGACGGTCCTGGACAACCTCATCCACCGTCTCGACATCCCTCCCCTGGTCGTCGTCTTCGTCCCGCCGGGGGACCGGCTGGTCGAGTACCCGAATCACGCCCCGCACGCCCGGTTCATCGCCCGTGAGCTGGTTCCGTATGTCGCGGAACGACTTCCGTTGTTGGAGGACCCGTCGGGGAGATGCCTGATGGGGTCGAGCTTCGGCGGGGTCGCGTCGGTGTCGACGGCGGTGCGCTATCCCGGGGTGTTCGGGTCGCTGCTCATCCAGTCGGCGTCACTGGTCTTCACCGACATCGGGCAGGGTCACGGTGGCGGGCCGTTCTTCGACCCGGTCGTGAAGTTCGTCAACAAGTACCGCGCCAAGCCGACGCGCCCGGTCGATCGGATCTACATGAGCTGCGGGATGTACGAACCGCTGATCACCCCGAATCGGTCGATGGTCTCGGTCTTCCGGGAGGCGGGGATCACGGTCAAGTACGTCGAGGCGCGAGACGGGCACAACTGGGATGATTGGCGCGACCGGCTCCACGACGGGCTGTCGTGGATCTTCCCGGGTCCGCAGAAATACGTCTACGAGTGAGCGCGGCGTCGTCGGAGCCGGACATCACGCGGGGTGAGGCGGTGACGTTCGCCATCGGGCTGCCGCTCGCCTTCGGCGTCGTGGTGGCGCCCCCGTGGCTGCGCGGTGGCGGGTTTCTGCTTTCGGTGATCGGGATCGTCGCCGTCCTTGGGGCGGGCGTGGTCGCGTGGAATCGGCTGCGGGAGGCCGGGGCGAGCCAGGGAGGGTGGCGCTGGCGGAGGTTCTGGTGGGTGCTGGCGATCTGTCTCGCCGCCAGCGGCATCGCGGTCACCGGCGGTGACGTCGTCGCGGCGCACACGATCGGCGACCCGCCGCGCCTGGTCCGGGCGACATCCGCGTCGACGTCCTGCAACGGTCGCCTGTGCTCCGGGACGGTCACGTTCGCGTCGGGGGAAGGTCAACTCACGACGGCCTACCCGATCAGTGCGTTCGACGGAGACGCCGCGAGTGGGCGATTCGCCGTCGACCCGTCGCACCCGGCGCACGTCATGCCCGAGAAGGCGTTTCGGATGGGCCGAGGCGGGTTGCGTTGGTGGTTCGCCGCGAGCCTGTTCCTCACGGTCGGCGTCGTGCTCGCGGGTGCGTGGATCGATCGGCGGCAACACCTGGAATGATTGGCGTGACCGGCGCCACGACGGTCGGTCGTGGTTCATTCCCGGGTCACTGACGCAGGTCGACGAATAGGGGAGTTCGTGCACAGCCTCCTGGCCCGAGCCGTTCGCGCGCTGATGCCGCGCGCGAAATCGGATCTCGCCCACCTGGTTTCGTGCCGGTCGGTGTTCAATCCCGCGGTCGAGCCGGTGTCGGAGTGCGTCGCCGCGGCGTCGCTGACCGAGAGCCTCTTGTCGGAGGTGGGGCTGCCGGTGACGGCGACGACGACTCCGGACGGCTCGCTGGCGGTCCTCGCCCGCACCCGGGGCAAGGGCCCGTCCGTCCTCCTCTACACCCACCACGATGTCGTCCCGGCCGGACCGCTGGAGGCGTGGGACACCAACCCGTGGGTGCTCACCGAGCGCGGCGGCCGCTGGTATGGCCGCGGGGCGGCCGACTGCAAGGGCAATCTCGTCGCCGTGCTGACCGCGCTGCGTGCGGTCCGTGATGTCGTCGGCCGGTGGCCGCTGGAGATCGCCGTCGTCGTCGAGGGCTCGGAGGAGCAGAGCAGTGGCGGGATGGAGGCGCTGGCCCGGCGTCGCCCGGAACTGCTGCGCGCCGACGTCGTCGTCCTCGCCGACACGGGCAATATCGCTCTGGGACAGCCGACCCTGACGACCACCCTGCGCGGGACCGGGTCGGTGCGGATCACCGTCGACACGATGTCGGTGCCCGCCCACTCGGGGATGTTCGGCGGGGCGGCGCCGGATGCGCTCCAGGCGCTGATCGCGACCCTGGCGACCCTGCGCGGGCCGAACGGGGAGACGACCATCGACGGCCTGGACGGGTCCGGCACGTGGGCGGGTGCGGCATACTCCTCGGCGCGGTTCGCCCACGACGCGCATCTCGTCGACGGCGTCGCCCCATTGACCGATCCCGGCGAGGACGTGCCGACGGCGATCGCCGACCGGCTGTGGGCCCGCCCCGCCGCGACCGTCCTCGCCATCGACGCGCCGCCGGTCGACCAGGTCTCCGCGGCCATCCAGGGGCGGGCCCGCGCGATCGTCAACCTCCGCGTGCCGCCCGGCATGGACGCCGCGCTCGCCCAGCAGTTGCTGATCGAGCACCTGAAGCGGCACACGCCCTACGGCAAGGTGACCGTCGAGCCGCTGACGCTCGGCGCGCCCTTCGAGGCGGTCACCGACGGCCCGGCGTATGCGGCGATGCGCAAGTCGATGCGGGCCGCCTTCGGCGTCGACCCGGTCACGACCGGCCAGGGCGGCTCGATCCCTCTCGCCGTCGCCCTCCGCGAGTTGCACCCGGAGGCCGAGATCCTCCTCCTCGGCGTCGAGGAGCCCCAGTGCCGCATCCACAGCCCCAACGAGAGCGTCGACCCGGCCGAGATCGAACGCACCGCCCTCGCCCTCGCGCTCTTCCTCTGCCGGCTCGCCGGCCTCTCCGACGACCAACTGGGCCGCTAGCCGACGCGGTGCGCGTTCGGGTGGGCACGGCGGTCACGGCGTCAGCCCTGGAATCGGCTGGCCGGTCGTCGTCGAGGAGGCCGAGGTGGTCGCTGGGGTAGCTGGTATGGGCGCGGCCGATGGGGTCGGTCCAGGTGACGGTCAGGTCGGGGTGGATCGCGGCGGTCCAGCCGGGTGATTGCTTGAGTCGGTGGTGGCGCCGGCACAAGGGCCATCAGGTTGGCGGGGCTGGTCGGGGTCGTCTCGCCCGCGGTCACCGACTCGGACGTGCGCCACCTGAAGTGGCTGCGCCAGCAGCTCCAGGGCAGCGTCGTCGACCTGGTCGTGATCACCACGGGTACCCACGCGTATCGACGACCGGACGGCATCGCCGTGGCCCACTGGCGCTCCTCGGCACCTGACCAGACCGCGTCGGCACCGGAAGCCTTTCGGAGCGAACCGGGTCCTCCGCGGCGGAGTCCGGTTTGGCGATTCCGGCCCGCGTGAGTCACGCTTGAGGTGTACGGAACGGCCCGCCGGCGCCGCCCGTGCCGGCCTGACATTCTCGGGAGACCTGCAATGAGTCGGTATGCCGCGATCGCCGCGCCCCTGGTGGCCGTCGCCGTCGCGCTGTCCCTCACCGGATGCGGCGACGCGTCCGCGCAACCGGCCACCATCAGCGCCACCCTCTCGGGGCCGGCGACGACGGGCAGATCGGCGTCGGAATCGGCATACGCCCTCGGGGTGCCGACGGCCCCCAAGGCGGCCGCGCGGCACACCGTCGCCGGCGGCGCGACCTTCGCCCGCTACTACCTCGACCTGCTCGACTACGCCTTCGCCAAGCCCGCGTCCGGTCTGGTCGGGCGGCTGGGCACCTCGGGCTGCGTCGCATGCCACAAGTACGAGGACCTCTCGGGGGAACTCGTCGCCAAGAAGCACCGGTATGCCGGTCCGATCCTCCTCGTCGACACGGTCACCGCCGCCTCGGGTGACTCGGCCGACCGCGTCATCGTCACGGTCGCCGGCCGCCAGCCGGGCACCCGGGTCGTCGACGCCAAGGGCCTCGAGGTCGCGGCGTCGGATGACGTGGCCGTGACCCTGACCATCGACGTCGTCTGGGTCGCCAAACACTGGCGGATCGACAAGATCACCATCGCCTGACGCCCACCCCGTCGAGAGGTCACATAAACCCTGTCGAGAGGTCAGATAGGAGCCGTCGAGAGATCATCTGCTGATCTCTCGACGGCTCCTATCTGACCTCTCGACGTGGTGGGGACTCGACGTGTGGGGCTACCACGGGACGCGCAAGTCGTGGCAACACGCGTCGACGCAGCCCTCACCGCCGCCGGCCGGCGTATGCGCCGGAGACCGGCCAGGTCGTCATGTCCGGGACGCGTCGGAGTTGTTGGCGGACAGCCGGATCCAGGAGAGCTACCTCGGCCGCGGGTGACCGTGCGCCAGGCCGCGTCCCCCCACCTCCGAAGCTACCGCCTGGTAAGTCGGGTGATCACCCGACTTACCAGGCGGTAGCCCTTGCGGTGAGCCGGGCACGTGAGGAGCGCGAGCTACTCGCGCCCACCGCCGCGGTGCTCGATCAGGTGACGGACGAGACCGATGTGGTTGTCACCGAGCGCGGTACCCCCCGGTGGCTCCCCCGCTCCCCCGCAGCGCCTCGGCCGCCGCCACCTGAGCACCTTCGACGGACAACGATCGTCGCTGGCGCGTCTCGAGTCGGCGGACCCGGCCGATCCGCCGTCCGGGACCGCCCGGACTCGACCCCCGAGTCATCGATGAGTTCGGGCGTGTCGGTATCCATCCGGGGTCGTCAGGAGTCTTATAGGGCAAGAACATCGTCGAGGGGGTTTGTGATGACCAGCCAGGAGAGCGAGACCCGGGCCACCGTGGCGACCGTGACGTTGGCGGCGGTTCACCGACGCGACCACGGCCACGCCGCCGGCGCCTCCTGTATGCCGCATTGCACCGAGGTCATCCACCTCGGCCGGAGCGCGGCCATGGTGTGCCACGACTGCGCGACCGACTCCGGATTCGTCGACGTGCGCGAAGCCGAGGAACTGGCGCGGCGGCATACCGAGACCACCGAAATGGCTTCCCCGAGCGCGTTGGCCTCGTAGTCCGCCCCGGCCGCGCCGCTCGCTAGGGAACGAAGATCGCTCGCCGGGCGAGGGCGCGGGCGGCGACACTGTCGGGCAGGGTGCCGCGCCGCAGGCCGGGCTGGCCCGCGGCGAGCAGGTCCAGCAGCCGGGTCGTGTCGCGGGCATACCGAAGCGGTCCGGAGGCCCGCCAACCCGCGCCGGCGAGCACCCGCGCGATCTCGTCGGCCAGAGCGCCCCACTCGTAGCTCGCAGCCCCCTCGACCACGCCGTCGGGGCCGGGGCGCCATCCCGCGGCGAGGTGCAGGAGGGTGAGCGCTCGCGCGTCCCGGTCGAACGGCTCCTTGGCATCGATCAGGCTGTCTGCGACGGTCCGCGCGAGAACTTCCGGGTCCGAGGCCGCCCGGCGCCCGATGGGCGAGAGCACCAGGGCACCCTTGTCGCGGCGGATCAACCCGGCCCGGGTGCACTCCTCCCGAAGCATGATCAACTCGGGCGTGTGCTGTTCGCGGTTGCCCTTGCCCACGGGCCAGGCCAGCCCGCTCTCGTGCCAGATCCGCTCGCACGCGGCGGGTGCCATCCACCCGGCCGGGGTCAGCCGTATGCCGTCCGCGCCCGCCGCGTCGATCATCGCTCGCCACGGGCGCAGGGCCCCGGCCGCTTCCTCGGCGGTCGGCTCGGACGGGTCGTCCGCGGCCAGGGCGATCAGGTGGAGGATCTGGGTGGCGACGGTGGGCTCGGCGATCTCCAGCAGCCGCGCCAGCGTCGGATGCACCGGGGGCAGGTCGGGCGGCGCGAACCAGGCGGCGAGCAGGTCGTTGGTCGCCTCCAGGTCGAAGGCCGCGGGGGCGATGTCCTCGGGGAGCCACTCGGCATACATCTCCAGGTCCCCGGAGAGCGCCCGGGGATCGGGGTCGGCGCGGAGCGCCTCGGCGAGCTCGTTCCAACTCCAGATGCCCCCCACGTCCTCGGGCGGTCCCGCGTTGCGGCCGGCGCGGCATACGGCCGGTGGATCGGACTCGGTTGCCGGACGTCGCTTCTCGAGCTTGATGTCGTGAATCCAGTCGTCGCCGAAGTCGTAGAGGTAGGTGAGCCGGTCACCAGGTGCCCGGAGGACCTGGTCGAGGCGGGCCTCGTACTCCGGTGTTCCGTCCTCGCCCTCGCTCGCGTCGGCCTCGGTGATGAAGTAGGGCCGGTCCCACGCGCGGACGCCAGGCCCGCCGAATCGGTGCAGGTGAGTGTCCGTCCAGCCGAAGGTCACCTGGAGGATGTCGTGAACCTCGTCCAGCGGCAGCTCGCCGCGCACGTCGAGGCGCCGCCAGATCGGGGGCCGCGCGCCGTGGATGTCGACGCGCAGGGTGAGGATCTGCGGTTGGGCCGGCGGTTTCGGCAGCGCGATGTGCGGGTTGTCCCGCCACGCCATCATCCCGGTGGCCGCGACCGGCGGGCCGGCCGGCGCCGACAGGTGCCGCAGCAGCCCCGCCAGCCCCGCCTGCGGGTTGTCGCTCGCCAGGAGCTGGTCGGCCACCCGCCGGATGGCCTGCTGCATCGGGTCGTCGGGATCGGGTGGGCGCCGCTTGCTGGTCATGGGGCCAGTCAACCAGTGGCGGCTCATCGGCGGCTCTCGCCTGGCCGGCCGTCGGCAGGCCTCGCGCCCGTTCGGATCGCGCCCGCTCCGGCGGCAGACTGACCGTATGCGGATCCTGGCCCTCGCCGACACCCACGCACCGCGGCGCTGGCGAGGGATCCCCGACGGGCTGCGCGAGCCGCTCGCGCGGGCCGACCTGATCCTGCACGCCGGGGACGTGTGCACCGCGGACGTGCTCGACGCGCTCACCGGGTACGCGCCGCTCCACGTGGTGCTCGGCAACAACGACCGACCCGACGTCGCCGCGTGGGGCGCGCCCGAGACGCTCGAGCTGGTGCTCGGCGGGGTGCGGGTCGCGATGATCCACGACTCCGGACCGCGCGAGGGCCGGGGGCGCCGGATGCGGCGTCGGTTCCCGACCGCCGATCTGGTCGTCTTCGGCCACTCGCACATCCCCGTCGATGCCGTCGAGGCCGGGGTGCAGCTGTTCAACCCCGGCTCCCCCACCGACCGGCGGCGCCAGCCGGTCGGCACCTACGGTGAGCTCGAGATCACCGACGGCCGCCTGGTGCGGCACGAGATCCACCCGCTGCCCGGCTCAGGGCCACCGGGCTCGTGATGGTCACCGCCGCGATCTGGCTGATCTTCGTCGCCGCCGCCGTGCGACCACCGCTGCGCCGCGGGCCATTCGCCTACGCGGTCTTCGTGGCCACGATGTCGATCAACGAGATCCCGTCGGTTCTCCTCGCCGCCTTCGTCACATCGATGCTGTTCGGCGGCCGGCCGGCCGGCCCGGTGGAGATCGCCGGCACCGGCGTTCTCGCCGGCGCGACCGTTGCCGGACTCATCTGGCTGCAGGTCCGGGCCGGAGCCGCGCGGGCGACGCTGGAACGCGGCCTCGATCGCGGGCTCGGTCCGGATCGACGCACCGAGCGGCGCGCTGACGACAAGGGCGCCACCCTCCCTCCCATACCGTGGTGGCCAGGCGTCCTCCTGCCCTTCCAGCGTCGGGACCGGCGCGTCACGCGACGCCGCAACCTGGCCTATGGCCCGGACGCGGCCAACCACGTCGACCTTTATCGCGGACGAGCGACCGGGTCGGCTCGTCCGGTGCTCATCCACCTCCACGGCGGCGGATTCGTCTCCGGAGGCAAGAGCCGCGAGAGCGTCACCATGCTCAACCAGCTCGCCGCACACGGGTGGCTGTGTCTCAGCGGCAACTATCGCCTGCGGGGCCAGGGCCAGCACCCCAACCCGCTCAT
Source organism: Nostocoides sp. (assembly GCA_039812345.1). Classification (GTDB taxonomy): domain Bacteria; phylum Actinomycetota; class Actinomycetes; order Actinomycetales; family Dermatophilaceae; genus Nostocoides_A. Next base: position 1,508 of record JBDIAJ010000105.1, on the reverse strand, counting down.
CGACACCAAGAGGCTGATCGCCTGGACCCGGGCGCATGCCCAGGAGCTGGGCGCTGACCCGGGGTCGATCTTCATCGCCGGCTGCTCGGCCGGCGCGCACTTGGCGGTCAGCGCCGCGCTCACCCCCGGCCAGGCCTGGCTGCAGCCCGGATTCGAGGATGCCGACACCACCGTGGCCGCGGCGATCGCACTCTACGGATACCTCGGCCCCCGAACCGCTGCCCCGGACAGCTCACCAGCCCTGCTCGCCGACGCCGACGCGCCTCCGGTCCTGATCATTCACGGCCGGAACGACACCGCGGTCCCCGTGGACCACGCCCGGGCGGTCGCCGAACACCTCGCCCGGGCATCGCGAAACCCCGTCGCGTTCATCGAACTCCCGGGCACCCAACACAGTTTCGACCGGTTCGGATCCGTCCGGGCCCGGATCACGGCCGACGCCGTCGAGGCGTTCCTCGACTGGGCACGGCAGCGCGGCTGAACCGATCACCGTCGGTCCGGCGCGGCGATGATGATCAGCGCGGCGGCAAGAACACCGACCTGACCACGTGGCGCAGCATCGCGGCCGTCGTGACGGCCCAGGCAGCCAGGGCCACCCAGATCCACATCCGCCCGATCCCGCCGACGATCGGCAGGTGATCGGCCCGCCCGAGATAGATGCCGGCCACGGCATACATCCCCAGCGGGAAGATGATGCTCCACAGGGTGGCCTCATAGGTCAGCGGCACCTGGTGACGGATATGCCGCCACCAGCCGGCCGCGACGAGGGCGGGAATGAGCCACGTCGCGAACGCCCAGAACAGCACGGAGGCACCGGCGATGAGCCCCCGGGTGGCATCGACCATCGGCGCATCGGCCATCTCGACGATCCGCGCCCCCGCGAGGACGGTGATCGAACTCGCCCCCATCGCCACCCAATAGGGCGGATCGAGGTCGATCGCCCGGAATTCGTAGAGCAGCATCCGGGCCGCGACGAAGACGCCCGCGGCGGCATACAGGAAGACCCCGACCGACCAGGAGAAGACCGCCATGACGGCCAGCACCCGCCGCGCCGGCTCATAGACCCGCTCGAGGGTGGCGGCGGAGATCGCCACCGACTGGCTGGCCACCACCCAGATGAACCACGTGCCATTGGCGGCGGCGACGATCGGCCGGGCGTGTGGTCCGAGGACCGCCGTCCAGGGGATGACATAGCCGAGCACCAGCCACAGCAGGGCGGCCACGGCGAGCAGGGCCGCGGTCGCGGCGGTGTGACCGGCCATCGCCAGCCGGACCCCCACCACGTTGGTCCCCGCGATGAGGGTGAAGAACCCGAACGCCCTGCGGGGGTCGAGGAAGTCGATGGCCACCGCCTCCCGAAAGGCGGCCAGCCGCCAGCCGGTCAGCACCACGAGGACGACGAAGGCCGCCACCATCCCGGCCAGCAACAACCGCGACAGGAGGACGGAGCCGATCAGATCGAGCCCGACCGAGATGATGCCGGTCGCCATGACGAGCGCGAAGTAGCC
>JBDIAJ010000104.1:0-14270 GCA_039812345.1 Nostocoides sp. | reverse complement strand
CACCGGCCGATCCTCATGGACGCCGAGGAGATCCCGAGCATCGAGCAGGCCAAGCTCTCCCCCACCGAGATGCCGTTCACCTCCGACGACTTCGACCCGCAGCTCGAGCAGGCCCTCGAGCTGATGCCCGAGCTGCTCGGCGACGAGCGGGCCGAGATCCGGTATGCCATCAACGGCCTGCTCTCCCTGACCCCGGACGGCTTCCCGATCCTCGGTGAGCTGCCCGAGGTCAAGGGCCTGTGGACCGCCAGCGCGGTCTGGATCAAGGAGGGCCCCGGCACCTCCCGCGCGGTGGCCGAGTGGATGGTCCACGGCAACCCCGAGATCGACCTCGGGCACAGCGACGTCGCCCGCTTCTATCCCCACCAGAAGACCCGCGAGCACATCCGCGCGCGGACCTCGGAGTCGTTCAACAAGACCTACGGCATCGTCCACCCGAGCGAGCAGTACGCCTCCTCGCGCGAGGTCCGGCTGGCCCCGATGCACGCCTCCGAGAAGGAGCTCGGCGCGGTCTTCTTCGAGACCGCCGGCTGGGAGCGCCCGCACTGGTATGAGTCGAACGCCGGCCTGGTCGAGAAGTTCGGCGACGCGGTCATGCCGCGCGAGCACGAGTGGGACGCGCGGTGGTGGAGCCCGATCATCAACGCCGAGCACCTCCAGATGCGCGAGAGCGCCGGTCTGGTCGACCTGTCGGCCTTCTGCGTCTTCGACATCGTCGGCCCGAGCGCGCTCGACGCCGTCCAGCGGATCATCGTCGCCCAGGCCGACGTCAAGGTCGGGCGGGTCGTCTACACCCCGGTCCTCGACGAGCGCGGCGGCTTCCGCTCCGACCTGACGGTCATGCGCCTGGCGCACGACCGGTTCCGGGTCGTCACCGGCGGCGCGCACGGCATGGCCGACCTGAAGTGGTTCGCCGACCGGATGCCGGACGGTGCCGTCGTCGTCGACCTCACCTCCTCCTTCACCACCATCGGCCTCTGGGGGCCCAACGCCCGCGACATCCTGGCCTCGGTGACCCGCGACGACGTCTCGCGGGAGGGCTTCGCCTTCGGCACCTGCCGCGAGATCGAGGTCGGCAACCTCTCCGTCCTCGCCTCGCGGATCTCCTATGTCGGGGAATACGGCTGGGAGCTCTACACCCCAGTCGAGACCGGTGCCGCCCTGTGGGCCAGGCTGCTCGAGGCCGGGGCGGCCCACGGGCTGATCCCGGTCGGGATCGGCGTCTATGGCACGACCGGGCGGATCGAGAAGGGCTACCGCGCCTACGGCTACGAGCTCGACACCGAGCGCACCCTCGCCGAGGCGGGCATGCAGCGGCCGAAGATCAAGGACCAGGACTTCATCGGCAAGGCCGCGATCGTCGCCCAGGCCGCCGAGGCCCCCAAGACGGTCCTGTGCTCGCTGACCGTCGACGACCACACGAGCAGCTCGGGCGTCAAGCGCTACATGCTCGGCGGGGAGCCGATCCTGACCCGCGCGGGCGAGGAACTCGCCGGCACGCACGGCTGGCACCCCTACGTGACCACCGCGGGCTCGGCCCCGAGCCTCGGCAAGCACGTCCTCATGGCCTATCTCCCGCCGGACCACGCCGTCCTCGGGGAGCAGCTGGCCGTGTGCTACATGGACGAGCTCTACCCCGTCACCGTCGCCGCCGTCGACGCGACGCCGTTGTTCGACCCGGCCAACGACCGGATCAAGGGCAACGCATGAGCAACGTCCTCGTCTGCATCAAGCGGGTCCCCGAGGCGACCGGCGAGATCTCGCTGACCGCCGACGGCCTCGGCATCGACGGCACCCACTCCGGCTACACGATCAGCCCCAACGAGGAGTGCGCCGTCGAACTCGCGGTCCAAGCCGCCGACGGCGGACGGGCGACCGTCCTCACCCTCGGCCCCGCCGACGCCATCGACCAGCTCCGCTCCGCGCTCGCCGTCGGGATGACCGACGCGATCCACATCGAGGCGGACGCCGACGCGTTCGGGCCGGCCGACGTCGCCCGCGAGATCGCCGCGGTGGTGACGGCACGGGCGGCGGAGGGATCGGCATACGACCTGGTGTTGCTCGGGAACGACGCCGCCGACACCGGCGACTTCCAGGTGGGTGTCCGGCTCGCCTATGCCCTCGGGCGGCCCGTCGTCACCGGCATCCAGAATGTCAGCGTCGACGGCGGCGAGGCCGTGCTCACCGGGGAGGGGCCGGATGGGACGGAGACCTATCGGGTGGCGCTTCCGGCGGTCGTCACCATTCTCGAAGGCGGGGTCGAGCCGCGGTATCCGTCGGTCATGGGCCGGATGAAGGCGAAGAAGGCGCCGGTGGAGAACCGGACGCCGGCGGCGAGCCCGGCCGGCTCCGGGCGGCAGGCACTGGTCGTACCGCCGCCCCCGCCGAACCACGTCCAGATCCTCGGCGCGGGTCCCGCCGCGGCGCCGGCCTTCGTCGCGACCCTCGTGGAGTTGGGAGTGATCCGATGATTCTCGTTCTCGTCGAAGTCGAGGACGGTCGTGCGGCCCTGGTGTCGCAGGAGGCGCTGACCTTCGCGCGCGGCCTGGGTGGGCCGGTGGACGCGGTCGTCCTCGCCGCGCCCGGAACCGACCTGTCCGGCGTCGTCGCCGACTGCGCCACGCAGGGCGTCGCCACGGTGCATGTCGCCGACAGCCCCGACCTCGCGTCGTATGCCGCGGCCGCCTGGGCGAGCGTCGTCGCCGGGGTCCTCGGGTCGGCGGAGGCGACGGCGTTGGTCGCCGGCGGGAGCCCGCGTGGCGGCGAGGTGCTCGCCCACGTGGCCGCGCGCCTGGACCTGCCGATGGCGGCGAACGCCGTGTCGGTCAGCGTCGACGGGGCGGCGTTCGTCGTCCAGCGGCAGGTCGTGGGCGGGGCGGTCGTCGAGACGACGATCCTCCGACTGACGCCGGCGATCCTCACCGTGGCCGGCCACGCGATCGAGCCGGCACCGGCCGCGACGCCCGGTGCGGCGGCGGTCGTGACCGTGACGTCGCAGATCCAGCCTGAGGACCTGCGGGCCCGGGTCGTCTCGGTCGCGCCCCGCTCCGGCGGCGACGGCGCCAGCCTGACGAAGGCGAAGGTCGTCATCGGTGCCGGGCGCGGGGCCGGCGGCCCGGACGGATTCGGCGGGGTCGACGCGCTCGCGGCGAAGCTCGGCGGCGTCGTCGGCGTCTCCCGCGTCGTCACCTCGCTCGGCTGGCGCCCCCACCACGAACAGGTCGGCCAGACCGGCAACCGGATCAACCCGGACCTCTATGTCCCGTGCGGCATCTCCGGCGCCATCCAGCACTGGGCCGGCTGCTCCTCGTCCAAGACGATCATCGCGATCAACACCGACGCCGAGGCGCCGATGGTGACCAAGGCGTCATACGCCATCGTCGGCGACATGCACGAGGTCATCCCGGCGATCCTCGCCGAGCTCGACAAGCGCGGCTGAGCGGCGGCGGCTTCTCGCCCGGACCCGTTCAGCCGGTCGGTGAGAGGGTGGTGCCCTGCTGGGTGGTGCCCTGCTGGGTGGTGCCCTGCTGGGTGGTGCCGGCAGCCCCGGCCGGAGCACCGGCCCCCATCGGCCCGGCGGTGTTCTCGGTGATCGTCGCCAGGTCGGCGCTGACCTCATAGAACACCGGCTGGCCGCTACGGGTGCCGAGCGCGTCATATGAGCCGTCGGCGTCCTCGAGCACGGTGTCGACGGTGACGGTCGAGTCCTTCGCCTGGACGGCCGCGATGACCTTGGCCGCCTCGTCGCCGGTGACCGTCGCGTCCTGGGACGCCGCGGCGCCGCCCGCCTGACCGCTCGGCATCTGGCCGGTGGGCATCTGACCGCTCGGCATCTGGCCGGTGCCGGTCTGGCCCGTGGCGGTCTGCCCCGTGCCGCCGACGATGGCGGGCGCGGAGGCGGAGGTCGTCGTGGTCGTGGTGGTGGCGTGGTCGCTCGCGGCGTTGGCGAGCGCGGCGCCGCCGACGACGACGCCGGCGGCAGCCAGGGCGACGGCGGCCCCGGCGATCTTCGAGATGGCCATGTGATGGTCACGTCCTTGCGGTTGTCGCCCGGCGGCGATTCCGCCGGGACTGTGCACCAACGACTTTCGGCTGCCGAACTGTCGCGGTGCTGTCAACCCCCGAGGCCCCCGGCATGACTTCCACCCGCTACGCCGCGACTTTCCGCCGGTGCCACAACCCCGTTCCCGCGCCGGAGAGCAACCGGCGCGAAGACAGGCTTTCCGGCGCACAGCCCGACGCGCCCAGTAGGCTGCGCGCGGACACGACGCGGGTGGTGAGGGGATCGGATGACGCCGGACACGGCATACGACATCGTGCTGTTGGTGCTCCCGGTGCTCGTCATCGCACCGGCGGTCCTGTGGTTCCGCCGGCGGAGGCGGGATGAGATGTTCGCCGGCGTCACGCCGGGCGAGGTGCCGGGACTCGGCCAGCAGGTCACGCGACGCCGGATCGATCGCGGGCGCTCGGAGTGGTCCGGACCGGTCGCGGTGCGGTTCACGCCGCCGGACGGCATGACGCCTGGGCTCGTCGGCACCGTGATCGACGGGTCGGCCGATGTCGTCGACGTTAGCGCGACGCTGATCGACCTGGCGGTGCGCGGCTACCTGCGCCTCCACCCCGAGTCGACCGATCCGACCGCACCACCCCCGCCACCGCCCCCGCCGGGCCGCGGGCCGCGCGCGGCCACACCGGCGCGGGGGCGGGACTGGCGCCTGATCCGGACGACGCCGGCACCCGAGGGGCCGCTGCTGCCGTTCGAGGAGCACCTGTTGACGCGGGTGTTCGCCCACGGCGACGACGTGACGGTCGGCGACCTCAAGCGTCGCGGCTTCGACCTGACCATGCGCGAGGCGCAGATCGGCCTCTATCGGGAGGTCGTGGATCGCGGGTGGTACGCCCGCCACCCGCGCGATCGCAATCGCCGCCTCGGGTGCCTCGGCGCCCCGCTCCTCCTCGTCGGTCTCGCCCTGTGCGCGGGGGCCGCGGCGAGCGCGGACCTGGCGACGTCGGCGAGGAATGCCGCATACGCGCTGGGTGGGGGGATCGCGATCGCCGCTGTCGTGCTCTTCGTCGGGATGCGCGGCCGCACCCCACGCACGGCGGAGGGGACGGCGGCGCGGATCCAGGCGCTGGGCTTCCGGGAGTACCTCACCAAGGCCGAGGCCAACCAGATCCGGTTCGAGGAGGCGAGCGACCTGTTCTCGCGCTACCTCCCGTACGCCATGGTCTTCGGGGTCGCCGATCGGTGGGCGCGCACGTTCGCGGAGGTGGCCGCGCAGGCGCATCTGAGCGGGATCGGAGACGCCTTCTTCGATCTGACCTGGCTGGACGGTGTCGACCTGCTCGCCAATGTGGCGGGCGCGGTGATCGATCTCGGCGACGCCGGCGACCTCGTCGGGGGCCTCGCCGGACTGACCGACGGGCTCGACCTCGACCTGGTCGATCTGACTGACGTCCTCGGAGACGGGCTCGGTGAGGTGACGAGCGCGGCCGGCAACTTCCTCAGCTCGGCCGGCGATCTCCTCGACTTCGGCGACGGATGTGGCGGATGCGACGGCTGCGACGGGTGCGACCTCTTCTGAGGGTCAGTCGCCGTCGGGGCGGGCGAGGATCGCCGAGGCGACCCCCGCGACCGCGAGGGCGCACACCGGCAGACCCACGAGTATGCCGTTACCCCGGAGGAGCGAGAACGACACCGGGACCAGGAGAGCGTTGATGACGAGGGTCGCCATCCGCGGCCAGCCCGCCGCCGCCCGCCAGGCCCGCGCCATCGCGATGAGCAGCCCAGCGCCGACGAGGAACATCACGAGCGAGGCGAGGGTGCGGGCGAGGCTGTCCTCGGTCCCGCGGAGGATGCCGACGGCATACGCCAGGGCCAGGCCGACCAGCGCCAGGGCCTCCACGGCGCAGACGAAACCCGCGATCAGGGCTGCGGAACCGGTGCCCGCGGGGGTGGTTTTGCTCACGATTCCCAGGCTAGACGAGCCCCCGGGAAGAAAATTGAGCGCTGAACCATTGTTAGTTCGGGCGTTGTCCGAGACAATGGCCTGTGCCCGCATCAGGGCCTCGGAACCACGCGTTTCACCCGGCACGACGACTGTGCCCAATCTGCCCCTGCAACAAGGAGTACGCCCCCATGGACTGGCGCGACCGCGCTGCCTGCCTCGATGAGGACCCCGAACTGTTCTTCCCCATCGGGAACACCGGTCCGGCGATCCTGCAGATCGAGCAGGCCAAGGCCGTATGCCGCCGGTGTGACGTCATCGAGACGTGCCTGAAGTGGGCGATCGACACCGGTCAGGACTCCGGTGTCTGGGGCGGCCTGTCCGAGGACGAGCGCCGCGCCCTCAAGCGCCGCAACGCCCGCGCCCGCCGCGCCGGCTGAGTGCGGCCGGGTCCCCCTCCCCCACCCACCTCAACGACCGAGCGAAGCGCAGGTCGTTGACCGCAGATCCGGCGAGCGCAGCGAGCCTTGGATCTGCGGAGCGAAAGACAGCCCGAGCGCAGCTCGGACCTCGCCTTTCCGGGGGGACACGGGGGGCGAAGCCCCCTGTGGGTGGGGGGACACGGGGGGCGGAGCCCCCCGTGGGTGGGGCGAAGCCCCCCGTGGGTGGTTATTCCTCCTCGCGGGTGAGGGGGCGCAGGCGGGCGGAGAAGCGGACGCGGGTCCCGCGTGGGGTGTTGTCCTCCCATCGGATGGCCCCGCGCAGGTCCTGCACCAGCGAGATCACGATCTGGGTCCCGAGGCCGGCCCGGCTCGGGCGGAAGCCCGTCGGCAGGCCGCCGCCGTCGTCGCAGACGGAGACCTCCAGGACGTCCCCGTCCGGATCGGCCTCGCGGTGGCCGGTGACCAGGATCGTCCCCCCGCGCTCGGCGAGGGCATGTTCGGCGGCGTTCTGGATCAGCTCCGAGAGGATGAGCGCCAGCGCCATCGCGTCCTCGGCGCGCATCCGCCCGAAGGTTCCGCTGACCTCGGAGGCGATCGCCTGCTCGCTCGTCGTCGCGACCTCGACGACGACCCGCAGGCTGCGGCCGACGATCTCGTCGAAGTCGACCGTCTCGTCGAACCCCTGGCTCAGCGTCTCGTGGACCAGCGCGATCGTGCCGACGCGCCGGACCGACTCATCGAGCGCTTCCCGGCCGGGCCCGTCGGGCAGCCGGCGGGCCTGGAGGCGCAGCAGCGCGGCGACGGTCTGCAGGTTGTTCTTCACCCGGTGATGGATCTCCCGGATGGTCGCTTCCTTGGAGAGCAGTTCGTGTTCGCGTCGGCGCAGTTCGGAGACGTCGCGCAGGAGGATGATCGCGCCGGTCCGTTCGCCTCCCTCGGTCAGCGGGATCGCCCGGAACGCGACGGCGCCGCTGCGGGTGCCGACGTCGGAGCGCCACGCCGCCCGACCGGTCAGGACGACGGCGAGCGACTCGTCCACCGCGATCCGGTCGGTGAGGACGCCGGTGATGACCTGGCTGAACAGCTCGCCGATGACGTCCCCGACGTGCCCGAGGCGATGGACGGCGCTGAGGGCGTTGGGGGTGGCATAGAGGACGAGGCCGTCGGTGTTGAGGTGGACCACCCCGTCACTGACCCGTGGCGCGCCCCGCCGGAATCCGGTCGGCGCCCCGGCCTGCGGCCACTCCCCCGCACTGATCATCCGCACCAGCGCGCCGGCGAGCGCCTGGAAACTCAACTCCAGTCGACTCGGGGTCGGCATCGCCGCGAGGTTCGTATGCCGAGTGACGACGCCGATGATCCCGCCCGCCCCCCGCACCGGGATGGCCTCCTCCCGGATCGCCTGATCCCGGTCGAGTACCGGACCCCCGCGGCGCAGGACCTCCTGCTCGTTGTAGGCCCGGCGCAGGAGGACGCCTCGGTCGCCGACGGCATACTGCCCGACGATGTCCTCGAAGAAGACCATCTGGCCGGTCGTCGGCCGCACGTGCCCGACCGCCCGCCACCGGTCGTCCCGGACCCGGACCCAGAGGACGAGGTCAGCGAAGGAGAGGTCGGCGAGCAGCTGCCAGTCGCCCATGAGCAGGTGCAGCCGTTCGATCCCCGCTTCATCGAGCGAGGTCTCCGTGCGCAGCTGTTCGCCGAGGGTCCCGACCACGGTGCGAGCCTAAGCGGTCGGCCGGGTGCGATCGGACGCGACCCGCGCCGACCCCCTCAGCCGGTCCGAACGACCGAGCGCAGCGTCCTCAGGGCCACGGACATCGCCGCGATGGTCGGTTTCTCCAGCCGCTCGATCCCGCCGAGCGCCCGCTGCGCCCGGGCGAGGTTCTCCCGATTGGCCTCGACCCATGCGTCGACCCGCTCGTCGGGCGCCGCGCCGGCGTCGGTGGCGTCGAGGACGTTGTGGGTCAGCGCCTTGAGGACGCCGTAGAGGTCGTCCCGCAGCGCCCCCCGCGCCAACGCGTCCCAGCGGTCCCCGCGCGGAAGCGAGGTGATCCGGTGCAGCAGCGCATCGACCCCGAACCGCTCGGACACGCGGAAATAGAGTGGGACGACGTCGTCCGGGTGTTCCCCGCTCGCGGCGACCAGGTCGGCGCAGTCGAGGAGCGAGAAGGCGTCGAGGAGCCCGGCGGTGCGGAGGGCGAGGTCGGCGGGGACGTCCTGGTCGGCATACCCCTGGGCGGACGCCCGGAGCCGCTCGGCCTCGCTGCCGACGAGCACCTCGGACAGGCGCGGGATCCAGTCCCGGACGATCGCGGCATACCGGTCGACCTCGCCGGCGACGTCGAGGCGGACGGGACGGTTGGCGATGAACCAGCGGGCGGCCCGGTCGAGGAGGCGACGGAACTCGAGGTAGAGGCGGGTCTGAGCGCCGGTGGTGACGACATTGTCGAGGCCCTCGGCCGCCGCGACGAACTCCGGCAGCCCGAACACCTCGCGGGCGATGACGAACGCCCGGGCGATCTGCTCGGCCCCGGCTCCGGTCTCCTCCATCGCCCGGAAGACGTAGGTGATCCCGCCCCGGTTGACGAGCGAGTTGGCGACGGCGTTGGTGATGATCTCGCGGCGCAGCGGGTGGGCGGCGATCGCCTCGGCGAAGCCGTCCTGGATCGGGCCGGGGAAGTATTCGCGCAGCGTCCGCTGGAACCACGGATCGTCGGGCAACCCGGTGGGCAGCAGGTCGGCCTTCAGGGCGAGCTTGGCGTAGGCGACGAGCACGGAGAACTCCGGCGACGTCAGGCCGCGGCCCGTCTCCGCCCGTTCGGCGAGCTCGATGTCGGACGGGAGGTACTCGATGTCGCGGTCGAGATCGCCGCGCTCCTCGAGCCAGTGGATCAACCGGGTGTGGACATCGAGCATCTCGAACTGCTGCGCCCGGGCGTTGCCGAGCAGGACGTTCTGCTCGTAGTTGTCCCGCAGCACCTGGGCGGCGACCTCGTCCGTCATCGACGCGAGCAGCCGGTTGCGCTGTTTGAGGGTGAGGTCCTCCTGGCGGACGACCTCGCGCAGGAGGATCTTGATGTTGACCTCGTGGTCGGAGGTGTCGACCCCCGCCGAGTTGTCGATGGCGTCGGTGTTGACCCGCACCCCGGCCAGGGCCGCCTCGATCCGCCCTCGCTGGGAGAGCCCGAGGTTGCCGCCCTCGCCGACGACCTTGACCCGCAACTCGGCACCGTCGACGCGGATGGCGTCGTTGGCGCGGTCACCGACGTCGTCGCTGGTCTCCTCCGACGCCTTGACATAGGTGCCGATGCCGCCGTTCCACAGCAGGTCGACCGGGGCGAGGAGGATCGCGTGGATGAGGTCGTTCGGGGTCATCGACGTGACCTCGTCGGCGAGGCCGAGCACGGCCCGCATGGGAGCGCTCACCGGAATCGCCTTGCGGGAGCGCGCCCACACCCCACCGCCCTCGCTGAGCAGCGTGGTGTCGTAGCTCGCCCACGACGACCCGGGGAGGTCGAAGAGGCGGCGGCGCTCGGCATACGAGACGGCGGGGTCGGGGTCGGGATCGACGAAGACGTGCCGGTGGTCGAAGGCGGCGACGAGCCGGATGTGCTCCGACAGGAGCATTCCGTTGCCGAACACGTCACCGCTCATGTCGCCGACGCCGACGACGGTGAAGTCCTCCGTCTGGGTGTCTACGCCGAGTTCGCGGAAGTGCCGCTTGACCGACTCCCACGCGCCCCGCGCGGTGATCCCCATGGCCTTGTGGTCGTATCCGCTCGATCCGCCCGAGGCGAAGGCGTCGTCGAGCCAGAAGCCGTAGTCCTGCGAGACCGCGTTGGCGATGTCGGAGAAGGTCGCTGTCCCCTTGTCGGCGGCCACGACGAGGTAGGGGTCGTCCCCGTCAAGACGGACGGTCCGCTCGGGCGCGACGATCGCGTCGCCGACGCGGTTGTCGGTCAGGTCGAGCAGTCCCGAGATGAAGATCCGGTATGCCGCGATGCCCTCCTCCCGTCGGCCCGCCGCGTCCTCGGGCAGGTGCTTGGGATAGAACCCGCCCTTGCTGCCGGTCGGGACGATGACGGCGTTCTTGACCATCTGGGCCTTGACCAGGCCGAGGATCTCGGTGCGGAAGTCCTCGCGCCGGTCGCTCCAGCGCAGGCCGCCGCGGGCGACCGGGCCGAATCGGAGGTGGACGCCCTCGACACGGGGGCTGTAGACCCAGATCTCGAACGCGGGGCGCGGGGCCGGGAGGTCCGGGACGATCCGCGGGTCGAGCTTGATCGACAGGTAGTCCTTGGGCTCGCCGGCGGCGTCGCGCTGGAAGTAGTTGGTGCGCAGGGTCGCCCGGATGACCCCGAGGAAGGCCCGGATGATTCGGTCCTCGTCGAGGCTGGCGACGTCGTCGAGGGCCTCGATCACCGCGGCCACCAGCCGCTCCTGCTCCTCCGCGCGCGTGTCGTCGGGGCGGTCGGGGTCGAACCGCGCCTCGAAGAGGGCGACGAGCAGCGTCGCGATCCGCCAGTTGTGCAGCAGCGCGGCCTCGACGTAGCTCTGGCTGAAGGCCGAACGCGTCTGCCGGAGGTACTTGGCGATCGCCCGGAGGATGACGATCTGCCGCCAGGTCAGCTGCGCCCGGAGGACGAGCGCGTTGAACCCGTCGGACTCGGCGCGACCGTGCCAGACCGCGTCGACCGCGCTCTCGAACAGCTCGCGCAGCCGGGAGTGGGTCATGGAAGTCCACAGGGTGTCGTCCTTGACCCGAAGGCCGAAGTCGTAGACGAACTGCTCCTGACCGTCCCGGCGGGTCAGGGCGTAGGGCCGCTCGTCGACGACCTCCACCCCCATGTGGGTGAACAGGGGCAGCACCTCGGTCAGCGACAACGGCGCCCGGCGGAACAGCTTGAACCGGCGGATCGTCTCCGGGTTCCAGCGTGGCTTGTAGAGGACCAGGGCGGTCGAGTCGACGTCGTCGAGGGCGTCGAGGTGCCGGATGTCGGCGACGCCCTGTTTGACGGAGAAGTCCTCCTTGTATGACGTGGGGAACGCCCGACCGTAGAGCCCGGCGACGCGGGCGGTCGCCTCCTCGCCGAGCTCGCGCAGGGAGGCGTCGACGAGGTCTTCGTCCCACGTGCGAGTCGCCTCGGCGACCTTGCTCTCCAGGGCGGGCAGGTCGACACCGAGGGTGTGGGACTGGGCCGGCAGGCGGAGGACGAAGTGGACCTGCGCGAGGGCGGACTCCGAGACGCGGGTGGTGAAGTCGACGCTCGTGGCGCCATACGCCTCGGCGAGGATCTGCTCCATCCGGTGCCGGACGGCGGTGTTGTAGCGGTCTCGCGGGATGAAGACCAGCGCCGAGACGAACCGGCCGAAGTCATCGAGTCGGCAGAACAGGCGGCAGCGCCGCTTCTCCTTCAGATGCACCACCTGCGAGGCGACGTCGAGGAGTTGGGCCGTGCTGGCCTGGAAGATCTCGTCGCGGGGGTAGTTCTCGAGGATGCCGAGCAGGTCCTTGCCGGAGTGGGACTCGACGGGGAATCCCGAGGTCGTCATGACTTCGGCGATCTTGTCCTTGACGTAGGGGATCCGAAGGACGGAATCGGCATACGCGCTGGCGGTGAACAGGCCGAGGAAGCGGTGCTCCCCGATGACGGCACCGTCGCCGTCGAATCGGCGGACGCCGATGTAGTCGAGGTAGACCGGGCGGTGGACGGTGGCGCGCGAGTTGGCCTTGGTGATGAAGAGGACGCGGCGTTCGAGCGCCTTGTCGAGGGCGGCGCCGCTGAGGGTCGTCAGCTGGCGCGCCATGGCCGGGTCGGAGCGCAGCAGGCCCAGCCCGGAGCCGGAGGCCGTGGTGAGGTGCGCGCCGCCCTTGCCCGGGACGAGGGAGTAGTCGCGGGCGCCGAGGAAGGTGAAGTGGTTCTCGACCAGCCAGTCGAGGAAGTCGGCCGCCTGAGCGGCCTCCCCCTTGGCGATGCCCTTGGGCGCGTGGGAGCGAAACTCGGCGGCGAGCGCCTGGGCGCGGGCTCGCATCTTGGGCCAGTCCTCGACCGCCTCACGGACGTCGGAGAGGACCTTGGTCAGGCCGGTGACGATGGCGTGGCGGGTGGCGTCGTCGCTCTCGCGGCTGATCTCGATGTGAATCCAGGACTCGCGCAACTCGCCATACGAGTGGGCGGCGACGTCCTCGGGAGTGGACTGGTCGGCGTCGAGGACGATGTCGTCGAGGTGGCCGTCGGCGCTGCGTCGGACGACCATCACCGGGTGGATGACCGCGTGGATCGGCCGGTCCATCCCCTCGAGGTGGGCCGTCACCGAGTCCACGAGGAAGGGCCGGTCGTCGGTGACGATCTGGACGACGGTGTGCGGGCTGCTCCAGCCCTCGGACTCGATCGTCGGGTTGACGCACGCGACGGTCGCCGTGCCGACCGGCCGATCCCCGGCCAGATCGCGGTGGGCCAGGGCCATCGAGAGGAGGTCGTCGGCGCTGCGCGCGAGGATCTCCTCGGCGGGGACGTGTCGGTAGTAGGCGTCGAGGAAGGCCTGCAGTGGCGGGCCGCCCTTCGCCTCGCCTCGGCGGGCGGCTTCCTCGAGGCGTTCAGTGCGTGCGGCCTCGTGCTGGGGCACGGCTCTCCACTCCGTTCACGTTCGGGCCGGCGGCGTTGCCGGGTTCCCGTTCGAGGGTATCGGCTCCCGGTGCCCGACGGAAAACCCGCGGGCGGGTCGTGATCCGGCAGGAAGTCCTTCGGACCGAGCCAGGCTCGGCGGCCTTCGCTCGGTCAGGGGAGGCGGTCAGCGGAGGCGATCGGCGATCGCCGCCAGGATGTCGGTATGCCGCGTCAGGGCCGCCCGGAGGTCGGCGTCGAGCCGCGCGCGGGACTCGGTCCACAGGAGGAGCCGACGGCGGATGGCGGCCTGCCCGGAGCGGGCGGTGAGTTCGCGGTCGGGATCGGACACCGGGCGCAGGCCAGGGGCCGGGCGGACGTCGGTGCCGTCGACGAGCAGGCCGAGGGTGGCGGCCTCGGCCTCGAGGAGGGCACGGTCGCGGTCGAGGGCGGCCGCGGCATACGCGAAGGCGGCGAGGTCGACCCCGCAGGCGTCGGCGACCGTCGCCAGGTCGACCGCGGCGGCCTCGGCGAGGGCGGCGTCCGCGCGCAGGGCCGGCGGGCAGGGGCGGGCGTGGTCGCCGGAGTCGGCCGCGGCGCGCAGTTCGCCGGCGAGGTGCCGGAGCCGGGCGCCGGTTGCGGTGACCGAGGGCGAGTCCAGCGACTTCATCGCCGTCGCGGGACGTCGAAGCGAGACGGCGTCACGGCCGGCCCGGACGGGGCCGGGTGGGCCGGCGTGGGCCAGGCGGCGGCCACGTAGTCGGCTTGGCCGGCGAGCATCCGCAACGCGTCCGCGAGTTGGTCGAGCGTCGCGTCGATGGCGCGTTGGGTCGCCCGGTCCTCGACGAACGGGGCAGCCGCCAGCACGTCCTCCGCCCCGCGCGCCGAGATCCCCCCGATCGCCGCGACGGCATCCCGGGAGAGCCGCTGTCCCCGCGCGCGCGCCATGTCAACCACTGTAACCACACGCACCCACAACGTGTCGTTGGTTCTCCACAGGCCCCCGGCCGGCGAGCGAAGCGAGCCTTGGCCGGGCGGAGCAGAAAGCATCGGGCGAGCGCAGCGAGCGCCTGGCCTTTCGGGGGGCGCACGGGGGGCGAAGCCCCCCGTGGGTGGGGCGAAGCCCCCCGTGGGTGGGTGCGCCACTCGCCGCGAGCGCGGGCGAGCGCCAGCGAGCCCGGCGTGAGCGGCCCGCCCGGCCGGCGAGCGAAGCGAGCCTTGGCCGGGCGGAGCAGAAAGCATCGGGCGAGCGCAGCGAGCGCCTGGCCTTT
>JBDIAJ010000103.1:0-14461 GCA_039812345.1 Nostocoides sp. | reverse complement strand
GTCACCTGGACCGACCCCATCGGGCGCACCCACACCAGCTACCCAAGCGACCACCTCGGCATCCTCGACGATTGGGCGCCATTCACCATGGCGGACGTCACCCTCATACCCATCCGCGACGAAGCGATCCGCACCGACGAAACAATGAGCAGCGACGAAGCGATGGGCAGCTACGACGCGGCCGGGCACGCACGCGGAGAAGGGGCGCCGAACGACCTCAGCCCCCTCGAAGCCCACTTCTCCAGGCTGCTGGCCGCGTAGGCAGCCGCTCTTCGGGGAGCTCGTGAGCGGGGCAGGATCGACTGGCGCGCGTCGCGAGCGCGGAGGCGATCGGGCACGACGATGTGCTCGCCAAGCGAACGCGCGGGGGGCAGCTGCCTCGGCCGGACCTGGCCGTGCGGAGCCGGCGGCGGCGGAGCGGACACACCATACGGGTGCGGTGAAGGTCATGGAGGGCATTTCGGAGCAACCGAGTTTGTCGGGATTGGGCTTCGACTTCGATGGTCGGACACGTGGCCACCCTCGGACCTGGAGACCCTCTACGGTCGGCCGCGCGTGACCAGTGTGGACTGCACCTTTGGCGTCACCAGGGTCGGTGCTCCACCGGGTCATGTGCTCTCACCGCCGATCAGGGCCACCATCGGCCGGGACGTCACCGTCATCTTGACTCGCCGAATGGAGACCTCCCGGCCCAGACGTTCACTCGCGGTCCGGGCGATGTCGTCCAGGACGTCGAGATCCGCTGTTCCCACGACGAGCACGTCGATGTCCTCCGGAACCGGGCCCGGTCGTTGGGCGTAGCGGGCAGCCCACGAGCCGTAAATCCAGGCCTGCCGCACCTCGGCCACTTCACTCAACAGCTCACGCAGCACCGGCGCGGGTCCGAACGTCACGGCCAGCAACGCCGCCAACGGCGCGAACACAGGGCTCTCGGTCTCGGCGCGCACCATCCGTTGATTGCCCCGCCGGACCTGTCGGATCAGACCCGCCTCCGCCAGGCGGTCGCCCTCGCGCATCACCGTGGAACCCGACACGCGCACCACTCTGCCGATCTCCACCAGGGAGAACTCATCCTCCGGATGAAGCATGATCCACGCGAGGATGTCCCCCTGTGCGCGCGATCGCAACAGCGGCAACAGCATCGGGGACCCTTCTTGCATGAAAGCGATCAGGGTCTCAGCCGGCGGCGCCGCCATGGGCTCCGGATGGACTGACGTGGACGACAGCGCTGGTCAACCGAGGCACCTGGTCGGTCAGCCGGTGCTGCACGTCGTGGGCGATCTCGTGTGCGGCGAGCGCGGCGAGGCCGGCGGCGACCGTGACGTCGGCTTCGGTATGCAGCGTGTGCCCGATCCAGCGCACCCGCACCGATCGGACCTCGAGCACCCCGGGAGTGCCGGTGATGACGCCGCGGACGCGGGCGGTCAGGCTGGGATCGACGGCGTCCATCAGCCGGGCGCCGACCTGCTTCACCGCCGATCGCAGCACGCCGAGGATCGCGATCGCGATCAGCAAACCGATGGCCGGGTCGGCCCACGTCAGCCCGGCGGCGACCCCGGCCGCACCGATCACCACCGCCAGCGAGGTGAAGCCGTCCGTGCGAGCGTGCAGTCCGTCGGCGACCAGGGCCGCCGACCCGATCTGGCGCCCCACCCCGATCCGGTATCTCGCGACCAGCTCGTTCCCGATGAAGCCGATCACACCAGCTGCGGCGACCGCCCACAGGTGCGACACCTGCTCTGGGTGCAGCAGGCGGTTGATCGCCTCCCAGCCCGCGACCACACTCGACAGCGCGATCATGGCGACCACGAACAGGCCGGCCAGGTCCTCGGCGCGCCCGTAGCCGTAGGTGAATCGGTCGTTCGCCGGCCGCTTGGCCAGCCAGAACGCGAACAGCAAGGGCAGCGCGGTGAGGGCGTCGGCGATGTTGTGCAAGGTGTCGCCCAGCAGCGCGATGGAGCCGGTGAAGACGACCACGACCCCCTGCAACACAGCAGTCACGGCCAACGCCGCCAGGCTCAGCCACAAGGCCCGCCGACCCCGCGCGTCGGCCTCCAGTGCCTCGTCGACCTGGTCGGCCGCGTCATGCGAATGGCCACCGACAAGCTCCGAGACCGTATGCCGTGCCGTCCCCCACCACCCCGCCCGGTGCTCGTGGTCGTGGTCATGGCCGTGCCCGGTGTGGTCGTGTCCGGCGTGGTCGTGATCGTGGTGGTCATGATCGTGGTGTTCCTGCGCCGCCAGGCGCCCGGTCCCGGTCACGACACGGCCCCGCGAACGGCAACGGGCCGGTGGTGCGCCGGAACTTCCTCGAGGAGGTGTTCCACGTGCCCGATCGTGTCGATCACCAGTTGCCGCACGTGGTCGTTCTCCACTCGGTAGAACACCGACGTGCCCTGCCGGCGCGTCGCCACCAACCGTGCCATCCGCATCTTCGCCAGGTGCTGAGACACCGACGGCCCCGGCTTGCCGACCGCGGCCGCCAGGTCCGACACCGCCCACTCCCGATCCAGCAGCAGCCCGGCGAGCCGCAACCGGGTCGGATCCGCCAGGATCCGCAACACCTCGACCGCCAGCGTGACGACGTCATCACGCCGGAGCAGTGGCTGCGTATCTGCGTTCATGCGCATATAGTGACGGCGGCGGCGAGGTGCGGTCAACCGGAACCGATGTGCGGCCACACACTCCGGTGACCAGCTAGGCCAGCACCAGGACGCCGGTCAGGGCGATGGCCAGGACCAGCAGCGTCGAGAGCAGCCCCAGGACGGCCGGGCGCAGGCCGAGCCGCCGCAGGACGCTGCGGTGAACGGAGGCGCCGAGGGCGAACATCGCTGCCCCGAGGCACAGGCCCTGGACGGTGCCGGCCACGTGGAGCAGGTTCGCGCCCGGCTCGACCACCGTCGTCAGGACGCTCGCCGCGAGGAAGCCGACCAGGAACAGCGGCACCACCGGCGGCCGCTCGAGGCCGACCGCGGGTTCCGTCCCCGCCGCGGCCCGGCGCCGCGCACAGATCGCGGACACCATCACCACGACCGGAGCGAGCAGCGCCACCCGGGCCAGTTTGACGATCACAGCCGGGCCCACCGCAGCCGGCCCGATCAGCGCTCCGGCCGCCACGACCTGGGCCACCTCGTGGATCGACGCGCCCGCCAGCATCGCCCCGGCGTGCTGGGACAGCCCGAGCATCCGGGCGAGCAGTGGCACGGCGGCCATCATGATCGTGCCGAAGACGACGACCAGCCCGACGGACGCGGCGACGTCCTCCTCCTCGGCATCGATCGCCCCCTCGACGGCGGCCACCGCGGCGGCCCCACAGATCGAGAACCCGCAGGCGATGAGCAGCCGCTGGGTGAACGGCACACCGAGCAGCCGACCGAGCACCATCGTCCCGGCGATCCCGCCGCCGACGACGGCCACGACGAGCAGCAACACCCCCGGCCCGAGGGCGGCGATCCCGCGCAGCGACAACTGCAGCCCCAGCACGACGATGCCGATCCGCAGCACCCGGCGCGCCGCGACGGCCAGCCCGGGTCGCAGAGTCGCCGGGATCGTCACCAGGTTGCCGATCAGGGCGCCGAGCACGATGCAGACGAGCACCGCGTTGACCACCGGCACGAGCCGATGCAGTTGTTGCGCACCGAACGCGACGGCGAACGCCACTGCCACACCCGGGATCCAGTTGACGTATGCCGAGCGCCGCCGCCCGTTGCCGGTTCGCCGCGCCGAGATGGCGGGCGACGCTCCGGGTGGCATCTCGAGCTGCACGGTCACGACCCGACTCCGGTCAGGGCGTCCGCGCGGGCCACCGCATCGGTCGGATGGGCAGCGTGGCTCGGCCGGGCGGCGCCGGTGGGTTCGGCGGCGCCGGCCAGCCAGACCGCGACCACGGAGTCGACGATCGCGGCCAGCCCCGGCCAACGCCCAAGTCCCGAGGCCGGATTCGCGTGTCCGACATCGCCGAGGTCCAGTACGTCCGCACCCCAGCACTCGGCGAGGGCGCGGACCTGCTCGACCGGTCCCAGCGGGTCGGTGGTGCTGGCGCCAACCCGAGCCGGGAAGGGCAGCGGTGCCACGGGCAATGGCAGCCACCCGTGCCCGGCCAGCTCGGCCCGGCGGGGATAAACGGGCGGCAACTCCTCGGTCAGCGTGGGCGGAGTGACCAGGAGCGCACCCGCCACTCGGTCGACGGAAGGAGCCGCCGAGGCCGCGGACCCGCGCCGTGCGGCCGTGGGGTCAGCCGGGGTTGCGGCGCTTCCACGACCGTCCCCGCGGTCGGCGGTCCCGCGACCAGCGACCCCGACCTCGGCGGTCGCGAGCTCGACGCTCCCGTGACCCGCGGCCCAGTGCAGCAGGGTCAGCACCCCGGCGCTGTGCGCGACCAGGACGACCGGCCCGCCGGCCGCGGCGACCGCGTCCTGAAGGTCGTGGACGCGCGCCACGAGGTCGAGCGGCGCCCGATCGGTCCGCAGGTGCACCGCACCAGTCTCGCGCGCCAGGTGCTCCTGCCAGTGATCCGGCGCCGAGCCGCGCAGGCCCGGCACCAGGATCACCGACGGGATCACCGACGGCATCACCGACGAGGCCGACGAGGCCGCGCTCACGAGCGGTCACCCCCCTCGACCGGTCCGGCGTCCGGCCGATCGCTGAGCCCGAGCCGGGCCAGGCTGCTGTGGTGGGTGCGCCAGCCGACGACCAGGGCCACGATGGCGAGCACCCCCACCCAGGGCACGATCCGCAGCGCCCCGGCCAGGCCGATCGCGTCGGCGATCCGGCCGGTGACGATCGGGCCGAGCGCCAGACCGAGCACATTGTTGGCCAGCGACAGCGTTGCGAAGGCGGTCGCCCGGATCGACGGCGTCGTCAACGCGGCGACCATCGCGCCCGCCGGGCCGGCGGGACCGGAGACGAAGAACGCCCCGACGGCCAGCAGCGCCAACTGCAGCGGTCCGCGGGCGAGCGAGAACGCGGCGAGCAGGAAGACCAGGGCGAGCACGGCATACGCGATCGAGGTCGTCCACCGGCGCTCGGGGCGGTGCCGGCCGAGCCGGTCGCTGAGGATCCCGGTGCCGACCATGCCGATACCGAGGATGAGCAGATAGAGCGCGGCGACCTTCCCGGCCCGGTCGGGGACCAGGCCATACGTCCGGTTGAAGAAGCTCGGCAGCCACGCGAGCAGGGTGCCGGTCATGAACAACTGCAGGCCGCTGCCGAGGTAGGCCATGATCACCGCGGGCGTCGAGACCAGCGTGCGGAAGCGGCGGCGCGTCATCAACGCCCCGGCCTCCGGTTCGAGGCTGGCCGCCGCGTCGGGATAAGCGTGCGCGGCCAGGCGCTTCTCGGTGATCGTCACGGCATACACGACGGCGAGCACCAGGCCGAGGACGCCCATGGCCACGAAGGCCGACCGCCACCCGAAGCGCACGGCGATCGCGCCGCCGATCGCCACACCGAGGACCGAGCCGAAGGCGCCGCCGCCGAGAAACGACCCGGACAGGGTCGAGCGCAGGTGCGGCTTGAAGACGAGATAGACGACGGCCAGGCCGATGCTTCCGTATGCCGCCTCGCCGACTCCGACCAGGACGCGGGCCGTCAGCAACTCGCCGTAGTTCGAGGCCCAGGCCGAGGCGAGGGTGGCCAGGCTCCAGACGATCGCCATACCGACGATGGCGCGGACGCGCCCGAACTTGTCGCCGAGGACCGACAGGGGCACGGCGAGCAGTCCGACGGCGAGGGAGACGACGCTGTTCAGGGTACCGAGTTCGGTGTCGGTCAGGCCCCATTCGCTCTTGAGCAGGGGGAAGACCGCCGCGAGCACCTGCCGGGACATGTAGTCCGACAGCAGGAGCGCGAAGGTCAGCCCGAAGACCAGGCCCGGGAAGAACCGGGACCGGTGCGGTGAGCGGATCGGCGACGGGCCCAGGAGGGACTCGCTCTCGGTCGGCCCGCTCGGAGTCGGTCCGCCGGCGGGTTGGGTCAGCGTGGACGGCGTTGTCATCACATCACCTCGCAGTTGTTCGGGCGCCGGTCAGGCGTGCATGAGGAAGCCCAGCTGACCGGGCTTGCGGTTGGGCGGGAAGCCGAGGCGCGCCAGGGCGTCGTCGACGTCGTCGTACCAGGTGTCGAGCTGGTACTGGTCGCGGGCGGACTTCGCGTCGGCGATGTCGCGGCCGAGCTCGGTGGCGATCCGGACGATCTGCTCGATCTGCTGGACCGAGGTGGCGTGCTGGCCCTTCTTGCCCCAGAGGGTGTCCTCGTTGCCGCAACGGGTGTGCAGGCCCATGGCGATCGCCATCGCGTTGACCGGCAGGACGTTGCGCTGGATCGACTCCAGCGTCAGCGTGGCACCGTCCGGGACGCGGCGGATGAACTCCATCATGTTGTAGGGGCTCGGGCCGTCGAAGCCGCCGCCGATGGCGACCCAGGTGATGTTCAACGGGCCGAGGTAGACCCCGCGACGGACGAGCCGCTCGACCGTCTCCAGCTGCGCGACATTCGCGAGCTGGAAGTGCGGCTGAATGTTGTTGGCGCGCAGCCGCAACAGGTGCTCGGCGACCCATTCGGGGCCGGCCGGGACGGTCATCTCGGCATACGTGCGGGCGAGCTCGGGGCGCTGGAAGGAGGTGCCCTCGATGTCGCTATCGGTCATCAACTCCATGATGTTCATCTGGTTGGTGTTGATGGCGATGGTCACCTGGTCCGGCTTCGGGTCGAGCTCGGCGAGCATGTGCCGCGCGTCGTCGCTGAGCCACTTGGCGTCGGCACCATCGCCCTCCGGCGCGAACGAGATCGAGCCGCCGACCTGGAGGATCATGTCCGGCACAGCCTCGCGGAGGCGGCCGAGCATCTCGTTGAACATCGACATCCGCTTCGAGCCCTTGCCGTCGAGCTCGCGGACGTGGATGTGCAGGACGGTGGCGCCGGCGTTGTAACAGTCGACCGCCTTCTGGACCTGCTCGTCCATGGTGACGGCGATGTCGCCGGGGAAGTCGCCCGGCTCCCACTCGGGCCCGTAGGGCGCGGCGGTGATGACGAGTTGGTCCTGCAGCTCGGGGAAGAGGGAGTCGTCGAGGAAGTGCATGGTGGGTCTCCTATGGGTGGGGTGTTGGACGTGGTTGTGGGAGTGTGGATTTCAGAAGGGACGGTCGCCGCAGATGCCGGCGCGCTCCATCCGGCGACGGCCCGGCCAGTAGTCCATGACCGCGTAGTGCTGGGTCGAGCGGTTGTCCCAGATCGCGATGCTGTTCGGGGTCCAGCGCCAGCGGACCTGGTAGTCCGGGACGGTCGCGCGGTGTTGGAGGTAGGTCAGCAGGGCCGGGGCGTTGTGGACGAAGTCGATGCCGTGGGTGACCCGCTCCGGGGTGTGGAAGTTGACGAAATGGGTGGTGAAGGAGTTGACGTAGAGGATCTGCTCGCCGGTCTCGGGGTGGGTGCGCACGACGGGGTGCTCGGCGTCGGGATAGGTCGCCTTGAGCCCGTGCCGGCGGTCTACCGGCAGGACCGCGCCGAAAGTCGCCTCGATGCTGTGCCGGGCCCGCAGGTCGGCGATCTGCTCCTTGACCGAGTCCGGCAGGTCGGCATACGCCTTGACCATGTCGACCCAGATGGTGTCGCCGCCGACGGGCGGACACTCGACGCAGCGCAGGACCGAGCCCATCGCGGGCTCCTCGCGCCAGGACCCGTCGGTGTGGTAGGCGTTCTCGTAGCGGTCGGCCGGGCTGTCGACGTCCTTGTAGATGCGCACCAGGCCCGGGTGGTCCGGGTCGCTCGGCGCGACCGGGTGCTGCTCGAGCGGGCCGAAGCGCTCGGCGAGGGCGACCTGCTCGCCCCGGGTCAGGTCCTGGTCGCGGAAGAAGAGGACCCTGTGGGTCAGCAGCAGCGTGTGCAGCGCGGCGAACTGCTCCGCGTCGCGGGAGACCTCGCCGAGGTCGATGCCGGTGATCTCGGCGCCGAGGGTGGCGGTGAGCCGGTCGACGCGCCAGGAGGTCGGCGGGCAAGCCGGCAGCGGGCGGGCCGCGGCCGGGTGCGTTGCGGCCGGGTGGGCCGCCGTCGGGCGAACCGGGGTTGCAGTGAGGGACATCATCGTCCTCCGATCGGTAGTGGTGGCTGGATCTGGGTGTGGGGTAAGAGATTTCAGACGATCAGGAGAGAGGAGCCGACGGAGGCGCCGCTCTCGAGGGCGATGTGGGCGCGGGCGGCGTCGGCGAGCGGGAAGCGCTGACCGATTTCGATCCGGATGTCGCCGGCGGCGACGTGGGCGAAGAGTTCGCCGGCGAGTTCGGCGCGCTCGGCGGGGTCGGCGATGTAGTCGGCCAGGGCCGGGCGGGTGACGTAGATCGAGTCCTTGACCGCCAACTGCATCGCGTCGATCGGCGGGACCGGCCCGGACGCCGTCCCGAAGCACACGAGCAGGCCGCGGCGGGCCACGGAGTCGAGCGAGGCGGCAAACGTCGCCGCGCCGACGCTGTCGTAGGCGACCGTGACGCCCGCGCCATCGGTGAGGTCGCGGACCCGGCGGGCGATGTCGTCGCGGCCGACGATCACGTCCGCGGCGCCGTGGGCGCGGGCGATCTCGGCCTTGGCCTCGGTGGAGACGACGCCGATGACGCGGATGCCGAGCAGGCGGGCCCACTGGCAGAAGATCAGCCCGACTCCGCCGGCGGCGGCCTGGAGCAGGACGCTGTCGCCGGCCTTCAGGCCCGGCGCGATGCGCCGCAGGAGGTATGCCGTGGTCAACCCGCGCATCGTCATCGCGGCGGCCGTCTCGGCCGGAATCGTGGCGGGCAGGTGGATCAGGCTGTCGGCCGGCATGACCCGCTCGGTGCTGTAGGCGCCCAGCGGCGACCCGGTGTAGGTGACCCGGTCGCCCGGGGCGAAGCCGGTGACGCCGTCGCCGACCGCCTCGATGACGCCGGCCGCCTCGACGCCCATGCCGGACGGGAGCGGGGCCGGGTAGAGGCCGGTGCGGAAGTAGGTGTCGGCGAAGTTGAGGCCGACCGCGTCGTGCCGGACGCGGACCTGACCCGCCCCGGGCTCGCCGACGCGGACGTCGGCCCACTGCAGGACCTCGGGGCCCCCGGTCCGTTCGAAGACGATGGCGCCTGCCATGATCTGCTCCCTTGCTCGATCCGTGCCGTCGGTTGCGGCGTTGATTGAAGGTACGGAGCGCACCCAGGTCACCGCTTGACGATCGGGGACATGCGCATTGACAATCGGGGACATGGTGCGATCGCTGCCGATCGTTCGGTATGCCGCGCTCTCCGGGTTCGCCGAGGTCTGCCGGGAGGTCGCGGTCGACCATCGTGCGCTCATGCGGCGGCAGGGGCTCGACCCGGACCTGCTCGACCAGCCCGATGCCTGGGCGCCCGCGGCCGACGTCGCCTCGGTGATGGAGGCGGCCGCCCTGCGCTCCGGATGCCCGACGTTCGCGTTGCGAATGTCGTTGCGGCGCAACGTGACCACCCTCGGACCGATCAGCCTGGTCCTCACCGAGGAGCCGACGCTGCGCGGGGCCTTGCTGACCCTTGGCCGGTTCTGGCCGGCCTACAACGAGTCCCTACGCCTGCGCCTGGTCGACCGCGGGTCGGTGACGAGCGCGGTGACCCGCTTCGACTTCGGGGCGACGATCCGGCATACCCAAGCGGTCGAACTGGTCGCGGCGGTCGTCACCGGTCTGGCGCAGCCGCCCCTGGGCAGTGGTGCCGTGCCCCGACGGATCACCTTCCGGCACGCCGGGCCGCCCGACATCGGCGAGCACGAGCGGATCCTCGGCACCGTCGTCGAGTTCTCGGCGCAGAGCGACAGCGTCGAGTTCGACGCCGCGGTGCTCGATGCGCAACGCCCCGTCGACGACCCGCAGCGAGCGATCTATGCCCGGCAGTACCTCGCCGCGCTCGCCCCGCCCGGCACCGAGGACCGGGTCGAGCAGGTGCGCGTCATCGTCGAGGACCTGCTGCCGGTGGGCCGCTGCTCGGCCCGTCGGACGGCGTCGGCGCTGGGGGTGGATCGACGCACGCTGCACCGCTGGCTGGGGGCCGAGGCGCTGACCTTCGTCGCCGTGGTTCGCGAGGTCCGCCGGCACCGGGCCGAGCGCTATCTGTCCGCGGGGGTGTCGATGACCGACATCGCCGAGCGGCTCGGTTTCGCCGAGGTGAGCAGCTTCTCGCGCTGGTTCGCGGGTGAGTATGGCGTCGCCCCGAGCCGCTGGCCGGGGTCGACGGGCGGGGCGGGCATCGTCACGTCCACGGGTTGACGGTGGCCACGCGCACCGGCGCGAAATCGCTCGGGTTGGACGCCGGCTTCGATCTCACCGACGGAGATGACGCTGATGATCCCGGATCTCGTCGAGCGATGCCGCGTGGGCGAGGCCGCGACCGAGCGTGGCGGCGGCGGCATACAGGAAGTCGCCGATCAGCGCCCGGTCCGCGGCGGACATGTCCTCGAACCAGCGGTGGAGTTCGGCGTCGATGCCGCGGTAGCGCTGCCCGACCATCGCGACGGTCGTCTCGGTGATCGCGATCCGGGCCGAGCGGCGGTCGTCGGGGTCGGGCTGGCGGACGATGTGGCCGCCGCGTTCGAGTCGGGCCAGGGCCGCGGTGAGGGTGGCCGGGTGGATCCCGGTGCGCGTGCTGAGCCGGGTCGGGGTCGCCGGCCCTTCCGCGTGGAGGATGTCGAGCACGCCGAGGTCGCGCGGGTTGAGCCCGGTCGACCGGGCCACCTGCTCGGTGACCGCCTCGAAGGCGATCCGCAGATCCTGCAGGCCGCGCAGCAGCCAGGCGGGGGTCGGGTCCGGCGTCACCGGTGGCTCGTGGTCGGCGCGATCGCCTGGTGCACGTGGGCCGCCTCGGGGTCGAGCTCGGCGAGCATCGCGGCGGCGAGGTCGATCCGCGACGTGTATCCCTGCGTGGGGTGCTCGGCGTCGATCCGGTATGCCGACACCTCGGGCGCGTCGAAGAGCCGGGCCGGCCGCATGATCGTCCAGTCGATGTCGTTGCTGGCGCCGAGCAACTCCTCCATGCGGCGCATGTCGGCGTAGAGCGTGCGGCCGACGACATTGCGCAGGATCGGCACGACGACCCGGTCCATGGCGAAGCCCAACCCCCGTGGCGGCGGATACGTCAGCCCGGCGCTGACCACGACCAGGCGGCGGCCGCGGCCGACGCGCCGCATCGCCTCGATGATCGCCCGGGTCCCCGCGGAGTAGACCGTCACCGGCCGCCGCGAGTAGGCCACCCCGAGCGAGGAGAGCACCGCGTCGGCCCCGTCGACGGCCGCCTCGACGCCCGCCCCGGTCACCGCGTCCGCGCGCACGACCGACACCGTCCCGGGATTCGACACCGGCAGCGGGCCGTCGCGCCGACTCACCGCACGGACCGTATGGCCCGCCGCCGACGCCAGCTCGCAGATCTTCAGCCCGGTCGGCCCGGTCGCCCCGAACACCGTCACCACCATGACAACCCCCTGAGTAGTATGAAAATCATAGCATTCTCGAACGAACGCGTCCGCAGGGTGTCGATCGCCGGCGTGGGCGTCAACGCCGCCGCTGGTGGATCTCCCGCCGCTGTCCGACCGCGAGGACGAGGATCACCAGCCGGCTCAGGCCGGCACGTAGGTCAGCTTCAGCACGCCGTCGACGATGTGGTCGTGGCCGACCAGCCGCAGGCCGGGCCGCGAGCCCGCGAAGTAGCCGGGTCCGGCGCCGGCGACCACGGGGTGGAGGTAGATGCGGTACTCGTCGACCAGGCCGAGCTCGGTCAGGGCGGAGGCCAGCATCGGCCCGGCGACCTCGATCTCGCCGTCGTGGGCGTCCTTGATCGCGCGCACCGCCGCGCCGAGATCGCCGGTCACCAGGGTTGCGTTCGGGCCGACCGTCTCCAGGGTCCGGGAGACGACCCACTTCGGCTGGGCGCGCCATACGGCCGCGTAGTCCCACTCCGGCTGCTCCCAGTCGGCCTGGTCCTCATCCCAGTAGCGCATGACGTCGTACATGACCCGGCCGTAGATGCTCCCCGACAGCCCGCCCACCTCGTCGATGAAGTGCTGGAACATCGCCGGGGTCGGCCCGAACGCCTCGTGGTGGACGTTGCCGTCGAGGGACTGGTTCATCGCGAACACGAGGCGGGCCATCGCTCCATCCTTCCCCCGGCCGCCGATAGCGGCAACACCGACGCCGCCGGTCGTGAGGCTGAGGTCCCCGGCATACGCCCCGGTTTCATAGGCCGCGGTGGCCGGCCCAGAGGTCGGCGGCGGCCGAGGCGGCCGTCTCGATCAAACGCGTCAGCTCGGGTGAGTCCGGCACCGGGAACGAGGTATAGCCGCCCCGGCCCCCCGCGCTCGGGCGGCCATACGCCTTGGCGGCCAGGCGCCCGTCTGGGAGCAGCCGCACGGTGATCGACGTGAGCAGGAACTCCTCGCCGCGCCGTTCGGCGGTCCATCGGAGGTCGGCGGGGACCGTGACGTTGAGTGCGAGCGCGCCGATCTCGGGGCGGGCGGTCATGCCGTCAGCATCGGGGAGCGGTCGCGCGGGACGCAACCACCCGAAGTGCGGCGATCGGCCATGGCCGTCGATCCCGTGCTCGTCACTGGGCGCGTCAGGAGCGCTCTCGGGGAGCCTTGTCCTGGAACTAGCGCCGGCGCAACCAGCTCTTCGAGTTCCGGAGTCGCGGTGAAGGCCTCCGGACGTCTCAGGCGTGCCTTTCGTGCTCGTGGTCGGCGTGCGTGACGGACTCGAACTGGATCGTCGAGTGCTCGACCCCGAAGTCGGACCGGATGCGCTCCTGGACGATGTCGAGCAGGCCGGCGAGGTGGCCGTCGTGGAAGCAGGACTCATCGACGACGAGGTGCGCGGTGAGGATCGGGAGGCCGGTCGCGACCTGGCTCGCGTGCAGGTCGTGGACGCCGTGGACGTGGTCGAGCGCGAGCAAGCGCTCGCGGACGTCGGCGAGTTCGATCCCCTTGGGCGTCGACTCCAGGAGGACGTCGATGGTCTCGCGGAGCAGCCGGATCGTCCGGGGGATGATGAGGACGCCGATCAGGATGGAGGCCACGGCATCGGCGCGGCGCCAATCGGCATACGCGATGAGGCCGGCGGCGACGAGGACGGCGACCGAGCCGAGGGCGTCGTCGACGACCTCGAGGAAGGCCGCGCGCATGTTGAGATTCGCCCCGCGACCCCCGGCGAGTACGGCCATGCCAGCGAGGTTGCCGACGAGCCCGACGACGCCGAAGACGACCATGAACCCGGAGGCGACCTCGGGGGGCTCCACGAGGCGCTTGACGCCTTCGACGAGGACGAAGCCCCCGACGGCGAGGAGCAACGCCGCCTGGGCCGCGGCGCCGAGGACCTCGGCCCGGTGGTAGCCCCACGTTCGGGTCGGGGTGGCCGGCCGCCGCGACAGGACCGCCGCGATCAGCCCCATCGTCAGCCCGGCGACGTCGGTGAGCATGTGCGCCGCGTCGGCGAGCAGCGCGAGGCTGCCCGACAGGATCGCGCCGACGACCTCGACGACGAGGACGGTCGTCGTGATCGCCAGCACCGTCGCGAGCCGACCGCGATGGTCGGCGAGCGCCGCGCCGTGGTCATGTCCGTGGTCACCCATATGACGGTCCCGAAGGCGTGGTGGAGTCGGAGGTGACGGGCTCGCCGGTGAGGATCCGCGCGATCACGCGGAGGTCGTCGATGACCGATTCATCGTCATACGTCGATCGTATGGCGATCCCGGACGTCCGGACGGTGCGCGGCCGCACCGGTCGGCTCCCACGGGTCGGTCGCACGTTCGTGGCGATCGCTCGCGATCGCGCGCGAGGATGGGTGCCATGACGGCACGTGGTGGATCGAGCGATTCCTCCGGCGAGGGCCTGGCGGCCGGCGAGCGGGAGCAGTTGGTGTATGTGCTCGAGAGCCGCTTCGCACCGCCGTTGGAGGCCGCGTCGGTCCTGGTCCGCGAGGCCGAGCGGCAAGTCGCCGAGGCCAGGGAGCGGCTGGCGCGGGCCGAGTCGGCCGCACCCGCTCCCTACACCTCCGACCCGCTCACCTTCATGCGCCGGTCGGTCGCCGAGGAGGCCGAGGCGTTGGAGCGCAAGACGACGGAGAAGAAGATGCGCGCGGCGTACCGTTTCCTGCTCGACCGAGCGGTGGAACTGGCCGGTGCAGAGGTCGACGGCTTCCACGCGGACCGGGCCGCGGTCGAGCGTGCCGCCCAGGACGGCCCGGAGGCGTGCCGCTCCGCTGTGCAACGGGCGGAGGAGGCGGCCGAGGCCGCCCATCGCACGCAGGAGCGGGTGCAGGCCGCGGAACGAGCGGCGAGGGACGGGCTGATGCTCCTGGTGGTGAAACTGGCCCCCGAGCCGTCCGTCCCCGACTCACCGAGTCAGCCCTCAGCGTGACGGTGCCCGACCGGTCACCTCAGGTGCGGTCGACCATCGACGCCATGGCCGGGGGGTAGCGCTCGCCGACGACCTCCGC
>JBDIAJ010000102.1:0-14711 GCA_039812345.1 Nostocoides sp. | reverse complement strand
CTCCCGCCGGTGCCGCCGGCGCCGCCGAGCGGCGCGCCTCGGCCCACCGGATCACCGTCGGCGCGACCAGCCCGGCCCCCGCGAAGAGCACCGCCAGGGCGATCCCTCCCCACCGTGACGCGGCGAGGAAGAGCCCGCCGACGACCGCCGGCGAGATCGCCATGGCGCTGCCGAAGACGGCATTGAAGAACCCGAAGTACTGACCCTGCGCCTCCTCCGGCGCCAGCTCGAACGCGACGTGGAATCCGCCTGCGGCGCTGAGGATCTCGCCCAGGGTGTAGATCACGACGCTGAGCGCCACGACGCCGGCGAAGACGAGCGGGGACACCGACCTGGCGAGTCCGGCGGACAGCGCGGCGACCGCGAGGGCGACCGCGAGTCCCGCCCAGCGGAAGGCGCGCCCGGCCGCCGCGTTGTCGTCGACTCGCCGGCTCAACCGGACCTGGAGGGCGACGATGAGCAGGGTGTTGACGATGAGGGCCACCGGCGCGAGCCACGCGTGGTCGGGGGTCACCCGGAGGATGACCAGCGGGAGGACGAAGGTGAGGAAGGCCGTGTGGAGCCCGATCACGCCGTTGACGAGCGAGGCCGCGATATAGGGCAGGTCGCGCAGCACCAGATTCCGACTGGCGGCAACCGGCACCGGCTCGGCGGCAGCCGCGACCGACTCCGGCCCGGCGGGCGCCGGGACCGGTTCGGCCGCGACCTCTGCGGACCGGGCGGCGCCGGCCTCGCGGGGCAGCCGGCGCACCAGCAGCGCCGAGAGGACGAACGAGACGACGTTGAGCGAGAGGGCCGCGACATACGCACGCTCCCCACCGACCGCGACGACCAGCGCCGCGAGACCGGCTCCGAGTGCGACGGCGAGATTGCTCACGGTCCGGATCCGGGCGCGGAAGAGCGCGGGCGAGCCGCCGGCATACGTCCGGATGAGCGGCGCCGCCGCCGCGGCACTGGCCGGTGCCGATAGCTCGACGAGCACGACGACGATCCACATGGTCACCACATCGCGCACCCACAGCAGCCCGACTGCGCCGATCGCCTCGACGGCGAGCGTCGCGACATACATCCGGCGCGCCCCGAGACGGTCCGCCAGGTGACCCAGCGGAACACCGGTGACCATGCCGACGACACCGGCGACCAACATCGCCGAGGCGAGCGCGGCCGCGCCGAGCCCCCGCACCCCGGTGAGGAAGACCACGACGAGCGCCATGAAGATCCCCGTGCCCGCCTTGTTCAGGGCGTAGGTCTGCAGCAGCACGCGCTGGGCGCGGTGCACCTCTGATGGCGACGGCAGGCTCATGGACACTGGTGGCTCCTTGTCAGGCCCCGAGGTGGAGCGCGAGTTCCTTGATGGCGAGGCGGGCGTCCTCCGCGGGAACCGGGCGGCGATGAGTGACATGGGCAATGCCGTCGACGGGCCCGAGCGTGACCTCCCGGCCGAGAACGCTCCGGTCGACGAGGCACAGGGTCGCCGCGAACTCGTGCGGCGCGCTGGTCGAGGCGTGATAGCGGTCGACGACGATGCGGTAGACGCTGTGGCGACGGTGGTGGTCGATGACGTCGTCCTCGAAGCGCACCCATTCATCCCGCGGCTGGATCCGGTCCTCGCCGGTGCGCCCCTCGATGTCGAAGAGGCGGTAGTCCGCCACCGAACGGTCGACGAGGGTGATCCGCGGCATCTCGTTTCGGACCGTCCCGGCGATGATGTAGCTCGTCAGCGACCACGCATGCTTGTGGTACTCCGACGTCGTCGGCACCGCATACTCGCGCCAACTCGGCCAGATGTGCAGCCGCAGAGTCGTCTTCTCGGCCCGGTGCAGCGGGAAGTACAGAAAGGTGAGCGGGTGGACGACCCCGGCCGGGACCTCGCCCCGGTCCATCCAGTCGCGCACTTCCGCGCGCAGCAGCCGCCGCACCCGGTCGGTGTCGACCTGGGGGGCGGCCAGGAGGTCGTGGAGTTGCTGGCAACGCATGAGGTGGGCTACGTCCTTCCGTATGCTGAGGAGAACCCGCCCGCGGGCGGGTCCGGACATCTCGTGGTCCGATGGGCGGTCAGGCAGTGAGGGGGAGCGCGTCGACGACGACGACGTCGCCGGCGTCGGTGACGACGATTGGATTGAGTTCCAACCCCTCGCCGTCCGCGAGCGGATAGGTCAAGAGTGCGTCGATCAGGCCGTCCACGGCCGGTGCGGCCACGCTCCGCAGGGTCGTCGGTATGCCGTTCAGAAGCGCCGCCCGCGCCTGCTCGCGCTGGCGTGCGTGGGCCGGGACGAGAGTGACCGGCAGACCGGTTCCGGCGTGCGCCCCACCGGCCCCGACCGCGAGCGCGAGGCCCGCGTGGGGGTCGCGATGCACCGCCGCGAGCAACTCGGCGCGAACCCCTTCGATCTGCGGAGCGATCGTCGCGTAGACGCCCTCCCCCAGCGACCGGGCCAGGTCCGCCATCCGCGCGAACTCGTCCGCGGCCTGGGTCGCGGCAACCCCGAGGCGGACCCCGCCCACCGCGGCGCGATGCGGGACCGCCGCTCCCGCCAGCTTGACGACGAACCGGCCGTGGCCGGTGATGGTCTCCGGTTCGCTCGACTCCTCCGCGACGCCGACCCCGGACGCCGCGAGGTGGTCATAGACGCGCCGGATCGTCTGCTGGTGCGCGGCCGCGGGCACCGCCGAGCAGGGGGGCTCGACCTCGGCGCCGGGCTGGGACACGACCGCGAGGACGCCGATCGCAACTAGCCCGGCGAAGGCGCGCCAGAAGGCGCCGAGATCGGCGACGACGTGCCGGGCGGGCAGGTCCCCGCCATGGCGGTCGGTCGTCCAGACGAAGACCGGCAAGCCGGACTCGAGCCCGGAGCTCAGGTCGGCGAGCGCACCGGCACCGATTCCCGGGGGGCCGTACTGCTCGGCATACAGCACGACGTCGGTCAGACCGCTGCGCCGCAGGGCACCCAGCCGCTGCAGCCCATCGGGGACCGCGTCGAGGTCGAGGGGCGAGAGTTCCTCGCCGGCGCTGCGGATCGCCGGCAACTCGACGCCCGCCGCCGCGGCCGCATCGAGGACGAGAGACACCAGGGCACCCGAGGTCGACGCCACCGCGGGGCGGAGGGTCCGCGAGGCCCCGGCCGGAAGGAGGACCTGGAGCAACCGGCACGTCTCGATCGCCTCGGCGACGCCGCGCACGCACGCGACACCGTGCTCGCGTGCCCGGGCGGCGAAGCTGGCGTAGCCGCCGGCGGCGGCCGCCGTGTGCGCCCGGACCAGGCGGGCACCGGCACTCGTCGTCCCCGCCCGGAGGACAACGACGGTGCGGCCCGATTCGCGGGCCCGGGCGCCCAGGGTGAAGAACCGGTCGGGATCGGCGACCCCCTCGGCATACGCGAGCAGGATGGCACCGGGGGGCGCCTCGGCGACGAACCTGTCGAGGACGGCTTCGAGTTGACCGGTCGGCGCCCCGGCCACCTGCATGGCGCGATCGAGGCCGATTCCGGCGTTGGCGAGCGCGCGAGCGAGCACGGTGACGAGCGCGCCGCCCTGGGAGACCAGCCACACCGGTCCGGGCTCGGGCGGGCAGAGGTTGACGTGCGGCGCGATGGTCAGGCAGCGCTGCCGGTCGAGGTAGCCGTTGGAGCCCGGGCCGAGCACGAGGACTCCCGCCCGCCCGAGGTCCGCGGCGACCTGGTCCGCCTCAGGGTCGTCGGAGGCGTTGAGCAGGACCAGGGTCCGCAGCCGCGGCCCGACGCGCCGGGCCACCAGTCGCGCCGCCGCGGCCGATGGGTCGAGGAGGACGACGTCGGTGACGTCTGGTCGAGGGCCCGCGGACAGTGCCGCGACGTCGACCACCTCGTGGACCGTATGCCGCGAGGCCGCGTTGTGACACAACCACGGCAGGTGTTTGTCCAGGCCCGGCGCACCGGCGCGGACGAACAGCGCCGTCATGCCGCGACCGGCGCGCAGCCGAGTGCACCGGCCAGGCCCGCGTGGTCGGCCCCGGGTAGGGCGGCGAGGTAGCGAAGGGTCTGCTCGGACGAGTCGATCGCCGTTCGGCGGATCATTTCCGGCCGGTAGGTCTCCTCGACGACCTGCCTGACCTGCCGCGGGGACAGTCCGTATCCGATGAGTTCGCGGGCGACGGCCTCCCGCTCCGGTGCGAAGAAGCACAGCACGAGGTCGGGGACGAGCGCGAGCAGCCCCGCGCGGTGGCGCGCCGGAACGGCGTCCCAGAACAGCGGGAGGAGGTCGCGGAACAGGGCGTGGTGGCGGCCCTCGTCCCGGGCATGCTCGCTGATGGCGCGCCGGGCACCCTCGTCCAGGCCGACGGCTGTGGTCAGGTCGCGCAGATTCCCGGTGATCAGCGTCTCTGAGACAGAGACGAAGAGCATCCGAACGTGGTCGGCGGGCAGGTCGGGATGCGCCTGGATGATCCGCTCCAACCGACGCTCCACGCCGACCCACACGCTCGGCGCGGCATAGTCGGCGAGTCGGCCGACCTCGTCGGCGAGCGTCAGCGCGACGAGAGCGTGGTACGCCTCGTCGGTGTAGATCTGGGCGGCGGCGATCCGCAGATCGCTGGTGACCGGGAACGGGGCCCGTCCGAGAGCCATGGCGCCGGCGACGCGGTTGACGACGCGGATCTCGAGTTCGGCCGTGAACTGGAGATAGCGATAGAGGTGTCGAGCGCCGAGCAGGCGGTGCGTGGCGGCCGGCAGCTCTCGCACGAGCGCGGACGCGCCGACGGGCACCCGGTCGAGGGGGAAGATGTCCGCATCGAGGCTCCGCGCGCTCAGGCCATGGATCGGGCCGGTCCGGACCCCGGAGGTCGCGTGCCAGCGCGCGGCCCGGTCGGCGGGAGGGGTGCCGTCGGCGGCCGCCCGTCGTGGGCACAGGACGCACGCGGACCCGACCTCGACACCGACCGCGAGTCCGGCGACGCCGCACATCAGGCGGGCACCGGGGTCAGGACGTCGGCGTCACGGAGGGTGCGGAGGGCCTCGTGGACGGCGGGTCGGCATACGGCGGCGTCGGTGTCGCAGGCGGCGGCGACCGCGGCGACGACGGCATCGGCGTCCCGGTGGCGCTCGGCGGCCCAAAAGGTGGCCTCGGCGAACCCGTCGAGTTCGAAGGCCTGATCGGTCGCGAGGACCATGAGCCGACCGTTGAGGCGGCGGATCCGGACGTCGAGCGCGCGGATCAGGGGCGGCTCAGCGGACAAAGTCGACACCGCCGACCAGGCGCTGCGCTAGGGCGATCACGTCGAGGATCCACGGAACCGGGTTCGCGACATCGAGCCCGCGCATGGTTTCGACGGCCCAGTACTCGTCCATGGAGACGAGGCGCTGGGGGCTGGCCATGAGCCGTCGGGCGCGCCACTTCTCGCTGTCTCCGCAGTCACCGTATGCCGCGAGCACCGTCTCCACGGCGGCGCCGAACGCGATCCGCGTCGACAGGACCGCGCTGTGCAGGTCGGCGGCCTCGAGCTGGCCGCGCACGTCCTCGCTGCGGATGTCGTAGTGCGTGGCCGCCCGCGCGGCCATGACGGAGAAGAACGCGGACGACCGCAGCGCCGTCACCGTCGCGTCGACGAGGCCCGGGTCGCCGGCGACGGGAACCGCGTGCGCCAGGCGGGAGAGCAGATCGATCTCGAACCCGGACAGGTCGGAGCCGGTCGCCGTGCCGGCCGCGAAGGCGTTGGCCGCGACCTTGTCGAGGCATTGGGCGACCTGGCTCGTCGTCCAGTACTCCACGTCGTAGCGCGGGCCGACCCCCGTCTCGAGCGCCCCGACCTGGATGACTCCCTCAGCGAGGGCCACCGCCTGGGGGTGGGCGTCGACGTCGGTCGGCTGGGTGTCGCACAGGAGGTAGAGGTCGATATCGCTGCGGGCGTTGCCGTAGCCCTGGACGAGGGAACCGGCGATGAACGCCGCGCGGACCTCACGGTGAGCGGCGATGATCGACGCGGCCACCCCGCCCGCGCCGACGATCAGCTCGGGCAGCGGGGGGACGCCCGGGCTGCCGGGGGCGGGTCCGGCCCCCGGGGCGGGGGCCGATGCGGTCGGGCGGTCGGCGACGGCGGTCATGCGGCATACCTCGATTCCTGGACGAGCACTCCGGTCGAAAGGAGGAGATCGCGTTCGTCCGTCGAGAAGGACAGGTCGGGGGACCATCCGGACGTGAACAGCGCGCGCACCGCCCCGGTCGTCTCGTCCGAGGCGTCATCGAGGTCGATGACGACCTCGCCGGCGACGGCGATGACCAGGGACTCGGGCACGCATGCGTCCTGGAGGAGGCGGGCGGCCGGACTCAGTCGCGGCGGAAGGGGCTTCACGGCGACCTGCGCGGCGATCCGTCCTTCGATCCCGGCGAGCCGGTCCGCCGTGGCGAGGACGACGACGTCCTCCGCGAGCGGGTCGATGGCCCGGGCCGCGGTCAGGTCGGCTTCACAGAGGTGGTGGAGCAGGCCGAGGTTGACGTGGATGAGCAGGATTTCCATGGTCGATCCGTCCGCTCGCCAGGAGCCGCCGCGGATGCGGGCGAGCACACGGTCTCGGTCGAGGACGTCGCCCCCGTCGCCGGCGCAGGCGAGGTCAACGAGGGCGGCGTCGTCCTGCAGGAGCATGTCGGCGACCAGTTGGTGGGCGTGAACGCCGTGGGCGCCGTGATAGAAGGGCCCCTTCGGCCTGTCGAGCATCCAGTCGGGCACGATCCCGCGCATGGCCCGGCGCAGGATCGCCTTGTCCGTGAACAGGGCCGGACGCAGGTGCGGCGGGACCGAAAGGCAGAGGTCGACGAGATCATCGTGGAGGAAGGGGACCCGGCCCTCGACCCCGTTGGCGGCCGCCATCCGATCCTCGTGCCAGCAGTTGTACTGGTGGACGTCATGGGACTTCCAGTCGACGAAGCGGGGATACGCGTCGCCGGCGCGGGTCAGGTCGAGCCGGTCCAGGACCCCGTCGCGCCGGAGGACGCCGTCGGACCCGCAGTGCGCGGACAGGTCCGGGTGGAGCCGGCCGAGGGTCGCCCCGGCGAAGCCCTGGAGCACCTCGGCGAAATCCGCCCAGGTCCCGCCGGGCGTGATCGAGGTGAGGTAGCCGCCGTTGAACTCGTCGCTGGCCTGTCCCAGGAGCATCGCCTTGAGGCGGGGGTCGCGGCGCCGGGCGAACTGGTGGAGGCGCTGTTTCATGATCTGCTCGGCCCCACAGACGGGGCTCTCGAGATGCCAGAGATGGGCGAGCCAGGACTGCGGGGTCGGAATGTCGCCGCGCACGGTCATGACCGGGTGATGCGCCAGGCCGAGATCGGCCGCCAGGCGGGCGGCCGCCTGGACATCCCCGGTCGCGACGGTGGACTCGGACACGACCGTGTAGGTCGTCAACTCCCGATGGGGAGCAGCGAGGGCGGCCACGGCGGCGGAGTCGATGCCGCCGCTGAGGAAGAGCCCGACTTCCGCTTCGGTGTGCAGGCACTCGGCTACGGAGGCGGCGAGCAGGTCGCGATAGGCCGCGACATACGCCTCCTCGGTCGGGAGGTCGATCAGGCGGGAGTTGTCGAAGGGCCGGACGCGCACGGACTGGTCGCTCAGGTTGATCGTCACGCTGGTCCCGGGCGCGACCTGGTGGACGTCGGTGAACCACCGCTCTGGCGCGCGCTCGTGCATGGCGACGGCACCGGTGACGGAGTCCGAGCGCAGCGCCGAACCCCAGTCGAAACGCACTCGGACACCCGGTGCGGCGGCGAGCGCCTTCACCTCGGAACCGAAGGCGACGACGTCCCCCTGGACGGTGTAGAACAGCGGTTTGATCCCGAAGCGGTCGCGGGCGAGATGCAGTTCCCGGGTCCGGTCGTCATAGATGACGACGCTGAACATCCCGCGGACCCGGCTGAGCAGGTCGAGGCCGTCCCGGAGGTAGAGCGGGAGCAGAACCTCGCAGTCGGAGTCCGACCGGAACCGGGTCGTCGGCATCGCCGCGCGCAGATCCCGATAGTTGTAGATCTCCCCGTTAGCCATGATCATGACCCGGCCGGAGTCGTCGACGAACGGCTGGGCCCCGAGCTCCGGGTCCAGGAGGGTGAGCCGGGTGAAGGCGAACCCGCACCGGTCGATGACCCGGACACGGGCGTCGTCGGGGCCTCGGTGCGCGAGAAGGCGCGCCATCCGCGACAGCGCCGAGGTCGGCACCGCCTGCGGTCCGAGAGGGCCGACGCCCGTCCGGGCGAAACCTGCGAGACCGCAGATGGGACTCACCTTCCTCGTCGATCCGTGGCCGATGTATGCCGTGCCCGCCGTCGCGATGTGGGTCGGCCGCGCGCGGACCCGCGGCGGGGTGTGCGGGCGGCTCGTGCCGCCCGCACACCCATTGCTCGCACATGATCAGGTGCGGCAGATGAACAGCGCGTCGGTCGTGACCGGACGGACCTCGGACTTGGTGGCCTTCATGACGTGTTTCCTCCCCTCTGTGGTGGCTCGCCTCCCGCGGGAGGTGATGGGGACCCCGGAAGCTCCGGTGGCCGGTGTCGGGCGTGGCTACCCGATCGCCGACAAGATCCCGCGGGTGAGGTGATCCGGACACGGAAGGTGCGCGGCATACGGCAGAAAGCTCGGCGGCGCAAGGTGACCCGACGGACTGCGGGCAAGATCACGCACCTCTTGCGGTCACGGGCGACACCCGGCACACTAGGCTGACTCGACAACTAAGCAAGCGCTTAGTCACCACTGTCGAGGCATCGCCCGAGTCGAAGGGGACACCACCATGGGGCACTACAAGGCCAACCTGCGGGACATCGAGTTCAACCTGTTCGAGGTGTTCGGGCGCGGGGCCCTGCTCGGCCAGTCGCCCTACGACGACTTCGATGAGGGCACCGCCCGCGAGATGCTCAAGCACGTCAGGGAGCTGGCGGAGGGCGACCTCGCCGAGAGCTTCGTCGACGGGGATCGCAACCCGCCGAAGTACGACCCGGTCACCCAGGAGATCGCCATGCCGGCGAGTTTCAAGAAGTCCTACAAGGCTTTCCAGGACTCCGGCTTCTGGAACGTCCAGCTCCAGCACGAGCTCGGCGGCACCCCCTGCCCGCCGTCGCTGAAGTGGGCCATCAACGAGATGATCCTCGGCGCCAATCCGGCGATCGCGATGTTCGGCGCGACCTATGGCTTCGCCGAATTGCTCTACACCCTCGGCACGCCGGAGCAGAAGAAGCTGGCCAAGTGGATCGTCGAGAAGGGCTGGCTCTGCACGATGGTGCTGACCGAGCCGGACGCGGGCTCCGACGTCGGCGCCGGCCGCACCAAGGCCGTCCAGCTCGACGACGGCACGTGGAGCATCACCGGCGTCAAGCGCTTCATCACCAGCGCCGAAGCCGACATGACCGACAACGTCGTCCACTTCGTCCTGGCCCGGCCCGAGGGCGCCGCCGAGGGCACCAAGGGTCTCTCCCTCTTCATCCTCAGCAAGTTCCACGTCGACCTTGAGACCGGTGAACTCGGCGCCCGCAACGGCGTGATGGTCACCAATGTCGAGAAGAAGATGGGCCTGAAGGTGTCGACCACCTGCGAGCTGACCTTCGGCGACGGCCTACCGGCCACCGGGACGCTCTTCGGCGACGTGCACGACGGCATCGCCCAGATGTTCCACGTCATCGAGAACGCGCGGATGCTGGTGGGCACCAAGGCGATCGCCACCCTGTCGGCGGGCTACCTCAACGCGCTCGACTACGCCAAGCAGCGCGTCCAGGGCTCCGACCTCACCCGCGCCACCGACAAGGCCGCGCCGCGGGTGACCATCACCCACCACCCCGACGTGCGCCGCTCGCTCATGCTCCAGAAGGCGTATGCCGAGGGCCTGCGCGCGCTCGTCCTGTTCACCGCCACGCAGCAGGACGTCGCCGACCAGCACTACCTCGAGACCGGCAACGAGGACATCACCAAGGG
Source organism: Nostocoides sp. (assembly GCA_039812345.1). GTDB lineage: Bacteria > Actinomycetota > Actinomycetes > Actinomycetales > Dermatophilaceae > Nostocoides_A. The sequence continues at coordinate 4,792 of JBDIAJ010000102.1, read as the reverse complement.
CAGCGCCGCCGACCTCGCCGCGCGGACCAACGACCTGCTGCTGCCGATCGTCAAGGGCCTCGGCTCGGAGCGGGCCTGGGTCATCCTCGGCACCGAGTCGCTGCAGACGCTCGGCGGATCGGGCTATCTGCAGGACTACCCGATCGAGCAGTACGTCCGCGACGCCAAGATCGACACCCTCTATGAGGGCACCACGGCGATCCAGGGCCTCGACTTCTTCTTCCGCAAGATCATCCGCGACAAGGCGCAGGCGCTGACGGCGCTGTCGATGCAGATCACCGAGTTCGCCAAGGACACCGGCCAGCAGCAGGGCGTCCTCGACCGCGACCGCGAGCTGCTCGGGAAGGCCGTCGAGGACGTCCAGGGCATCCTCGGTGCGATGGTCGCGCCGCTGATGGCCTCGGACCCGCGGATGGGCGGCGACCCCAAGAACCTCTACAAGGTGGGCCAGAACACCTCCCGGCTCCTGCTCGCCGCGGGTGACCTCGTCGTCGGCTGGCTGCTGCTGCGGCAGGCCGCCGTCGCGCAGGATGCCCTCGACGCCGGCGCGAGCGGCACGGACAAGGACTTCTACACCGGCAAGGTCGCGGCCGCGCAGTTCTATGCCCGCACCGTCCTGCCCAAGCTCGCCGCCGAGCGCACGATCGCCGAGTCCATCGACAACGCCCTCATGGACATCCCCGAGTCCGCCTTCTGATCGTCGAGAGGCCGGTTCAGCCCCGTCGAGAGGCCGATTCAGGGTCGTCGAGAGGCCGGTTCAGCCCCGTCGAGTGGACGGCCGAAGGCTCGTCCACTCGACGGGGCTGAACCGGCCTCTCGACGTTGGATCAACGACTGGGCGCGTCCTGGGGTGCGGCGTCCTGCGGGCCGCGCCCGTCCCCGTATGCCGCACCCTCCGGCGCGGCGGGCGCGGCCGGCGCGGCGGGCGCGTCCACCGGAACCAGAACGACATTCCCGGTCGCCGACTGGACCCGGACCGTCACGAACTCCTGCCCCGGGGTCGGCTCACCCATCTGCGGTAGTCGGCTGACCACCGCCCCGGTCGCGGTGGCGATGTCCGTCCACACCGGAACACCCGCGGGGATCCCGACCCGGACATCCCCAGAGGCGCTGCGGACGCCGACGGCACCGCGCAGCATACGGTCGACGGTGACGGACCCGGACGCGGTCGAGACCCGCAGGTCCCCGCCGAGGACGCCGACCTCGATGTCACCGGAGCCGGTCTTGACCGCCTGGGTCCGGGCGACGGTGCCGATCCGCACCGAACCCGACCCGGTCGAGATCGTGCCGTCGCCCGTGGTCGCCACCGCGGCGACGTCACCCGACCCGCTCTTGATCCGTATGCCGCCGCTCAACTCCCCGCACCGGACCAGTCCCGATCCGGCCGAGAGGGCGATGTCCCGGGCGTCGTCGAGGAGGAAGTCCCCCGACCCGCACTTGGCGGAGACGGCGCCGTAGGCGCCGCGCGCCTGGACGGACGCCGATCCGGTCCGGGTCGTCAGGTCGCTCCCGGTCGGGACCCGGACGTGGACCTCGTGGCGATTGCCGAAGAACCAGGCGCGTTCGCGGGGCGGCCGGACGACGATCTCGCGCCCCCGCTGCTCGACCTGGAACTCGTCGGCGCGCGGGCCGTCGATCCGGACGGTGCAGCCGTTGCCGTCGGCGGCGTCGACGACCAGGATGCCGTCGTTGAGGTCGACGACGAGGTCGACCGGTCCGCTGGTGGTGAAGTCACGGGTCATCGCGATCACACCCAGCCCTTCATGCTGCCGCCGGACTTCCGGTTGCCGAATGGGAAGGTCGCCGGGAAGTTCGCCGGGACCTCGCGGCCCATGAACGGCACATTGGACAGGTCGATGTCGATGTCCATCCCGCCGGGCTTGGTCGCCTCGCGCAGGGCGTTGACGATCCAGCTGTTGAGGGACTGGCTCGACGTGCCGGCCTGACGCTCGGCCTTCTCCTTGATCCCCTCGGGGAGGCGGACGGTGATCCGGGCGATGTCACCCTCGTCCCCCGAGTCCGCCGGCTCCGGCCGCACCGGGAACGGCACCAGCGGCGCACCGGGCCCGGCCGGCGCGGCGGGCGGGAACGGCATACCGTCCTGGGCCGTGTGGGTCGCGCCGTCGACGACGAAGTCGACGGACCGGCCGGCGAGGCGGGCGGTGACGCTTCCCGTGGGAAGCGCGCTGGTGATCTCGGCCGCCGCCTCGGCGAGGACCTCGAAGAGAGTCAGCCGCAGCGCCGGGTCCAGGACGCGGGCGAGCCGCAGAACGGCCTCCTCGACGTCCGGGCTGCCCCCGGTGGCGGCTTCGGCGAGTTCGGCGCGGAGGCGCTCGACATACGGTGTGATATCCATGACGCCATCATGGCGTCATGGATGACGTCATGTCAACCCTTGATGACGTCGCGGCGACGTCAGAGGCGCCGATCCGCGAGAACCGGGAACTCCGCCCGGTATGCCGAGACCTCCGCCACGTCCACGTCCACCCTCAGCACCTCCTCGCCGGAGCCCGCCTCGGCGAGCACCTCGCCCCGCGGCGAGACGACCTGCGACGCGCCACCCATGACATAGCCCGCGTGGGTGCCGCCGGTGTTGGCCGCGACGAGCACGCACTGGTTCTCGATCGCCCGCGCGCGCCCGAGGAGGGACCAGTGGGCGACCCGCGGCTTCGGCCAGGCCGCCGGCACGAGGAAGACCTGGGCACCGGCGTCGAGCTGGCCGCGATACAGCTCGGGGAAGCGCAGGTCGTAGCACGTCGACAACCCCACCCGCGGGCCGCCATCGGGAAGGTCGACGACGACGATCTCGCGCCCAGCCTCCAGCAACGCCGGCTCCCCGTCGGCGAACCCGAACCGGTGGATCTTGCGATAGATCGCCACCGGCGTCCCGTCGGGCCCGAGGAGCACCGAGGTATTGGCCAGCGCCTTTCCCTCCGGCCCCGCCTCCGGCAGCGCCTCGATGATCGACCCGGCATGGACGACCGCCCCGATGGCGCGAGCCGCGTCCGCGATCGCCGCGACGGTCGGCCCGTCCACCGGCTCGGCCGCCGCGGCCCACCCGCGGTAGCCGAACCCGGTCGGCGCCCACAGCTCCGGCAGCAGCACGAGGTCGGCGCCCGCCTGCGCCCGAACCAGCCCCGCGGCCCGCTCCCGCCGGTCCGCGAGGGGTTCGTCGTCGGCATACGCGAGTTGGATGACGGCGATCTTCATCGGCGCTCCCCCGTCCGTCCGTCGTGCCTCGCCAGCCCGGCGAGATAGGCGTTGTATGCCGTGAGGTCGGCATCGTGGTCGCGCTCGGCCTGCCGGTCCGTCCGCTGCGTCTCGCGCCGGTCCTGACCGACCCACTGCAGCGCGACCATGAGCGAGAGGACGAGGGTCGGCGCCTCGCCGATGCCCCACGCGATCGCCCCGGCGGTGTGCTGGTCGCCGAGGGGATCGGTCATCCACGGCAGGCCGAGCCGCCCGAAGAAGTCGGGCGCCATGAGCGTGTTGCTCCCGGTGATGATGACCCCGAGGAAGGCGTGGAAGGAGATCGTCGCGAAGAGAACGACGAGGAGGATCAGCGGCGACCACTTGACCGGCCCCGGGTCGGTGCCGACGAGGACCCACGCGAAGAGGTAGCCGGAGAGGAGGAAGTGCACGGTCATCAGGATGTGCCCGGTGTGCGTCGTCAGCGCGTAGTAGAACAGCGGCGTGAAATAGAACGTCGCCAGGCTGAAGAAGAACATGACCGCGGCGACGATCGGGTTGGCGAACACCCGCAGATAGCGCGAATGGATGACGGCGAGGATGAGCTCCCGGGGGCCTCGGGTCGAGTCCTTGCGCGCCGGCAGCGCCCGCAGGGCGAGGGTGATCGGCGCCGCCGGAACAAGCAGCAGCGGGACGATCATGGCGACCGTCATGTGCATGACCATGTGCCAGGAGAACAGGATCCGGCCATACACCCCGGGCGCCCCGCACATCGCGTAGAGGAAGACGAGCCACCCGAGCGTCCAGCACAGCAGCTGCCACAGCGGCCACCGGTCGCCGCGCCGGTGGAGGCGGTGGGTCCAGCGGGCATAGACCCCGATCGCCACCGCGACGACCGCGATCCACAGCCAGTCGGGGTGCCAGGTGACCAGCCAGGCGTCGGCCGGGGGTGCCCCCGGGTCGCTGTAGCCGGTCAGGGCGTAGACCGTCGTCGGGTCCGGCGCGAGGGACTCGATCCCCGGTGGAGGGGTGCGCGAGAGCGCCACCGCGGTGCCGATGGCGACCCCCATGAGGAGGAGTTCGCCGATGGCGAGGCGCGCGAACGCCGCGCCGTCCCCGGGCGCCTTGTCGAGGGCGGCGAGGGTCGAGCGACGGTGCATCCACCCGGCGACCCCGAGCGCGACGAAGGCGCCGGCCTTGACCAGGAGCATCGCGCCATACGCCGAACCCAGGTCGGCGACGGATCCGAGGTTGAACCACGCGGCGAGGAGGCCGCTGAGGCCGAGCGCGGCATACGACCACAGGGCGACGGTCGAGAAGCGGCGCACGGTCACCCCGAGGTGCGGGATGAGCGTATGCCGCAGCACCACCAGCGCGAGCAGCCCGCCGACCCAGGTGGTCACCGCGACGAGGTGGACGGCGAGCGCGTTGATCCCGCTCATGTGGTCGCGGCTGACCGCGGAGTGGCCGGCGAGCGCGGTCGGCATGAGCGCAAGCAGGCCACCGAAGAAGCACCAGGCCTGCGTCGTCTTGCCGTGCGTCTGGAGCAGGGTCAGGAAGATCGCCGCGACGAGGAGGAGGCTGATGATCGCCATCCGGGTCG
>JBDIAJ010000101.1:0-15302 GCA_039812345.1 Nostocoides sp. | reverse complement strand
CGGCCGTCCGGATGACCCACCTCCCGACGGGCATCGTCGTCTCGATGCAGGACGAGAAGTCGCAGATCCAGAACCGCGCCGCCGCCCTGCGGGTGCTCCAGTCCCGGCTTCTGCTGCAGCGCAAGGCGGAGGAGGCCGCGGCCAAGAAGGAACTCGCCGGCGACATCAAAGCGAGTTGGGGCGACCAGATGCGCTCGTATGTCCTGCAGCCTTATCAGATGGTCAAGGACCTGCGCACCAATCACGAGGTCGGCAACCCCCAGGCGGTCTTCGACGGCGACCTCGACGACTTCATCGAGGCCGGCATCCGCTGGCGCCGCGCGCAGGAGGGGGCCGGCGAGTGATCCGGTTCGAGAACGTCACCAAGGTCTATCCGCGCGGGTCGCGCCCCGCGCTCGAGGACGTCTCGCTCGAGATCGAACGCGGACAGTTCGTCTTCCTCGTCGGACCGTCCGGGTCGGGCAAGTCCACCGTCCTGCGGCTCGTCATCCGCGAGGAGCCGACGACGTCGGGCTCGGTCCTCGTCGCCGGCCACGACCTCGGCCTGCTCCCGCCGCGCAAGGTGCCCCGGCTGCGTCGCCAGATCGGGACCGTCTTCCAGGACTTCCGCCTCCTGCCCAACAAGACGGTCACCCAGAACATCGCCTTCGCCCTTCAGGTGCTCGGCAAGCCCAACCGGCAGATCCGCACGCTGGTCCCGCAGACGCTCGAGATGGTCGGGTTGGAGGGCAAAGGCCGCCGTATGCCGCATGAGCTGTCCGGCGGTGAACAACAGCGGGTGGCCATCGCCCGGGCAGTCGTCAACAATCCCGCGGTCCTGCTCGCCGACGAGCCCACCGGCAACCTCGACCCGGCGACCAGTCTCGACATCGTGCGCCTCCTGGCGACCATCAACGCCTCCGGGACGACGGTCCTGATGGCCACCCACGACAATGTCATCGTCGACGAGTTCCGCCGCCGGGTCGTCGAACTCGACGATGGCCGGATCGTCCGTGACGAGGCACAGGGTCTCTACATCCCCAAGGAGGCCCCCGTGGCCACCCCCGCCCCCGAGCGCGATCCCGACGACCTCTGGAACGACCCCGACGATGTCGACTGGGCCGACGAGGTCGTCCGGAGGGAAGACTGACCGTGCGCCTCCGCTTTCTCGCCGGCGACGTCTGGGTCGGGCTGCGCCGCAACCTCTCGATGGCCGTCTCCGTCGTCCTCGTCACCATGGTGTCCCTCTATCTGCTCGGGCTGGGCCTGCTCGCCCAGCGCCAGGCCGACGCCATGAAGGGCTACTGGTACGACCGGGTCCAGGTCTCGGTCTTCCTCTGCTCCCGCGGCTCGCTGCAGCCCAACTGCGGTGGACTACCGGTCACCGACGACCAGAAGGCGACGATCAAGTCGCAGCTCGACGAGATGAAGCCCCTCGTCAAGCAGGTCTTCTTCGAATCCGAGGAGGAGGCCTTCCAGCGCTTCACCGAGCAGTTCAAGAACACCCCGCTGGTCGGCAACATCAGCGTCGGCGACATCCCGTCGAGTTACCGAGTCCAGCTCTCCGACCCGACCCGCTACGAGGTCGTCGCCAGCGCTTTCGAGAACGCGCCCGGGGTGGCATCGGTTCAGGATCAGGAGAAGGTCCTCAAGAAGTTCTTCACGGTCATCAACTATGTGACCCTGTTCGCCGTCATCGTCGCCGGCCTCATGGTCTTGTGCGCGACACTGCTGATGGCGACGACGATCCGGCAGGCCGCGTTCAGCCGGCGCCGGGAGATCGGGATCATGCGGCTGGTCGGGGCCTCCAACTTCGCCATCCGCACCCCGTTCATCGTCGAGGTGCTCATCGCCGCGCTGGCCGGCGCGGGGCTGGCGATCGGGATGCTGTGGGCGACCGTCCACTTCATCTTCTATCGCTACCTCACCAATATCGTCCTCAACCAGGCGCTCATCTCCGCGCAGGACGTCTGGGCGATCACGCCCTATCTCCTCGGTGGGGTCGTCGTCCTGGCGGTCGTCACCTCCACGGTCACGCTCTGGCGCTACCTTCGGGTGTGAGCCGGGCCCTCGCGACCCGACACCCCGAGGCCGTGTCGCTCCCCGGAACCCGAAGGTCGCGCGCCTATCCTGACCGGAATGTCACCGACGCCACGCTCCCGCCGCGCTCCGGCCGCCTTGACCGGAGCCGCGCTCGCCGCCGCCCTCGGCGCAGCGGTGATGTTCTCCTCGCCGGCCAATGCCGATCTGAGCGACCAGAAGGACAAGGTCGGCCGGCAGCTCGCCGCGACCAAGGCCCAGATCGCCGCCGCCAAGGGCGACCTCGCCGACACGTCGTCGGCGCTGTCCGCGGCATACGCCGAGTTGTCCGCGACCCGTGGTCGCCTCCCCGGGGCGCAGAACGCCGTCGCTCTGGCGCAGGCGAACGCGACTCTGGCCCAGCAGCGCAACGAGCAGGCGATCGCCGACCTCGCGCTCGCCAAGGCCGCCGAGGCCAAGGCCGATGCCGACCTCGCGGACACGACCACCGCGCTGGCCCACACCCGCTCACAGGTGGCCGGTTTCGCGGCCCAGATGTATCAGGAGCAGGGCTTCGGTTCGCTGGCGGTCGAGTTCAGCGCCGCCGACGCCCAGGACCTCGCCGACCGGATGTCGATGGCCGACAATGTCGCCGACATCCAGTCGCGCGCCCTCGAGACCCTGTCCGCCTCGGCCGCCGACCTCGCCGGCAAGCAGGCCCGCCTGACCGCGACCCGCAAGCAGGTCGCCGACGCCCAGGCGGCGACCGCCGCCGCGCTGGCCACCGCCCAGAGCGCGCAGGCCGAGGCCGAGAAGGCGCAGGCCGACCTCGAGGCCCTGCTCGCCACCCAGCAGGCGGCCGCGGCCACCCTCGACAAGGAGTCGGCCAAGGAGAAGTCGCGCCTCGACGACCTGGCCGCGCAGTCGGATGCGCTGCAGGCCAGGCTGGCCTCGATCGCCCGGCAGGAGCAGGCCGCCGCGGCCGCCGCCGCGAACAACAGCTCGGGCAACGCACCGACGACGACCACGCCGCCGAGTTCGGGCGGCTTCCTGTCGCGGCCCTCGACCTATGCGGTCACCTCCCCCTTCGGGATGCGCTTCCACCCGATCCTGCACATCTGGCGGATGCACACCGGGATGGACTTCGGTGACCCATGTGGCACCCCGGTCACCGCGGCCGCCGACGGAACCGTGATCTCGGCCGGGTGGGGCGGCGGCTACGGCAACCAGGTGGTCATCGACCACGGGATCCAGCGCGGCGTGTCCCTGGCGACGACCTACAACCACCTGAGCAGCTTCGTCGTCACCGGCGGCCACGTCTCCCGGGGCCAGCTGATCGCCTATTCCGGCACCAGCGGCCTCTCCACCGGCTGTCATCTGCACTTCGAGACCCGCGAGAACGGGGTTCCGGTCGACCCGCTGCGCTGGCTCTGAGCCCGCCACGGCGCAGCCGCGGGCGGAGAATCGACGGGACCCGGCGGCATACGGGCGGGTAACGTGGGCGCGTGGCCAAGGAGACCGGACGCAAGCTCGTCGCGAGCAACCGCAAGGCGCGACACGACTACCTCATCGAGCGCACCTATGAGGCGGGGATCGCGTTGACGGGCACCGAGGTCAAATCCCTGCGGATGGGCCGGGCCTCGCTCGTCGACGGCTACGCCGTGTTCTATGGCGACGAGTTGTGGCTCGAGGGAGTCCACATCCCCGAATATCTCTCCGGGACCTGGACCAACCACACCCCCCGGCGCCGCCGCAAGCTGCTGCTCAACCGGCTCGAGCTCGACAAGCTCCAGGTCGCCACGCGCGAGTCCGGCAAGACGATCGTCCCCCTCGCCCTCTATTTCAAGGACGGCCGGGCCAAGGTCGAGATCGGCCTCGCCACGGGCAAGAAGTCCTATGACAAGCGGCAATCGCTGCGCGAGCGACAGGACGCGCGGGAGACCGCGCGGGCGCTGCACTCGCGGGAGCGTGGCTGAGTGCGGCGGCACCGGGCGCGTCCGTATGCCGTGGTCGTCCTCGCGTATGTGGCGTCCCTGCTCGCCCTGGCCGGGTTCGCTGGGGGCGCGCACGCGGCATACGGCCAGGTGGAGCGGGGTTTCGTCGCCGCGAGCGAGGGTGAGCGGATCAGCGACTACAGGGTCGCCATCGTGCTCGACCGCGACGGCTCGGCGGCGATCACCGAGACGCTGACCCAGGTCTTCCCCGCGGGCGTCGAGCGCCACGGGATCACTCGCGACATCCGGATCCGGGCGGGCTATCAGAACCGCTCGGACGTCTATCGGCTCTATCGGCTGACGGACCTGACGGTCAGCTCGCCGACCGGCGCGCCCGCCGACGTCACCGAGGACGAGCTCGGGGCCTACGTTCACCTGCGGATCGGCAGCCCCGACGAGACCGTGACCGGAACCCAGACCTATGTCATCTCCTATCGCCTCGCCCACATCGTCAACGAGATCGACTCGGCCCGGGCGGAGTTCGTCCAGGATGTCGTGGGCGCCGCCAACGAGCAGGCCTACGACAAGGTGAGCGCGACGGTGACGGCGCCCGGCGCGGTGCTCCAGGTGGGGTGCAACTACGGCGCGGTCGGATCGGGATCGATGTGCGCGGCGACCGAGGGCAACCCGGCGCGGTTCGCGCATACCGATCTGGCCCCCGGGGACGCGATGACCGTCGCGGTGTCGATGGACCGGGCCGCGTTCGGGGACCTCACCCCGGACCTCGTTCAGGACTCCACCGCCAACGAGCAAACCGGGTCGCCCGGGTCGACGGACAGCGGCGTGACCCCCGCGACGGCGCAGTTGTTCGGGCGCCTGCTCGCCGGGGTCGGCGGCTTCCTGCCGCTGCTCGCGCTCGCCGGCATGTCGACCCTGGTCTGGACCCGCGGCCGCGACGAGGCGTATGCCGGGCTGACCCCGGGTCTCTCCCCGGGAGCCGGCGAGACGACACCGACCGTCCGTCAGACCCGCCCGGGGACGATCGCGGTGCAGTTCACTCCGCCGCCGGGGGTGCAGCCGGGGATGGTCGGGACGCTGATCGACGAGGAGGCCAACACCGCCGACGTGACGGCGACGATCCTCGACCTCGCCGTGCGCGGCCATCTGACGATCACCGAGACGGCGAAGAGCTTCGGGCGCACCGACTGGCAGCTCACCGCGACGACGCCCCCCGCGGGCGCGACGCCGTTGGGCGACTACGAGCAGATGCTGCTCGACGCGCTCTTCGCGGGCGGGTCGCCGGTGCGATTGTCGGACCTGAAGAACACCTTCGCCCGGACGCTCGCCGCCGTGAAGGGGTCGATGTATGCCGAGGTGGTCCGACGCGGCTGGTTCCGGCGCTCGCCCCAGTCCCAGCGGGATGCCTGGGGCGGGTTCGGCATGGTGTTGCTGTTCCTCGCCTTCACCGCCTTCTTCTTCCTCGGGAACCTCGCGCCGGGCAGTCCGCGGCCGGTCCCGGGGATCCCCCTGTCCGGCCCGACGCTGCTGGCGATCGGGCTCGGGCTCAGCGGGATCATCGTCCGGGTCCTCGGGCGGCGGATGGCGTCGCGGACCGCGGAGGGGAGCGCCGTCCTCGCCCAGTCACTGGGCTTCAAGCAGTACCTCGTCACGGCCGAGGCCAACCAGATCAAGTTCGAGGAGGCGCAGGACATCTTCTCGCGGTACCTGCCCTACGCGATCGTCTTCGGCGTCGCCGACAAGTGGGCGAAGACGTTCGAGCAGGTGGCCGCCGCCGCGGCCGCCTCCGGTGTCGTGATCAGCCCGCCGATCTGGTATGTCGGGCCCAGTTGGGGCGACGGTGGCTTCTTCGACTCGGTGACCTCCGGCGTCGATGACTTCGCCACCCAGGCCGCCGGGACCTTCATCTCGACCCCCGGCTCGTCCGGCACCTCCGTCTTCGACGGAGGTGGCGGCGGCTTCGGGGGAGGATTCGGCGGTGGGTTCTCCGGCGGCGGAGGCTCCGGCTCCTCGGGTGGCACCTGGTAGATCAGTGGCCCCACTGGTCGGGGATGAAGCTCATGTTCGCGTCGGGCGCGATCAGGCTCGGCCAGGGGATGGTGTACTCGACGGTGCCGTCGGCGCAGGCGTATGCCGCGCAGTGCTGGACCGCGATGTGCATGCCCGGCTTCGTGGGATACATCGCGATGTCCGCACGGGTGATCCACGAGTGGGGGTCGGGGTTGGCGGCGTCGGCCCACCGGTTGAGTTCCCGCTCGAAGTACCAGTACGGGCCACCCGCCTTCTGCATCTCGGCGAGCATCCCGGACTTCGTGACGATCGCGCCGGAGCGGGTGTTGAGGAGGTCGTAGGTGACCACGTCATTGCCGTGGGCGCCGCCGAGGTAGAGATAGGCGTCGCCCTCGAGCACGACCAGCCCCTTGACGTTGACGACCGTCTTGTTGGTCCGGTCATAGCTGCCGATCAGAGTGGCGCCCTGCGAGGCGTCCTTCCAATCCTTCTTCCACTGCGCGAGTTGGTCGTTGGCGTTCGCATTGATCGACTTGACGAAACCGGGCACGCCCGTGGTCCCGGCGCACAGCGCCCTTCCGGACACGGTCTGGGTGTGGATGGCCGCGTGGAGGTAGGTCCCCGTCCGTGGGGTGACCGTCAGCTTCGCGGCCGGGGTGCACGCCGGCGCGGGAACGGCGGCCGTCGTCGCGGCGGGAACCGTCGAGGGGGTGGCGGCGCCGGCGATGGCGGGGATGAAAGCCGCGGCACCGGCAGCGGCGGCGGCGGCCAGCGACAGCAGGGCAGGGCGAACGCGCATGATGGGATTCCTTGTCTCGCAGAGGTTTCGGGTGACCTGTCGATCTGAGATGGAGACGCCGCACCCCCGCGAACGGTTGGTCACGGATTGGTCACGGCCGGCCGAGCGGGTCGTGCGCGCGCTCGTCGGGGGCCCGTCGGGAATCGGACTTGGGTGCGGGGGCGTTGACACGGCATACTGGAGAGCCGGCCCGGCGACGGGCCGGGTTGACAAGTTCACAGCGATGGGTCTGCCCACTCCCAGGGGGTGATCGGTTTCGACATTGGTCGGTCTTCCAGGGGAAGCGGGTCGAGGACGCACGGTTATCTCGTGATGCCCCGTGCAACCAACAGGTGCCAACTCCAAGCGCACCGACTTCGCCCTCGCCGCCTGAGCGAGCCTCGAAGTCCGTCAGCCTGAGCTCGTTTCCGTCTCAGTGACTGGCGTCAGCTAGGAAACTCGCCGCGTCACCCTTGTCGGGGGGTGGCGCGGGACTCCAATCCGACTGGGCCTGTCGGGGAACGTGTGCGCGCGAGCCCCGGGGCCGAGAAAATCCACAGCGCACTGCACCCGGAGAAGTCCTGGTTCGCCGTCAGTGGACGCGGGTTCGATTCCCGCCACCTCCACGAGCACCACTCGGGCAGGCCCATCGCGTGAAACGTCTGTGCCCGTCGACGTCAGAGGAGATCGAGGGCGAACCGGTCGCCCTCGCGCCGGAACCCCAATCGTTCGTAATGCGGCGCCACCATCCCCGCCGGCGTCAGCACCCGGCGCCAGCCCTGAGCGCGCAGGACGTCGCTGGTGCGATAGACGTACTCACCCGGGGTGAAGTCGCGGAACGCCGGTGTCACATAGTCGAGTTCGACCTAACCGATCGAGTCGCCGAGGTCGTGGACCACGACGACGCCGGCGCTCTCGTGCCCGTGCAGGACGAGAAAGGCCCGCCGGCCGGCCACCTCCTTCGGATCGAAGCCCGGGAAGAAGGCCGCGATGTCCCGGCGCTGCGTCGCGAGGAAGTGTCGCAGGTAGCGGTCATCGAGCGCGACCGGGAGCACGGTGTAGGCGCTGGTGCCCGGCTCAGACCCATGACCAGCGCGCCACGACCGAGGCAGTCACGCTGCTCTCGCCGGCCTCCACCGGCATCGAGGCGCCCATCGCCGCGTCCTTGTAGGCCATCCGCATCGCCGGCATCGGCAGCACCGGGCCGCCGGGGGAGTCGACGACGAAGACGACCCGGTCCAACTCCCGGCGTGCGAGCCGGGCATACTGCCGGGCCTTGGCCTCGGCGTCGGCGAAGGCGGCGTCGCGGGCCTCGCCCAGGAGGGCGGAGGGATCGCTGAGCTGGAGGGAGATGTTGTCGATGGTCAGGCTGTTTCCGGCCCGCTCGGAGAACCCGGCGATCAGCGTCCCCACCTGCCCTCGGTCGCGCACGCGCAGTCGCAGGGACTGGGCGGCGACATAGCCGACGACATTGGTACCGTCCCGGTCGTACTGCGGATACACACTCGCCCCGGTCGTCTGGACGTCCCGGTCAGCGACTCCGTCCGCCTTGGCGACGAGGACGATCGCCGCCATCTTGGCATCCGCCTCACCGAGGGCCGTCGCCACCGACGTGCCCTGGCAGCGGACCCCGACATCGAGCGCCACCACATCGGGTGCCGCCGACGCGCTTCCGGTTCCGGTCATCTCGACGAAGGTGTCCATGGGCGGCAAGGGTAGTCCGGGGCACGGGCCGATTTCGCGGCATCCGACCCGATGGGGCACAGTGGCGGGGACCAGTCCCCGATCCACGACCCCGGATGATCACCCGCGCCCTTTCCCGCATCCGCCCGGCCCAGCTCCGCGTGCTCGCCGTGCTCGCGCTCATCGTCAACGCCGTCGCGGTCTTCATGCCCAACCCCCCGAGCGTCCCGGCCTTCCCCAACGAGGACAAGCTCGTGCACGTCCTCCTGTTCGGTGTGCCCGCCTTCCTCGGGCTGCTCGGGGGGTGGCGGGCCCGAGTCTTCGTCCCGCTCCTCCTCGCGTATGCCGTGGCCACCGAGATCATCCAGGGCACCCTCGAATCGGCGACCCGATCCGGCTCGCTCGGCGACCTCGCGGCGGACACCGTCGGGATCGCGGTGGCGTGGTTGGCCACGGGACGGGTGTGGCGGCATACGGAACAATGGGAGGCATGAGCGAGCGTGACTTGACCGGAACGCTGCTCGTCGCCACGCCCGAGATCGGCGAAGGGGTCTTCCGGCGCAGCGTGGTCCTCCTGCTGCACCACAGCGACGAAGGGGCCCAGGGCCTCATCCTCAACCGGCCGCTCGAGACCGAGGTCGCCTCGATCCTGCCGAACTGGGCGACCGTGACGGTCCGCGACCGGCATGTCTACTACGGCGGGCCGGTCGGGACCGATTCCGCCCTCGGCGTCGGCCTGCTCCCCGTGGAGGGATCGCACCCGGCCGTGTCCCTGCTCTTCGACGAACTCGGCCTCGTCAACCTCGACGCCGACCCCGGCGACATCGACACGCTCGGCGGCGCGGTCCGCGTCTTCGTCGGATATGCCGGGTGGTCTCCGGGTCAGTTGGAGGGCGAGATCGAGTCCGGGAGTTGGTATGTCGTGGACCGGACGCCCGCGGATGCCCTGACCGGAGCGGCGGACGGCCTGTGGCACGACGTGCTGATCCGTCAGCCGGGGGCGCTCGCCCTGGTCGCGAACTTTCCCGACGATCCGTCGATGAACTGAGCGTGACGGCCTAGACTTCGACGGCATGAGCAGTGTCCTCGAGCCCGAAGCGCCCGCCGGTCCGTCGACGGCGACGTCCGTCCTCGAACGGGCCGAGACCCTGCCGCAGGTCCAGGAACCCGGCGACCACGAGCGCTTCGCGCACTACGTCCGCAAGGAGAAGATCCTCGAGTCGGCGCTGTCGGGGGAGCCGGTGGTCGCCCTCTGCGGCAAGGTCTGGGTCCCCGGTCGTGATCCGAACCGGTTCCCGGTGTGCCCGATGTGCAAGGAGATCTATGACGGGCTGCGGGCACCGCAGGACGGCGAGGAGTGATTCCCTCCGCCCGATCGGCCGCTCGTTGAGAATTCTTCTTCGTCAAAAGGCTGCGAGACGGCGAGTCTTCGGTTAGGTTCAGAGCGCCATACGGCGCCATGAGCGCCGTCGAGGGGATCGAAAGGACACCACCACCCATGTCTCGCGTTCGTCTTGCTGTCGCCCTGCCCGGCGCGGCGCTTCTTGCCATCGGAGTCGGGGCACTCCCGGCCAACGCTCGTCCGATCGGCGCTGCCGACCCGGGCACCGCACGCATCTGCGTCAACCACTCCGACGCCCGCGTCGTCGAGGGCAGCAAGGCCAAAGACGTCAACACCCTGACCGACGCCCAGGTCGCCAACGCCGAGAAGGCGTTCCAGGCGGCGATGGCGGCCAAGGGCCTGCACACCGACGCCGCGGGCCGCGTCGTGGACAAGAACGGCCGGGTCGCCCCGGCGGCGACGGTCCCGGTCTACGTCAACGTCATCACGTCCGGCACGAAGGGCAATGTCACCTCGACCCGGATCAACAAGCAGATGACCGTGCTCAACAACGCCTACAAGTCGGCCGGCTTCACCTTCAAGCTGATGGGCGTCAAGCGGGTCAACAACTCGTCCTGGTACAACGTCAGCCCGGGCTCGTCCGCCGAGACGGCGATGAAGTCGGCGCTGCGCCAGGGCGGCAAGAACGCCCTCAACATGTACACCGCCAACCTCGGCGGCGGCCTTCTCGGCTGGGCGACCTTCCCGTTCGACGGCAACCCCGGCGACAAGATGGACGGCGTCGTCCTCCTCAACGAGTCTCTCCCCGGCGGCCACATCACCAACTACAACCTCGGCGACACGGCCACCCACGAGGTCGGCCACTGGATGGGTCTGTATCACACCTTCCAGGGCGGCTGCGCGGCCCCCGGTGACATGGTGGCCGACACTCCCGCCGAGGCCAGCCCGGCGTTCGAGTGCCCGACCGGCCGCAACACCTGTCCGGCACCCGGCATGGACCCGATCCACAACTTCATGGACTACACGTACGACTCCTGCATGTACGAGTTCACGGCGGGCCAGAAGACCCGCATGATGAAGATGTGGAACACCTACCGCGGCTGACGCGAGGGTTCCCACGAAGGGGGGCGCACCCGGGATCCGGGTGCGCCCCCCTTCGGTCGTGCTTGGCGGTCAGGGGGCCACGGCATACACGACCAGGGGAGAGGTCCGGTGCTGCAGGTGCGTGCGCAAGGAGATGGCCGTGTTGGCCCGGATGACGTGGACGTCGTCGACGACGGCATCGATGACATGCCCGAGGTCGGTGTTGTCGCGGGCGACGATCCGGATGATCAGGTCGGCCTGACCGGTCACCTGATGGATCTCGAGCACCTGGGCGATGGCGCTGAGGTGGGCGACGACGGCCTTGTGCCCGGTGCGCTGTCGGATCTCCAGCGTGCAGAACGCCGTGACGGGGAAGCCGAGCGCGGACGGGTCGATCGTCGGGGCGAAGGAGGTGATGACGCCCCGGGCCTGCAGGCGGTCCAGTCGCGCCTGGATGGTGCCGCGGGCCACGCCCAGGGCGCGGGAGGCGCCGAGCACGCCGATGTCGGGATCCTCGGTGAACGCGGCGATGATCCGGGCGTCGAGGGTGTCGATCCGCGCGGGGCCGGCAGTCGGTGACATGGCTCACATTGTCCAGGATGTCGCGTCATACCGGCAAGGTATTGATCGAGTTGTGCATCGATCAACGCCGCTGTTGCGCACTCTGCCTCCTTCCGCCACCCTCGGTTCATGACGGACAGTGTGGTTCTCCCCGAAACGACCCTCACCGAGCAGGAGACGGCCGCGGGCCTCGACCTGCGGCAGCTGCGCGAACTCGTGGGGCTGGTCGAGTACGACGCGAGCCTCGATCCCTTCCCGGTGACCGGGTGGGATGCGATCGTCTTCGTCGTCGGCAATGCGACCCAGACCGCCCACTACTACCAGTCGGCCTGGGGGATGGAGTTGGTCGCCTACTCCGGGCCGGATACCGGCAACCGTGACCACAAGGCGTTCGTCCTGAAGTCCGGATCGATCCGCTTCGTCGTCAAGGGCGCCGTCGACCCGCAGAGCCCGCTCATCGCCCACCACGCCAAGCACGGCGACGGGGTCGTCGACATCGGGCTCGAGGTCCCCGACGTCGACCGGTGCATCGCGCAGGCGCGCAGCGCCGGGGCGACCATTCTCGCCGAGCCCTACGACATCTCCGACGAGTTCGGCACCGTCCGGTTGGCAGCGATCGCGACGTATGGCGAGACTCGGCATACGCTCGTGCAGCGGGTCGTCGACGGGGTCCGGTATGCCGGGCCGCACGTCCCGGGGTATGTCCCCCGCGGCTCGGGTTTCGTCAAGCGCGAGGGCGCGCCGAAGCGGCTCTTCCAGGCGCTCGACCACGTCGTCGGCAATGTCGAGTTGGGTCGGATGGACGACTGGGTCGCGTTCTACAACAAGGTCATGGGCTTCGTGAACATGGCGGAGTTCGTCGGGGACGACATCGCCACCGACTACTCCGCGCTGATGTCCAAGGTCGTCGCCAACGGCAACCACCGGGTGAAGTTCCCGCTCAACGAGCCGGCGATCGCCAAGAAGCGCAGCCAGATCGACGAGTACCTCGACTTCTATGCCGGGCCCGGCGCGCAGCATCTCGCCCTCGCGACCAATGACATCCTCGCGACCGTCGACGCGCTCGCCCTCGAGGGCGTGGAGTTCCTCGACACCCCGGACGCCTACTACGACGACCCCCAACTGCGCGCGCGGATCGGGCACGTCCGGGTGCCGATCGAGGAGTTGAAGAAGCGACGGATCCTCGTCGACCGCGACGAAGACGGCTATCTCCTGCAGATCTTCACCAAGCCCCTCGGCGACCGGCCCACGGTGTTCTTCGAGATCATCGAGCGGCACGGGTCGCTGGGCTTCGGCAAGGGCAACTTCAAGGCGCTGTTCGAGTCGATCGAGCGCGAGCAGGACAAGCGCGGCAACCTCTGACGGCCGGCGGGTGGGGGCCGACGAGGCCTCGGTTAGGCTGACCCACCGTGTCCTCGCCCGCGCGCAACAGCTATCTCGACCTGCTCCGGGTGATCGGCACGGTCGCGGTGGTCGCCGGGCATCTGCCGGTGTTCCTCCTGCCGCGGTCGGCGATCTACAGCTGGCACGTCCCGATCTTCTTCGTCCTGTCCGGATATCTCGTCAGCCGCCGGGATGTCCGCGCCGAGATCGGGCGGCGCCTGTCGAGCCTGGCCACGCCGTATGCCGCGTGGGTCCTCGTCGTCTTCGCCGTCTTCGTCCCCGTCGCGCTGTCCCGGGGCGGGGCCACCACCCGCGAGCTGGTTTCGCCGCTCCTCGGCGGCCGGTGGGCGACGGCGCCCTTCTCCGCGGTGTGGTTCGTCTCGGCGCTCTTCGTCGCCGCGGTCGTCGCGCGGCTCATCGATGCGACCGGCTGGGGCTGGCCGCCGCGATTCGGCGCCGTTCTCGCCCTCGCCGTCGGGATGGCGCTCGCCCCGTCCGCGGTCTCCCACCTGCCGCTGGGGGTCAGCCAGGGGCTCGCCTGCGTGGTCTTCGTCCAGGTCGGGGCGCTCGCGGCCGCCTACCTGCGACCGCGCGCCGGGCGAACCCGCGCCCTCGTCGGGTCGGTCGCGGTGGCCGGCGCCGTCGTCGTCTTCGCCACCGGACTCGGCGCGCCCCTTGACCTCAAGGCGCTGTCGTTCGGCACGCCGGTGATCAGTGCGGTGGCATCGACCGCGCTCTGCGTCGGGGTGACGATCCTGCCCATCCGGATCTCGGGGCGCGTCGGCGGCGCGATCACCGCCCTCGCGCAGACCTCACTCGCGGTCATCTTCCTCCACTCGCTGGTCCTGTGGCTCTGGCCCGGGACCACGCCGTCGTGGTGGTTGCTGATCCTCGCCACCGTCCCTGCGTGGCTCGTCGGGTTCGCCCTGTCCCTGACCCCCCTCGCCGCGACCTTCGGCTGCGCCCGCACCCCCCGCCGGCTCGCCCGCCACGCCCGGGCCTGATCACGACGTTTCCGCCCCACGGCGGAGAAGTCCTCCGCGCAACGGAAGCCGTCCGGCGCGGACCCGGGGGTCGGCGCCGGCTGACGCCTCAGCCGAGCGCCTCGGTGAAGGCCTCGTCGAGGAGGTCGAGGCCCTCGTTCAGGAGGTCGTCGGCGATCGTCAGCGGCGGGAGGAACCGGAAGACATTGCCGAAGGTGCCGCAGGTGAGCGTGACCAGGCCGCGCGCGTGGCAGGCCTTGTTGACCGCCCCGGTGAGCGCGGCGGCCGGGGTCTTCTTCGCCTGGTCGATGACGAGTTCGACCGCGAGCATGGCACCCCGGCCTCGGATGTCGCCGATCACCCCGGTCCGGTCCGCGATCTCCTTCAGGCGCGGGACGATCGTGTCCTCGATCGCGCGAGCGCGGGCGCACAGGTCGTCGGCGCGCATCGACTCCATCGCGGCCAGGGCCGCGGCACAGGCGACCGGGTTGCCGCCATAGGTTCCGCCGAGCCCTCCGGAGTGGACGGCGTCCATGAGCTCCGCCCGGCCGGTGACCGCGGCGAGCGGCAGCCCGCCGGCGATACCCTTGGCCGTCGTCACGAGGTCGGGGACGACCCCCTCGTGGTCGCAGGCGAACCAGTCGCCGGTGCGGCAGAACCCGGACTGGACCTCGTCGGCGATGAAGACGATCCCGTTGTCCCGGCAGAACGTGGCGACCCGGGTCAGGAAGCCGTCCGGCGGGACGATGAACCCGCCCTCGCCCTGGATCGGCTCGATGATGACCGCGGCGGTGTTGTCCTCGCCGACCTGGGCGTGGACGAGGTCGACGAACTCGGCATACGCCTCCTCGAGGCAGCGCTCGGGGCTGGTGGGCCAGCGATAGGGGTAGGCCATCGGCACCCGGTGGATCTCCCCGGCGAACGGGCCGAACCGGTGCTTGTAGGGCATGTTCTTGGCGGTCAGACCCATCGTGAGATTGGTCCGGCCGTGGTAGGCGTGGTCGAAGGCGACGACCGCCTGCCGGCCCGTCGCCGACCGGGCGATCTTCACGGCGTTCTCCACCGCCTCGGCGCCGGAGTTGAACAGCGCCGACCGCTTCTCGTGATCGCCGGGCGTCAACTCGGCGAGCTTCTCGGCGACGGCGACGTACTCCTCATACGGCGTCACCATGAAACACGTGTGGGCGAAGTCGGCGATCTGCCGCTGCACCGCCTCGACGACGCGCGCGTTGCCATTGCCGACGCTCGTGACCGCGATGCCGGATCCGAAGTCGATCAGCTGGTTGCCGTCGACATCGCGCAGGATGCCGTCCTGCGCGGCCTCGATGTAGACCGGCAGCCCCGTCCCGACCCCGGCCGAGACGGCCGCGACCTTGCGCTCGGCGAGGGCCAGCGACTTCGGCCCGGGGATGGCGGTGGCAAGGACACGGCGCTGCTCGATCATGACGCGAGTCTAGGGAATCGCTGATCTGGGAGCTTCTGCGGGTGGGAGGGCCGCCTGGGGGAGGCCGAGGGGGCGAAGGGGGCCT
>JBDIAJ010000100.1:0-15316 GCA_039812345.1 Nostocoides sp. | reverse complement strand
GGTATGCCGACGACACCCGCCCCGTCCGCCCGCACCGCTGGCTGCCGATCGCCGCGCCGGTCCTCGCCGCGGTCGCCGGCTGGCGGCTCGCGGACCAGCCCTGGCCGGTGCCGCTCACCGTCGCCGCCGCCGTCCCGCTGCTGCTGCTCCTGGCGGCCGTCGACGCCGAGGTCCACCGCCTTCCGCGGCTCCTGACCTGGCCGGGCGGCACCGCCCTGGCGATTCTCCTCGCGCTGGCGGCGGCCGCAGGAGGTGAGCGGTCGGCATACGTCCGGGCGGTGGAGGTGGCGCTCGTCTCCTGGGTGCTCTTCCTCGTCCTGCACCGGCTCTCGCGGCGCGCCCTCGGGCGCGGGGATGTCACCCTGGCCGGGTTGCTCGGGCTGCTGCTCGGCTGGTTCGGGTGGAGCGCCGCCCTCATCGCCCTGTATGCCGCCTTCCTCCTCGCCGGTGTCACCGCGGGCGCGCTGCTGGTCACCCGGCGGGCCACGCGGCATACGCGGATCGCGTTCGGGCCGTCGATGATCGCCGGCGCGCTCGCCGTGCTCCTCGCCCAGTGAACCGAGCGCCCCCCGGCCGCGGACAGCCGGGAGGCGCTCGGTGACTTCTGCCGGAGGCTACTTCTGCTGGCCCCGCATGATCTCGCGCATCAGGGCGGCGGTCTCGGACGGCGTCTTGCCGACCTTCACCCCGGCGGCCTCGAGGGCCTCCTTCTTGGCCTGCGCCGTGCCGGAGGAGCCGGAGACGATCGCGCCGGCGTGGCCCATCGTCTTGCCCTCGGGGGCGGTGAAGCCGGCGACGTAGCCGACGACCGGCTTGGTCACGTGCTCCTTGATGTAGGCCGCGGCCCGCTCCTCGGCGTCGCCGCCGATCTCGCCGATCATGACGATGGCGTCGGTGTCGGGGTCGTTCTCGAACGCCTCGAGGCAGTCGATGTGGGTGGTGCCGATGATCGGGTCACCGCCGATGCCGACGCCGGTGGAGAAGCCGAAGTCGTTGAGCTCGTACATCATCTGATAGGTCAAGGTGCCCGACTTCGAGACCAGGCCGATCCGGCCGGGGCCGGTGATGTCGGCCGGGATGATGCCGGCGTTGGACTTGCCGGGGCTGATCAGGCCGGGGCAGTTCGGACCGATGATCCGGGTGCCCTTGCCGAGGCTGTAGTTGAAGAACTCGGCGGAGTCCTTGACCGCGACGCCCTCGGTGATGACGACGGCCAGGCCGATGCCGGCGTCGATCGCCTCGACCACCGCGGCCTTGGTGAACGCCGCCGGGACGAAGATGACCGTGACGTCGGCTCCGGTCGCGGCCATCGCGTCGGCGACCGTGCCGAAGACCGGCACGGTGACGCCGCCGGGGAAGTCGACCGTCGTGCCGGCCTTGCGCGGGTTGACCCCGCCGACGATGTCGGTGCCCGAGGCGAGCATGCGGGTGGTGTGCTTCATGCCCTCGGAGCCGGTCATGCCCTGGACGATGACCTTGGAGTTCTCGTTGAGGAAGATTGCCATGGCTGTGTCTGCCGTCCTGTTCCCTGGTCTCGTCAGTTCGCGGCCGCAGCCAGCTCGGCGACCCGGCGGGCCGCACCGTCCATCGTGTCCACCCGCTCGAGCTTGGGCAGGCCCGCCTCGTCGAGGATGTGGCGGCCGAGCTCGGCGTTGTTGCCGTCGAGGCGCACCACGAGCGGCTTCGGCTCCTTGCCGTGCGCCGCGAGGATGCCGTATGCCGCGACGATCCCGTTGGCGACCGCGTCGCACGCCGTGATCCCGCCGAAGACGTTGACGAAGACCGCCTTGACCTGGGCGTCCTCGAAGATGACGTCGAGGCCGTCGGCCATCACCTCGGCGTTGGCGCCGCCGCCGATGTCGAGGAAGTTGGCGGGCTTGGCGGCCCCGCCGGTGAACTCCTCGCCGGCGTAGGCGACGACGTCGAGGGTCGACATGACCAGGCCGGCGCCGTTGCCGATGATCCCGACGTTGCCGTCGAGCTTGACGTAGTTGAGGCCCTTCTCGACGGCGAGCACCTCGAGCGGGTCGGTCTTGGAATGGTCGACGAACTCCTCGTGCTCGGGGTGACGGAACTCGGAGTTGCCGTCGATGCTGACCTTGCCGTCGAGCGCGACGATGTCGCCGGCACCGGTCTTGACCAGCGGGTTGACCTCGACGAGTGTCGCATCCTCGTCGCGGTAGACCGCCCACAGCGTCTCCAGCACCGGCGCGACCTTGGCGCCGGTCTCGGCGTCGAATCCGGCCGCGGCGACGATCTCCGCCGCCTTGGCCGCATCGATGCCGACGTTGGGGTCGACGGCGACCTTGGCCAGCGCCTCGGGCCGCTCGACGGCCAACTGCTCGATGTCCATGCCGCCCTCGACGCTGCACATGGCGAGATAGGTCCGGTTGGCCCGGTCGAGGAGGATGGAGAAGTAGTACTCCGCGGCGATGTCCGCGCCCTGCGCGATCATGACCTTCTTGACGGTGTGGCCCTTGATGTCCATGCCGAGGATCTGCCCGGCATACGTCTGCGCCTCATCGGGCGTCTTGGCGACCTTGACGCCACCGGCCTTGCCGCGGCCGCCGGTCTTGACCTGGGCCTTGACGACGGTGACGCCGCCGCTCCCGGCTCCGACACGTTCGGCGCCCGCCCGGGCCTCCTCGGGAGTCGTCGCGATCGCGCCGGCCAGCACGGGGACCCCGTGCTTCTCGAACAAGTCGCGCGCCTGGTACTCGAATAGATCCACGCCTGTTTCCGTCCTTCGTTGCGGCACTGCTGGCGAAGTTGGCTTGATGAGCCATGCCCACACGGGTCCAGACGAGCCTAGACCGCCCCGGCGCCCGCGTGGCGGCGGAGGCGGCGTAGGCCGCATCACTTCCGGGTCAGGACATCGCCGTCCAGGTCCAGGACGCGCCCTTGTCGTGGGACCAGTAGTAGCCCCGGCCCGAGTCGACGGCGACGAGATAGAACCAGTTCGGCCCGGGCGCGCCGACCCAGCCCCAGCCGGTGTCGGGGATCGCGGGATCGGCGACCGCCGTCCACGTGGCACCGCCGTCGGCGGTGACCTTCAGCGACCCGTGGACGTCGGGTGTGCCGCCCGAGGCGGCGACGATGTGGTCGGCATCGGTCGCGGCGAAGGAGAAGACACCGGCGTTCGCGAGCTGGACGGGAGCGCCCTTGACCGGGCTCCAGGTGGCGCCGTCGTCACCGGAGCGACGCAGCGAGTAGTAACGCGACCCGGTGGCCACCCCGTCCTCGCAGACCGCGAGCAGGGTGTCACCGGAACTGGGGGCGACGATCCGCGCCGCCGACTGGGCACCGCAGCCGGGATCCACCGCGGTGGTGCGGCCGTCCGCGGCGGCGACGAACGGCATACCGGCGCCGTTCACCGACTGCGGCGAGACGATCGCCTCGCCCTTCCACCAGACGACCGAGGCGCCGAAGACGCCGCCGGTCCGGACAGTCCCGGGCGTGGTCGTGGCCGCGGTCGCGTCGACCGGAGCGATCTGGGTCAGCAGGTCGCCATCGCAGCGGTCGCCGGAGCAGGTCCCGGTCGTCGACACGATCGCCACCTGGCCGTTGTCGATCGCGACGTCGACCACTCCGGAGCCGGCGTGCGCATAGGTGTGCCACGTCAGGCCGCCGTCCGTGGTCTGGAGGATGCCGTCCCCGAAGACCCACCCGACCCGGGCGTTCGCCATCCGGATCTGGGTGACGGAGCCCTTGGCGCCGACCCCGGACATGCCGGAGGCGACCGGCGTGTCGGGGAAGGTCGCGACGCGCGACCAGGTCCGACCACCGTCGGTGGACCGGACCGCGACCAGACAGTCGTGGTCGGTGCACATGCCGACCCCGAGGGCGAAGACGGTCGAGCCGTCCGCCTGCGACATCGAGATCGTCCGGAACGTGTTGGGCATCGGCAGCGGGCTGTTGACCGTGGCCGCGGTCGACGGACTCGTCGACGTCCCTCCGCTCGTCTGCCGGGTGCTCCCCGACGGCGTGACGTCAACGGATGCGTGCGAACCGCCGGAGGTCGGCGTCGTCAGCGCGGTGGTCGACCCGTGCCCGGCGACGTCGGACGTGCCGGTGGCACCGGGCAGGCCCCGGCCCACGGCATACCCTATCCCGCCGATGAGCACGGCGGCGGCCGCGGCGGCGGCGAAGGTCGTCCACCGGGAGCGTCGGCCGTGCCGGCCGGCCGCGGCGATGGCCTGCCAGCGCTGCTCGTCGGCGGGCTCGCGGGTGACGGCTCCGCGCTCGCGCGCGAAGAACTCCTCGATGGGGTCGCGGCCGGTCATCGGGCACCTTCCAGGATCACGGCGAGCTTGCCGCGCGCTTCCCACAGGTCACGTTTGACCGCGCCCTCGGACTTGCCCAGCTGCGCGGCGACCTGGGCGACGGTGAGATCGGCGAAGTAGTGGAGGAGGACGGTGACCCGAAGGCGGTCCGGGAGGGAGAGGACGGCCTCGCGCACGGTCATCGTCGTCGCCAGGTCGGGCGTGTGGGCGGTCTCGAGGTCGTAGCCGACCTTGCCGTAGGCGATCGCCTCGCGGCCGCGCTTGCGCCAGTGGTCGCGCACGAGGTTCGCGGTGGTCGTGTAGAGCCAGGCGCGCGGTTCGGCGACCTCTCCCCAGTGCCGAAGCAGCCGGATGAAGGCCTCGGTGGCGAGGTCGTGGGCGAGGTCGCGGTCGCCGACCAGGCGCGCGGTCCACCCGGCGAGGGTGCCGTAATGCGCCTGGTAGATCTCGCGGACGGCGAACTCGTCGGCGCCGACAACGGCACCCGACATGCGCACTCCCTCCCACCGAGCCGGTCGCGCTGGCAATGCAATCGTCGTCACGAACCTTACGACGCCGCAGACCGGGCGGTGGTTGGGTCCCCCTTCTCGGAGCCGGGGGCGCGTATCCGTTATCACGGCTTCACGGCGAAAGCCACGCGAAACACCGCTAGATTTTGTGTAACGAATGCGTCACGCTATTCTCGTGATCGAGAAGTAGCAGGCGCAACGATGCGTCCCCCCAACGCCCCCCTCGTTCGCCTTCCCCTGCCCGGGCCCCCGCCCCCGCCTCGTTAGGACTCCCCCGTGTCCACACCCGACGGTATGCCGCGCGCCGCTGCGCCGGCACAGGCCAAGCGCCACCTCGTCCGCCGCATGGTCGTCGTGCCCGCCGTGCTCGGCACGGCGATCGCCACCACGGTCGCCGGCTCGGCGATCGCCCACCCCTCCGAGGGGACCCGGGTCATCGCCGACGGTGCCGTGACCGCGGCCGCGCTCGCGACCCCCGTGGCGTTCGGTGGCCTGTATGCCGCCCCCTCCCTCGACCCCGCGCGCAGTGCCGAGTCCGTCGCCGCCCAGGCGGCGGCCGCCCGCGCCGAGGCGGCCCAGGTCGCCAGCCGCGCGGCCGCCGAGCGGTCGGCGATCTCGCTCGCGGAGGGGTCGAAGGAGGAACGCGAGCGCGCCATCGCCGCGCAGGAGCGCGACGCCGCCGCCGCGCGTGAGGCAGCGCGCGCGAAGGCGAAGCTCGCCGCCAAGCGGCTCGCCGCCGCGCACCGCTGGGTTCTCCCGCTCGAGCACCCGGTCCTCACCTCGCACTTCGGGATGCGCTGGGGTCGCCTGCACGCCGGCATCGACTTCGGCACGCCCGTCGGGACGAGCGTGTTCGCCATGTCCACCGGTGTGGTGACGAAGACCGGCAATGGTGGCGGCTACGGCAACAAGATCGAGATCACCTACTGGAACGGGACCGTCTCGTACTTCGCGCACCTGAGCGAGATCGACGTCAAGGTCGGCCAGAAGGTCCGTCCGGGCACCTATGTCGGGAAGTCGGGCAACACCGGGCACTCCACCGGACCCCACCTCCACCTGGAGATCCACCCGGCCGGCGGGGATCCGATCGACCCCCTCCCCTGGCTGAAGAAGCACGGGATCAACGTCCCCGGGGTCTGACCCCGCCGTCGGCGGGTCAGAGCTTCTCCAGCGGCGCATAGCGCAGCAACAGCCGCTTGACTCCGGCCTCCCCGCCGAAGTCGACGTGCGCGACCGTCTTGTCCCCCACGCCGTCGATCTGAACGATCGTCCCGAGGCCGAACGAGTCGTGCGAGACCCGGTCGCCGGGCGTCAGCGCGAGGATCGGGCGGTTCCCCGGCGAGCGCACGCCCGGCGTGGCGGCGAGCCGGGCCAGAGACGGGGCCGCGACGCTCCGGGCCGACGCCTCCACCAGCCGCTCCCACTCGATCAGGTCGGCGGGGATCTCGTCCAGGAAGCGGGAGGCGGGCTGGTACTGCGGCGCGCCCCAGGCCCGCCGGACCGTCGCCCGGGAAACGTGGAGCCGCTCCCGCGCGCGGGTGATCCCGACATACGCCAGTCGCCGCTCCTCCTCGAGCTCCTTCTCGTCGTTGAGGGAGCGCGAGTGCGGGAAGGTCCCGTCCTCCATCCCGGTGAGGAATACGACGGGGAACTCCAACCCCTTGGCCGTATGCAGCGTCATCAGCGTCACGACCCCCCCGCCGTCGGTGTTGTCGGGGATCTCGTCGGCGTCGGCGACGAGCGAGACCTGCTCGAGGAAGTCGTCCAGCGAGATGACCTCCCCGGTCTCCATCCGGGTCTCGTCGAACTCGCGCGCGACGGAGATGAGCTGGTTGAGGTTCTCGATCCGGGTCTCGTCCTGGGGGTCGAGGCTGACCTCGAGCTCCCGCAGATAGCCCGACTGGTCGAGGACGGCCTCGAGCAACTCCCCGACGCCGCCGCCGGTGTCGCGCACCCGTCCGAGGCGTTCGAGCAGCGCGGTGAAGCCGGCGATCGCCGCCACCGACCGGGTCGCGATGCCCGGGGCGTCGCCGGCCCGTCCGAGCGCGGCCACGAACGGGATCCGTTCCCTCTCGGCCAGCGCGGCGACGCACGCCTCAGCGCGATCGCCGATCCCGCGCTTGGGGACGTTGAGGATGCGCCGGAGGTTGACCGTGTCAGCGGGGTTGGCGACGACGCGGAGGTAGGCGAGGGCGTCCTTGATCTCGCGCCGCTCATAGAACCGGGTCCCGCCGACCACCTTGTAGGGCAGGCCGACCCGGACGAAGACCTCCTCGATGGCCCGGGACTGGGCGTTGGTCCGATAGAAGACGGCGACGTCCTTGGGCTGGACGCCGTGGTCGTCGCCGAGCCTGTCGATGGTCCGGGCGACGAACCCGGCCTCGTCGTGCTCGCTGTCGCCGACATACCCGACGATCGTCGCCCCGTCGCCGGCCTGCGACCACAGCTTCTTCTCGCGGCGGGCGCCGTTGTGCCGTATGACGCTGTTGGCCGCCCGCAGGATCGTCTGGGTCGAGCGGTAGTTCTGTTCCAGGAGAATGATCTCCGCATCGGGGTAGTCCTCCTCGAACTCCTCGATGTTGCGGATGCTCGCGCCTCGGAAGGCATAGATCGACTGGTCGGCGTCGCCGACGACGACGAGTTCACCGGGGGGCACCTCCGGGCCGCCCTCGCGCCCCCGGCTCGTCCCCGGGCCGCCGACGAGTTCGCGAACGAGGACGTACTGCGCGTGGTTGGTGTCCTGGTACTCGTCGACGAGAACGTGCCGGAAGCGGCGGCGGTAGTGCTCGGCGACATCGGGGAAGGCCTGGAGGATGTTGACCGTCGTCATGATGAGGTCGTCGAAGTCGAGGGCGTTGGCCTGACGCAGGCGGCGCTGGTAGGCGGCGTACGCCTCGGCGAGGAGTTGGTCCTGGTGGGCGGGCTGGTCGTCGGCCGCGACCCGCGCGGCATACGTCTCCTCGTCGACCAGATCGTTCTTGAGATTGCTGACGCGGTGACTGAAGGAACGGGGGTTGTAGCGCTTCGGGTCGAGGTCCATGTCGCGCAGGACGAGGGCCATGAGGCGTTGGCTGTCGGCGGCGTCGTAGATCGAGAAACTCGACTTCAGCCCGACCTTCGTCGCCTCGCGGCGCAGGATCCGCACGCACGCGGAGTGGAAGGTCATCACCCACATGGCCTTGGCCCGGGGGCCGACGAGGCCCTCGACCCGCTCGCGCATCTCGGCGGCGGCCTTGTTGGTGAAGGTGATCGCGAGGATCTGGCCGGGCTGGACCCCGCGATGGGCCAGGAGGTAGGCGATCCGGTGGGCCAGGACGCGGGTCTTGCCGGACCCAGCGCCGGCGACGATGAGCAGCGGGGGGCCCGCGTGGACCACCGCCTGGCGCTGCTGGGGGTTGAGGTGGCCCAGGAGTGCCTCGGGATCGGGCGCCGTGCCGGCCTTCGGGTGCGCGCGCGCGGGGCCCTCCTCGGTCATCGCCCACGTGGGGATGCCCGCGGCGGTCACGGCGGTGGTCCACTCGGGGGACTCATCGAACAGGGTTGTCATCTCGGAACGTCACCCTACGTCGCGCCGCCCACAGCGGGTGTCGGACGGGCTGGAGGAGGGGTTGTCGGTGGGCTCGTGCAGGCTGATCGGCACTCGACGATTTCGACGACGCAGGGGGAGCAGATGAGACGAGACAACCGGCAACGACGGGCCGCCCGGGCCTGGGAGCGCGCGGGGGCAGGGCCGGGCGCCGGGGCGGGAGCGCCGCGGTTCCCGCGATTCCCGCGCCTGCCGGACGATGTCCTCGACGGCATCGCGGACGACTACGGCGGGGACGCGGGGGAGTTCGGCGGGGACTGGGACTGGTTCGGTGAGGACGAGGGCTCGGACGAGACCGGGTTCGGGCAGTTCGAGACCGCCGGTCACCCAGCGGTCGATGACCAGGTCCGCGAGGCGATCGACAGCGCGGTCCGCGCGGCGGCCCACCACCGCCTGGGCCGCGATCCGGGGCTCGCGGACCTCAGGTTCCACCTGAACGACCCGAGCACCCGGCGCCTCGTCCTGACCGCGCTGACGACGCGGCTCGCCGGGCACATCGACCAGGCCTGGACGCGCGGATGGCAGCCGGCCGATCTCGCGCGCGTCGCCGCCCGGACGGCGAGCGAGCCGGTCCGGCTCGTCATCGTCGACGCGATCGCCCACAACCTCGGCGCGTATGCCGTGACCACCCTGGCGCCGCGCTGGCCCGCCCAACTGGCCGAGATCGGCGCCGAGCGCTGGTGGGAGCGCGACATCGACCCGTTGACCGCCCGAGCGGTGCGTCAGGGTGCGCCGCTCGACGGCTTCCTCCCCGTCATCGTCGAGGCGATCCGGGTGCTCGCGAGCCTCGGCGCGCTGCCGATCCTCGACCCGCTCCCGGGGACGGCGACACCGGCGGCCGCGGACCGGCCGAGAGTCGACGAGCGGCTGCTCGCCCGGGTCCGCGCGTTCCTCGCCAAGGCCGAGGCGACGCCCTATGAGGCGGAGGCGGAGGCGTTCACCGCGGCGGCGCAGGCGCTGATGGCGCGGCACAGCATCGACCAGGCGATGCTCTCGGCCGGGTCGGCGTCGCCCGATGAGCCCGCTGGCCGGCGCATCGGGGTGGAGCGGCCGTATGAGGCGGCGAAGGTCACGCTGTTGCAGGTGGTCGCCGACGCGAACCGGTGCCGGCCGGTCTGGTCCAAGGATCTCGGGTTCGTCACCGTGATCGGCTTCGAGGCCGACCTGCTCGCCACCGAGACCCTGTTCACCTCCCTGCTGGTGCAGGCGACGACCGCGGTCGCCGCCCAGGGCAGGCGGACCGGCTGGGGCGGCGGGTCCGAGACCCGCTCCTTCCGGCAGTCCTTCCTCACCGGGTTCGCGCACCGCATCGGTCAACGGCTGGCCACGGTCACCGACGAGGCGATGGCCGCGGCCCGGGCCGAGGCGGTCGCCGACCCAGGTCGGGACATCGGAGCCGTGGGCGAGCCGCCGCCGGGTCGGTCCACGGACCTCGTCGTCCTCCTCGCCGAGCGTGCGGAGGAGGTGAGCGCCCGGGTCGAGCGGCTCTTCCCGATCCTGGCGCGGTCCTCGACGGTCCGCGCGACGAATGCCCAGGGATGGTCGGCCGGCGTCAGCGCCGCCGACCGCGCGCAGCTCCACACCGGGGTCGGGTCCGGCGACGGATGAGGCGCGGCCCACATCGCCTTGGATTGGGCGCGCGGGGGCGGGGGTGACGGGTTAGCGTCCACTCCATGCAGCTGGTCGCGCCCACCGTCGCCCTCCACCGCTCCTATCTCGACGCCGTCGACGAGTTCGGTGGCGCCCACCGCGACGGTGACGGCGACTGGGAATGGGTCGACGAGGACGACCGCGTCCACCCCGTCACCCGCGAGGAGCTCGAGACCGAGGCGGGGTTCGCGCGGTTCGTCGCCGACCGGGTCGACCTGAACCGTCGGCAGCGCCCGGGGTTCGTGCCGTGCACCTTCCTCTGGATGGTCGAGGACGGCACCTATCTCGGCTCGCTGGCGATCCGGCACGATCTCAACGACTTCCTCCGGCGCGAGGGCGGGCACATCGGCTACTGCGTCCGCCCGAGCGCCCGGCGGCGGGGGCACGCCTCCGAGGCGCTGCGGCAGTCGCTGGCCGTCTGCCGCACCCTCGGCCTCGACCGCGTCCTGGTCACCTGCAACGACGACAACATCGGGTCCGCGACGGTCATCGAGACCAACGGCGGCGTGCTCGAGGACACGGTCACCGCCGGCGACGGCCGGCTGGTCCGCCGCTACTGGATCCGCCTCGATGTCGCACCCGCGGTGTCGGCGGTGCGGCCTCTCGCGGTGGCCGACCCGGGTGCGTCGGCGGGTGCGGTGCCGACAGCGCCCGCGCGCGCACGGGCCGAGAACCGGCGCCCGGCACTCGCCGGGCCCACCGACCCGCGGATCCGGCCGGCGCGACCCGCAGACGTCCCCGCGATCCTGCGACTCGTTCGGGCGCTCGCGGCATACGAGAAGGAACCCGACGCGGTCGACGCGACCGAGGCGGATTTCCGCCGAGCGCTGTTCCCGGCAACCGGGGCGCCGACGGCATACGCCCATGTCGGGGAGGTCGACGGCGAGGTCGTTGCGATGGCGCTGTGGTTCCTCACCTTCTCGACGTGGACCGGCAAACCGGGGGTCCACCTCGAGGACCTGTTCGTCGATCCCGACTACCGCAGCCACGGCCTCGGGAAGGCACTCCTGCTCGAACTCGCCCGCGTCTGCGTCGAACGTCGCTACACGCGTCTGGAATGGTGGGTCCTGACGTGGAACACCCCGTCCATCGAGTTCTACGAGGCACTCGGGGCACGGGCGTTGGACGAGTGGATCGCCTACCGCGTCGACGGCGCGACCCTGACCCGACTCGGAGGTGGAGCATGACGACGACCCAGGCCCTCATCGTGACCCGGAACGGCGGCGGGGAGGTGCTCGCCGTCGAGGAGCGCGAGGTCCCGGAGCCCGGCCCGGGGCAGGCCCAGGTCGCGGTGGCCGCGGCCGGCGTCAACTTCATCGACGTCTATCAGCGTCAGGGGGTGTATCCCATCCCCACTCCGTTCACCCTCGGACTCGAGGGGGCCGGTGACGTCGTCGCCGTCGGCGAGGGCGTCGACCTGAGGCCCGGCGCCCGGGTGGCGTGGGCGATGCAGACCGGCAGCGCCGCCGGCCTGGCGAATATCGCCGCCCAGCAACTCGTCCCGGTGCCCGACGGGCTCGACCTCGACGTCGCCGCCGCCGCCATGCTGCAGGGGATGACGGCGCACTACCTCGTCAACTCGACGTATGCCGTGCAACCCGGCGACGTCTGCCTGGTCCATGCCGCGGCGGGCGGCGTCGGACAGTTGCTCGTCCAGCTCATCGTGGCCAAGGGCGCCCACGTCATCGCGACCGCGGGCACCGGCGACAAACTCGCCATCGCCGGCCGGCTGGGTGCGCAGACCCTGATCAACTACCGCGAGGAGGACATCGCCCAATCCGTGCGGGCCGTCACCGGCGGGACCGGGGTCCAGGTCGCCTATGACGGGGTCGGGAAGGACACCTTCGACGCCTCCCTCGCCTCGCTCCGCATCCGCGGGATGCTCGCCCTCTTCGGCGGGGCCAGCGGGCAGGTGCCCCCGTTCGACATCCAACGACTCAACGCCGCGGGCTCGGTCTATCTCACCCGGCCCTCGCTGGGCGCCTACCTCCAGAACCGCGACGAACTCCTCTGGCGCGGCGGCGACATCCTCGGCGCGCTCGCCGCGGGAACCCTGCACCTGGAGATCGGCGGCCGATGGCCGCTGGCGGAGGCGGCCGCGGCATACGACGCCCTGGAGTCGCGGCGGACCACCGGCAAGCTCCTGCTCATCCCCTGACGACCGGGATCCGCCCGTCCCCGGGATGGATGAGGTCGACCCGGGGGACGTACGTCCGAAACCGCAGGACGTTCGAGTCCACCAGTGTGCCGATCACTGCGAGTCGCCCCAGCCTCGAGTCGCACCCAGGGGGTCTCGATCCCACGATGTCGGAGCCTCGGGGCCCGACCCGGGCCGGAGTCAGGACGCGTCGGCGGACGAGGTCTCCCAGAGCACGGCCACCGCGGCGTTGAGGATGCCGAGAATCCCGGCGGCGTCGATCAGCCGGTGATCGGCACTCCCCCGCCGGGCCCGGGCAGCGCCCATCTCGGCGCAGGCCGCGCAGGCGAGGGCCACCACGAGCTTGACCCCGATCTTCGCGTGGTTGAGTGGGTCCTTCTGCGACTCGTGGATCCCGACGAGCGCCAACCCGGTCAGCAGCTGGAAACGCGCGCCCCACACCACGACGCTCAGCCCGGCGCCCGACTCGGCCCGGCGCGCGCGGAGGCTGACCCACCCACCGACGATGCACGCCATCCCGAGGAGATGGATCAGGACGAGCACATTGGTCAGGACATCCATGACGTGCACACTATGTGGCGGAGATGGATCAGACGAGCTTGCGCCCCATCGCCCACGCCGTGAGTTCGTGGCGCGACGACAGTTGGAGCTTGCGCAGGACGGACGAGACGTGCGTCTCGACGGTCTTGACGGAGATGAACAACTCCTTGGCCACCTCCTTGTACTGATACCCGCGGGCGATCAGCCGCATGACCTCCCGCTCGCGCGCCGAGAGCCGGTCGAGTTCCTCGTCGACCTCGGCGATCTCCCCCGCGGCGGCGCCGAACGCATCGAGCACGAAGCCCGCCAGCCGCGGACTGAAGACGGCATCGCCGTCGGCCACGCGGCATACGGCCGTCGCGAGGTCGGTGCCGGTGATCGTCTTGGTGACATAGCCGCGCGCTCCGGCGCGGATGACCTGGATGACGTCCTCGGCGGCGTCCGAGACCGACAAGGCGAGGAAGCGCACCGGCTTGCCCCGTCGACTGTCGACGGCCACGCAGCCGGCGAGCACGTCCACCCCGCCGCGGCCGTTGCCGCCCGGGAGGTGGACGTCGAGGAGAACGACATCGGGCAGGTCGCGCCGGATCACCGCGATCGCCGTGTCGACGTCGGGCGCCTCGCCGATGATCTCGAGCCGCCCGGCGGCGACCTCCATCAACTCGGCCTTGACCCCGGTGCGGAACATCCGGTGGTCGTCGACGACGACCACGCGGATCGGCTCGGGCGTGGCGGGCTCAGTCTTCATGCGCGGGCTCCTTGGGGGGCGGGAGGGTCAGGGTCCATTCGGTGCCGGGGTCGAGCCGGCGCACCGACGCACCGCCCCCGTGCCGGGTCATCCGGCCGATGATCGACTCGCGGACCCCGAGCCGGTCCTCCGGGATCGCGTCGAGGTCGATCCCCGGGCCGTGGTCGCGGACGAACGCCTCGACGCCCGCCCGGCCGGCCTCGACATAGACCGACACCGGCGGCTTCCCGTGCCGGACCGCATTGGCCAGGGCCTCGCGCAGGGCCCGCACCAGCGCCTGGGCGCCGTCGTCCATGTCGCGATCGCCGGTCATGACCAGATCGATCGGTATGCCGTGTGCGCCCTCCACGTCGCCGATCACCTCGGCCAGGGCACCGGAGAGCGAGGTCGGTGCCGCCGCGCCACCGCCGTAGAGCCACGTGCGCAGTTCCCGTTCCTGCGCCCGAGCGAGGGTGGCGACCCGGGCGGAGTCGCTCGACTGGCGCTGGATGAGCGCGAGGGTCTGGAGGACCGAGTCGTGCAGGTGCGCGGCCATGTCGGCGCGCTCGTCCGCCCGGGCGCGAGCCGCCTGCTCGGTGCGCAGCTCGGCCATCACCCGCGCTCCCCAGGGCGCCACGAGCAGCCCGGCCCCGATGAGCACGACGAGGACGGCGACGACGATGTCCCAGGTCTGGGAGACCGGGACATCGCGCGTGACCAGCGCGAGGATGCCTCCGGCCGTGACGACGACACCGAGCCCGAGCCGCAGGGCCGTCTGCCAGCCCGACCCGGCGAGCCACCGGTTGCGCCGGGCGGCGTCGAGTTGGGAGAGGCCGATGACGGCGCCGACGGCGATGACGAAGAGCGGCAACAGCACCCCGAGCCGCAGATCCAGGCCGGAGCGCTGTCCGATCCACGCGAGACCGAACAGGCCGAGGATCGCGCCGAGGAGGACGAGCACCGGCCCGTCCGTGCCGCCGAGCCGCCCGGCGATCGTCTCGGGCGCCTCGCCGGCCCCCGGGTCGGCCTCGACCTCGGGGGTGAGGGCCCAGAGCATGACATAGCCGACGATGCCCGGGCCGAGGACGACGAGGGCGATCATCCCGAGCCGGACGAACCGGACCGGCCAGCCCAGATGCTCGGCCAGCCCCGCGCACACGCCGGCCATCCGGCGGCCGGCCAACGGGCGGACCATCCGCGGCGCGGGCGCGGCCAGGACGGCCTCATACGGAGTGGGCACGGGTCCAGTCTGACCGACGCCACCGACATCGGGAACGGCGAACCCGCGGTTCGGGGGCGATTCCCGGGGCCGGTCAGGGGCGACCCGCATCGGCGTTCGCGCGTCGCAACCGGCAGGATCGACGTATGCCGACCGCCACCACCGACGCCGACACCCTCCTCGACCGGCTGCTCGGCTGGACGTCGGGGCTGGGTGTCGTGCGTCGAACCGACGACCGGTGGGTCGCCGGGGTGTGTTCCGGCGTCGGCCGGCGCCTGGGGATCGACCCCGTCGTCGTCCGGGTCGCCCTGATCATGGCGACCCTGCTCACCGGCTTCGGCCTCGTCGCCTACGCGGCGGCCTATCTCCTCCTGCCGACCGCCGACGAGCCGGCGCCGCTCGCCCGCGCGCGGGCGAGCGGGACCCCCGCCGTCGCGCTCCTCGTCGGCCTGGCCGTGCTCGCCGTCGCGGGGCTGGGGCTCGGGTTCGGCGGTGTCACCACGGTGGACTGGTCCAACGGAAGCGACGTCGTCCCGCTCCTGATCCTCGGATTCGTCGGCTACCGGATCGCCACCGGCCGCGGCCCGGGACGGCGGCACCGCGGCGGGCCGGGTCTGGCCCGCGCCGGGCGTGGTCGATCCGCG
>JBDIAJ010000099.1:0-15439 GCA_039812345.1 Nostocoides sp. | reverse complement strand
CCCCGGCCGGCCGACGAGTTCGATGCGATCGTCGCCGGACTCGGCGCCGACTTCGGGTCCGTCGCGGTGCCCGACTCACCGCAGGGGCTGACCGGCCGCGGGCTCCCGCAACAGCCCCGCGACCCGGCCCTGGACCGGCTCTTCCCCAGCGCCAACCGGACCGACGCCGACGCGGCCGCCGAGTTCCGGCGGCTGACCGAGACCTCCCTGCGGTCACGGAAGGTCGCCGGTCTCTCCCGGTCCATCGCCCTGCTCGGGGCGGTCCGCGGCGACATCCTCGAGCTGACCCCCGACCAGGCCCGCACCTTCATGGTCGCGCTGACCGACGTGCGCCTGGTCATCGGCGATCGGCTCGGTCTGCGCGAGGACGCCGACGCGGCGCGTCTCGACGACGTGGCGGCGGGTCTCGACGCGGACGACCCCACGGCATACGCCATCGCCGTCTATGACTTCCTCACCTGGCTCCAGGAGACACTCGCCACGTCGATGCTCGGTTGACCCGCGCCGCTGGTTAGGCTCACCGACGTGACGGACGCGCCGATCGGAATCTTCGATTCCGGCTATGGCGGGCTGACCGTGGCCCGCGCCGTCCTCGACCAGTTGCCGCACGAGTCGATCGCCTATCTCGGCGACACGGCCAGGGCGCCATACGGTCCGCGGCCGATCGCGCAGACCCGCACCTTCGCGCTCGAGTGCCTGGACCGGCTCGTCGACCACGGGGTCAAGATCCTCGTCATCGCGTGCAACACCGCGTCCGCGGCGGTCCTCCACGACGCCCGGGAGCGCTATGACGTCGAGGTCGTCGAGGTCATCCGGCCGGCCGTGCGGCGGGCGGCGGCGGCGACCCGCAACAAGCGGATCGGCGTGATCTCGACGAAGGGAACCCACCGGTCGGGGGCCTATCTCGACGCCTTCGCGGCGGCCCCGGACGTCGCCGTCTTCTCCAGGCCGTGCCCGCGGTTCGTCGACTTCGTCGAGGCCGGCGTCACCGGCGGTGCCGACCTGCTCAGCATCGCCCACGACTACCTCGATCCGTTGTCGCGCAAGGATATCGACACTTTAGTCCTCGGCTGCACGCACTATCCGCTGCTCACCGGCGTCATCTCGTATGTCATGGGCGAGGGCGTCACCCTGGTCTCGTCGGCGGAGGAGACCGCCAAGGACGTCTATCGGGTCCTCGCCGACGCCGACGCGCTGCGGCCGGACGACCTGCCGCCGCCGTCGCACAGCTTCTCCACGACCGGTGATCCGGAGGAGTTCCGGCGGCTGGCCCGTCGCTTCCTCGGGCCCGAGGTCGACCATGTGTTCGGCAATCTCGCCGCACCGATCCGAGGGGAGGCCTCGTGAGACTGACCATCGTCGGCTGCTCGGGCTCGTTCGCCGGTCCGCGCTCGCCCGCGTCGTGCTATCTGATCCAGGCGTCGGAGGGGGAGCGGACCTGGTCGGTCGCCTTCGACCTCGGGAACGGGTCCCTCGGTGCCCTCCAGCGCCATCTCGACCCGATCGCGTTGGACGCGGTCGTCCTCAGTCACCTCCATCCAGACCACTGCATGGACCTGACCAGCCTCTATGTCTATCGCAACTATCGGCCGACGGGACCGGCGGAGCGGCCGATGCCGGTGTACTGCCCGACCGGGTCGCGCACGCGGATGCTCGGCGCCTTCGAGGGGCTCGCGCCGGGGGCCCTCGACCGCCAGTTCGGCTTCCTCGACCTGGACGACGGTGGCGGCGTGGCCGTCGGCCCGCTGCGGATCACCGCGCGCCGGGTCAACCATCCCGTCGAGACCTATGGCTTCCGGATCGAGGCGGACGGGGCCGTGCTGACCTACTCGGGCGACACCGACACCTGCGACGCCCTGGTCGATCTCGCCGCCGGGGCGGACCTCGCGCTCTTCGACAGCGCCTTCGTCGAGGGCCGCGACGCCGACCGGGGGATCCACCTGACGGGTCGGCGGGCGGCCGAGATGGCCGTCGCCGGCGGCGCCCGGCGGCTCATGCTCACGCACATCCCGCCGTGGAACGACGTGTCCGTATGCCGCGCCCAGGCCGGCGAGGTCTGGCCGGGTGAGGTGGAAGTCGCGCGGCCTGATGCGGCATACGATCTGCCGTCATGACCCGACACGACGGCCGCGCCGACGACGCCCTCCGCGACATCCGCATCACGCGCAACTGGCTCGACCACGCCGAGGGGAGCGTCCTGGTCGAGTTCGGCCGGACGCGGGTGCTGTGCGCCGCCTCGTTCACCGAGGGCGTGCCGCGGTGGCTCAAGGGGCAGGGGAAGGGGTGGGTGACGGCGGAGTACGAGATGCTGCCGCGGGCGACCAACACCCGCAGCGACCGGGAGTCCCGCAAGGGGCGGGTCGGTGGCCGCACGCACGAGATCTCGCGGCTCATCGGACGCTCCCTCCGCGCGATCATCGACACGAAGGCGTTGGGGGAGAACACGATCGTCCTCGACTGCGATGTCCTTCAGGCCGACGGCGGGACCCGGACCGCGTCCATCACGGGGGCCTATGTCGCGCTGGTCGACGCCGTCGCCGACGCGCGTGCGCGGGGGCTGCTCAAGGCGAGCGCTCAGCCGCTGACGGGGTCGGTGGCCGCGGTGAGCGTCGGCGTGGTGGACGGTGTGCCGGTGCTCGACCTCGACTACCCCGAGGACTCGACCGCCCACACCGACATGAACATCGTGATGACCGGGGACGGGCGGTTCGTCGAGGTCCAGGGGACCGCGGAGGGGGCGGCCTTCGACCGGGCCCTGCTCGACCGGCTGCTCGACCTCGGCGTCACCGGCTGCGCCGCGCTGACCACGGCGCAGGAGGCCGCGCTGGCGGCCCCGGCGCGGGAGCGGGTCTCGTGACCCGGCGGATCGTCCTCGCCACCCGCAACGAGCACAAGGTGCACGAGCTGCGTCAGATCCTTGCCGGGGTGTGCCGCGACCTCGACCTCGACATCGTCTCGGCGGCCGAGTTCCCGGAGGTCCCGGACGTGCCCGAGACCGAGGTGACCTTCGCCGGGAACGCCCGGCTGAAGGCGGAGGCGCTGGCGGCGGCGACCGGCCTGCCCGCGCTCGCGGACGACTCCGGGCTCGCGGTCGAGGTCCTGGGCGGCGCCCCCGGGGTGTTCAGCGCTCGCTGGTCGGGGACGCACGCGGGTGCGGACG
The DNA here is from genome assembly GCA_039812345.1 of Nostocoides sp. Lineage (GTDB taxonomy): Bacteria > Actinomycetota > Actinomycetes > Actinomycetales > Dermatophilaceae > Nostocoides_A. The sequence goes on along the minus strand of JBDIAJ010000099.1, from coordinate 12,279 downwards.
CGAGCCGGGCCGAGCGTGACCGGGCGAACCTCGCGTTGCTGCTCGAGCAGGTCGCCGACGTCCCGGAAGTCCATCGGCGGGCGGCGTTCGTGTGTGCGGCGGTACTCGTCATACCGGGGGAGGAGCCGATCGTCCGGGAGGGCCGGGTGGCGGGGAACCTGGGACACGCGCCGCGGGGGAGCAACGGCTTCGGTTATGACCCGGTGTTCGTGCCCGACGCCGATCCGGCGCGGACGCTGGCCGAGTTCACCGACGCCGAGAAGAACGCGATCTCGCACCGCGGCAACGCCTTCCGCGCGATGGAGCCGGTGCTGCGGGAGCGTCTCGCCGGTCCGTGAGCGACCCCGAGCCGCGCGTATGCCGCGGGCTCACGCCGGAGCCCGCCCGTCACGCGAAGGGGACGGTCACCTCGACGGTGACCGTGTCGTGGAGCTTGAGGGTGCCCATGAGGGCGGAGAACGGCTTGAGGCCGAAGGCCTTCTGCGAGAGGGTCCCGCGGAGCCGGAGGCTGCCCGGCTCGGGCGAGTCCAGGTCGAGGGCGAGCGGCTGGGTCCGGCCGTGCAGGGTGAGCCGGCCGTGGACGGTGCCCGACGACCAGTCGCCCTCGATCGACTCGCCGAGGAACTCGACGCCCGGATGAGCCGCGACGTCGAGGATGCCGGTGGCGTTCTCGAGGATCTTGACCCGGTCCCCGTCCGTCAGCGGCTTGGCCCCGCCCTCCCCGGAGACGATCTGCAACGAGCGCAGGTCGGCCCGCGCCGTGACCGACGAGGTCGCCGGGTCGGCACCGAGGTGCACGTGAGCCGACCACTGCGTCGCCTCGATGGTCAGGTTGTGGCCCATCGCCGCGGCGACCCCGTCGGTCCGGGTGTGCAGGAGGAGGGCCGCGTTGTCGGCGCTGAGGTCGTAGTCGCCGGGAGGAATCGCCATACGTCCATCGTCACACGCGAGCCTCGGCCCGCCCGGGTGACCCGCGACTCGTGGCCCGAACCCGCGGGGCGTGCGCGAGGCGGGACTCGAACCCGCACACCCGAAGGCACCAGAACCTAAATCTGGCGCGTCTGCCAATTCCGCCACTCGCGCGCGGAAGGCAACGATACGCGGGCGCGCCCGGGCGGGCGGGCGGCATACGGGCTGGGATAGGTTGACCGACAGCAGCACGGCAGAGGAGGACGCATGACCCAGCGGCTCGAGCCCGGCGACCCGGCCCCGGACTTCACCCTGCCCGACGACACCGGCGCGCCTGTGGCGCTGCGCGACCTGCGCGGCCGGAAGGTGATCGTCTACTTCTATCCCAAGGCGATGACGCCCGGCTGCGCGACCCAGGCCTGCGACTTCTCGGGGTCACTCGACTCGCTGCGCGCGGACGGCTACGAGGTCGTCGGCATCTCGCCGGACAGCCCGGCCGCCCTGGCGCGGTTTCGGGATCGCGACGGGCTGACCATCCGCCTCCTCTCCGACCCCGAGCGGGCCGTCCTCACCGCGTGGGGTGCGTTCGGGGAGAAGCAGAACTACGGCAAGACCGTCCAGGGCGTCATCCGGTCCACGATCGTCGTCGATGAGGACGGCGTCGTGACCCACGCGTGGTACAACGTCAAGGCAACCGGGCACGTCGCCAAACTGCGGCGCGATCTCGGACTCGACCAGAAAGGCGCGCGATGAGCGAGCAGAAGTCCGGCCAGCCCTCCGTCGCGCAGTTGCAGGCCCAGATCGAGGCCACCCGGGCGCGCCTGGCCGGCACCGTCGACCAGTTGACGACGAAGGCCGCGCCCAAGGCGATCCTCGATCGCGAGAAGGAGAGCGCCAAGGCCCGCTTCGCCGCCGCCACCCGCACACCGGAGGGTGACCTGCGCACCGAGCGGCTCGCCGCGGTCGCCGCCGCGGTCGTCGTCCTGCTCGTCGTGCGCTGCCTGTTGCGTCGCCGCGCCGGCTGACGCGGTGGCCAGGAAGGTCGGATCCGGGGGCGGGCTGCCGATCCGGATGCTGCACGACCGCCTCCTCGTCGCCCTCGAGGGGGAGCCGGGGGAGCGCCGCAGCGGAGGCGGCATCCTCATCCCCGCGACCGCGAGCGTCGGGAAGCGACTCTCCTGGGGATCGGTCGTCGCGACCGGCCCCAACGCCCGGCAGGTCGAGGCGGGCGACCGGGTGCTCTTCGACCCCGAGGATCGCGCCGAGGTCGAGATCCAAGGCCGGGACTACCTGCTGTTGCGCGAGCGTGATCTGCACGCCATCGCCGCCGAGCGGATCACCGAGGGCCCCTCGGGCCTGTATCTCTGAGCCCGACGAACCCGGCCGGCCGGCTCCTCAGATGCCCAGACCCGGCACGATCTCGGCGCCGGGCACGTCGGCGAAGGCCGCGCCCGGCAGCAGGATCTTGCTGCGCCGCAGCCCGCTGCCGATGATCGCCTTCTCCTGGGCCAGGAGGCGCTCGTCGACGAACAGCCGCCACCCCGGCGGCAGCCCGATCGGGGTGATCCCGCCGTATTCCATGCCCGTCTCGCTCACCGCCCGGTCCATCGGGTGGAAGGACGCCTTGCGCACATCGAGCCGCCGCTTCGCGAGATTGTTGACGTCGGCCCGCGTGTCGGCGGCCACCACGCACGCGGCGACCCGTTCCACCCCGTCGCGCCGCCCCGAGATGACCACGCAGTTCGCGCTCGCCGGCAACGGCAGGCCGTATGCCGTGGTCATCGCCTCCGTGTCCGCCAGGCCCGGGTCGATCTCGACGACGGCCAGGCGCGCGGCGAGTTCCGGGTGCGCCTCCAGCAGCGCGGCCACGGGGGCCGCGACGAGGTCGAGGTGCCGGTCCAGCGGGAGCGAGTCGAGTCCGGGGAAGGAGGGGAGAGCCACGCGCGCCACTGTAGGCCGCAACCCGCCCCACGTTCGGGACCTCCGCGCCAGGGAGGAGAATGGGGAGGTGACCCGTCGCTCGATGCCCGTCCGCCGCCCCGACTCGGCGCGCCCCCGCCCGGGTCGCGCCCGCCTGGCCGTCCTGGCGACCCTCGTCGTGGCGCTCTTCGCGCTCGGGCCGGGGACGGCGGCATACGCGCACTCCGTCCTCGTCAGCGCCAGTCCCGCCGAAGGGGAGACGGTCGACCGGCTCCCGACGCAGGTCGTCCTCACCTTCAACGAGGACGTGGCTCCCGGTCTCGCCACGGTCCGGGTGACCGACGGCGAGGGGCTGACGGTGTCCGACGGCGATGCGGCCGTCTCGGGCACCCGGGTCGTCCAGCCACTCCGGGCGAATCCGCCCGCCGGGTCCTACCAGGTCGCCTACAAGGTGACCAGCGCCGACGGTCACCCGGTCAGCGGGGCCTACAGCTTCGTCATCCCCGCCTCGGTCGGGACCCCCCCGCCCACCGTCGACCCGTCCGACCCGGTCTCGGTCCCGCCCGCGAATGACAGCGGCTCGTCGTCCGTCTCGACGACCACCACGACCCCGTCCGCATCGGCCTCGAAGCCGGCCATCACCCGCACGGACGCCCAGAAGTCCTCCGGCCACGTCGCGCTTCTCATCGCCATGGGCGTGGCCGTCCTCGCGGTCGCCCTGGGCTTCGCCGCCCTCGTGTTCCAGCGCCGCCGTCCCCCCGGAACCGATTAGGGGACCACCTAGCCCGGGTGCTAATGTCGTCCCTCGCGCGCCATTAGCTCAATTGGCAGAGCAGCTGACTCTTAATCAGCGGGTTCGGGGTTCGAGTCCCTGATGGCGCACTCGGGCCGCAGTCGCGAGCGACGCCAGCCGGTCCCGTGGTGGGCGTAGCTCAGCCGGTAGAGCACCTGGTTGTGGTCCAGGATGTCGCGAGTTCGAACCTCGTCGCTCACCCCACCGTCGACCTCCCGCCCGCGGGAGGTCGCTGACGTTCCGGGGGTGACCACGTGCGCAGGCCGTATGCCGTCCTCGCCGGCCTCCTCGTGCTGGCCCTGGTCACCCTCTCGTCGTGGCTGGTCACCACCGGCGGTGCCGGCCACCCGGTCCCGTCCCGGACCGGAGCGTCGGCGCCGGTCCCGTCCGTCACCACCGCGGCCGGGCCGCAGGCGGTGGGGCGCACCGAGGTCCGACTCGCCCACGCGCCGATCGCCGACCCCGAACTCGGGAGCGTCGCGCTGACCCACGGGCCGGGCGGCGTCCCCCTCGCGGTCACGGTGTCCGATGCCGTCGGCGGCATGCTCGACGTCGTCGACCTGACCACGAATCGCCTCGTGCTCCACCGGCCGCTCGTCGACGACGAGGCGATGCGGGGGACCGCGCTCAACAAGGGGTTCGCGACCCTGGCCGACGGCCGGGTCGTGATCGCGACCAGCCGGGCCGAACTCGCCGTCCTCGACCCGCGCGACTCCAGCGTGCGACTCCTCCCGAGCGTGCGGGCGCAGTTCCCCGACCACCCGCTGTCGGCCTTCTCGGACGTGGTGCCCGGTCCCGGCTCGCTCGTCTATGTCGGCGCCGACAACGGCCACGCGTATGCCGCGAACCTCGACCCCGCCGCCACCGCCCCGTGGGCGGACCTCGGCTCCCCGAACGCCGTGGACGGTTATGTGACCGACCTCGCCTACACCGGGGGGACGATCTATGCCGGAACCGGGCTCACCCAGGGGCGCCTCTACTCCCGGTCCGCGGCCGGGGGCGCCTGGACGCCCGTGCCCATGCCCGGGATCCTCCCGTCCGCCGTCGGCAGCGTCACCCAGGTGACCATCGCCGGGCACCACCTCTATGCGACGTTCTCCGCGGACAACGGCACCGGCACGACGGGTGTCCTCGACCTGATCGCCCACCGCTGGGTCGACGCCGAACCGAACGCGATGTGGGTCGTCACGCCGGGGCCGTCCCCCACGAGCGAGACGGTCTACACGCGGGGCGACTCCCAGCGACTCGCGACCTACGACCCGACCACGGCCCGACCGGGTGTCCCCGACGTCCACGTGGTGGGGACGACGGCCTGGCCGGGCGGGCAGATGCCGGTCACTGCGGGCTGGATCACGCCGACGACCCTGCTGACCTGGAGCGGTGACGGCCGGATCTTCCGCTATGACATCGCCGCGGGCCGGGCCGACACGCGCCTCGGCGCCGACCTCGGGGGACCCCGCGCGCTCGGCGTGGCCGGCCGCGGACCGGACGGCGCGGCATACGTCGCCTCGCAGTATTTCGCGACGACGTTCCTCCGGGTCGACCCGAGGACGCACGCGGTCACGGCGATCCCCAACGGCCCCTACCGGGACAACGGGCAGATCGAGTCCTTCGGGGCCGCGGCCGGTCGGCTCGTCGTGGGCACCTACCGCCCCGCGCGCTGGTTCACCTTCGACCCGGCGAGCGCGCTCAGCGCGGCGAATCCGTCCCGGGCCCGCGCGCTGTCGGCCGCGCCGTGGCCGCTCCAGGGGCGCCCGAAGGCCATCGCCGATGTCGGGGCCGGTCTCGCCGCCGTCGCGACGATGCCGGACTACCTCGGCAGCGGCCTGCTCACGCTCGTCCGGGTCGCGACCGGCGAGGCCCTCCGGCGCGATGTCATCGCGGCCGACCAGTCGGTCAGCGCGCTCGCGATCGACCCGGTCACGCACGTGCTCTATGGAGGGACGGGGGCCGACCGCGGCAACAAGGGGGACGATCCGTCCCGCCTTCCCGGTGTCACGCTGTTCCGGCTCGACACCGTGCGCGCACCGGTCGTGCGTCGCGCGCTGCTCGGTCGCTACTACACCTGGGGGGTCGCCGTGACCGGCGACCGCGTCGTCGCCCTCGTGTCCGGCGAACGGCACGGCGGGCGGCGGGCCTTCCATCTCCTCGCGCTCGACCGCGGCACGCTCGCCCCGATGGCCACGGTCGCCCTCGGCGACCACGGGTGGGGGTCCCTGACCGGTCTGACCGGGGGCGGGCTCGCCCTCATGGTCGACAGCCGGATCAGCGCCGTCGCCACATCCGCCCTCACCCCGGGTGCCACCGCGTCGAGCCCGGGCCTGCTCACCCCGGTCGCGTCCGGCTATTCCCCGGTCGTCCTCGACGACGGGACCTGGGTCTATGCCCGTGGCACCGACGTGTTCGCGGTCAACCCCGGCCTGCCCTATCGACCCCAGCCGTGACCTGGGCTCAGGCGCTTCCGACCGTATGCCGCGCCGCGATCGCCCGCGCGGTGGGGCTGTCGGGACCCGGCTGGGGGACGAAGACGGCGTCTCGGTAGTAGCGCAGTTCGGCGATCGACTCGGTGATGTCCGCCAGCGCCCGATGCCCGCCGTGCTTGGCCGGGGCGGCGAAGTACGCCCGCGGATACCACCGGCGAGCCAGTTCCTTGATCGACGAGACGTCGATGATCCGGTAGTGCATCCAGGCGTCGAGTTCGGGCATGTCCCGGGCGAGGAAGGCCCGGTCGGTGCCGACGGTGTTGCCGCCCAGCGGGGCCTTCCGCGCCTCGGGCACCCACGTCCGGACATAGTCGAGGACCGCGGCCGTCGCCTCCTCCAGCGTCACCCCGTCGGCGAGTTCGTCGAGCAGGCCCGACGATGTGTGCATCTGACGGACGATGTCGGTCATCCCCGTGAGGGCCTCCGGTGGCGGGGCGATGACGAGGTCGATCCCGTCGCCGAGTTGGCGGAGTTCGGAGTCGGTGACGAGCGCGGCGACCTCGATGAGGGCGTCGCTCTCGAGGTCGAGTCCGGTCATCTCACAATCGATCCAGACGATGCGATCCCGGCTCGCGCGATCGGTCGGGGCGGTGGCACCATCGGGGTCGGTCACGTCCCCACCCTACGGCCCGGTCACGGGCCCGGGGCCCGCGTCAGCCCTGCATTAGCCTGGCCGTCATGACGTGGCCGAACTCGCAGCCGGGCGCCCCGGCGGGTGCGCCGGCGCCATACGACCCCGGCCTGGTCCCCGCGCAGGGACGCGGAACCGCCCGCCGCGGCGTGCGTCGCTGGCTCCTGACGGGGCTCGTGGTCGCCGGCTTCGCTCTGGCGGGGCTCGCCCTGGCCGCCTACTTCGGCGCGGCCCTCGGGGTGGTCACCGCCACCCTCGGCCTGCTCCTCGCCGCGATCCCGGTCGGCATCGTCGTGCCGACCTTCTTGTGGCTCGATCGCTTCGAGGCCGAACCGACGCGCTACCTCGTGGCGGCGTTCCTCTGGGGCGCGCTGGTGGCGGCCCTGGTGGCGGCGATCTTCAACACCTCCGCGATGCTCGTCATCCAGTCGGTCACCGACCCGAGCGCCGCGCGCCTGACCACCGCGACGCTCGTCGCGCCGGTCGTCGAGGAGAGCTGCAAGGGCCTGTTCGTCTTCCTCGTCTGGCGCCTGCGCCGCCGGGAGTTCGACGGGATCACCGACGGGATGGTCTATGCCGGGATCACCGCCGCCGGCTTCGCCTTCACCGAGAACATCCAATACCTCGGGCAGGCGTATGCCGAGGGCGGCCGCGAGCTGCTCGCCGCGACCTTCGTCGCCCGCGGCCTGTTCAGCCCGTTCGCCCATCCGATGTTCACCGTCCTCACCGGGATCGGCGTCGGTATCGCCGCGACCGCCCGCACCGGCCTGGTCCGGGTCCTCGCCCCGATCGCCGGCCTCGCCCTCGCGATCTGCGCCCACGGCCTGTGGAATCTCTCCGCGGTGACCGGCGGGTCGGGGCTCCTGGTCGGCTACCTCCTCGTCGGGCTTCCCCTCTTCCTGTCCTTCCTCGCCTTGATCCTGTGGGCGCGCCGCCGCGAGGGCCGGCTCATCGGTCGCCGCCTGAGCCCCTATGCCGATGCCGGCTGGTTCACCCCGAGCGAGGTGGCCATGCTCGCGAGCATGTCCCACCGCCGCGAGGCCCGGATCTGGGCGCGGACCAACGCGGGACGCCAGGGCCTGGCGTCGATGCGCGACTTCCAGGATGCGGCGTCGGAGCTGGCGCTGCTGCGGGAGCGGATGCACCACCAGGCCGCGGACGCCCAGGCCCTCGCCGACGAGCGGCGCCTGCTCGGCGAGCTGACCGCCGCCCGCGCCGTCTTCGTCGGCACCGCCGGGCGTTGACCCACCGAGGAGAGGATCGGCATACCGTGACCGCGCACACCCCGCCCGCGGGGTTCCCCGAGGACCTGATCGCCGACCTCGTCGCCCTGCGGCGCGATCTCCACCGTGACCCCGAGATCGGGATGACCCTGCCGCGCACGCAGCAGCGGGTCCTCGCCGCCCTCGACGGCCTCGACCTCGAGCTGACGCTCGGGCGTGACCTCGACTCGGTGGTCGCGGTCCTGCGCGGGGGCGCGGTCCCCGACGGGGCGGCGCGGCGGGCGGTGCTGCTGCGCGGGGACATGGACGCCCTTCCGCTGCAGGAGGTGCTCGACGTCGACTACGCGTCGGCCCGGCCGGGGGTCATGCACGCGTGCGGCCACGACCTCCACGTGGCCGGGCTGGTCGGGGCGCTGCACCTGCTGCACGCGCGCCGCGGCGAGCTCGCCGGCGACGTCGTCGCGATGTTCCAGCCGGGGGAGGAGGGCCCCGGGGGCGCGGCGGTCATGCTCGGCGAGGGCCTCCTCGACGTGAGCGGCGGGCCGGTGATCGCGGCATACAGCCTGCATGTGTCGTCGGCCGGGCATCCGCTCGGGATGTGGTTCGGCCGCCCGGGTCCCCAGATGGCCGCCGCGGACGAGTGCCTCATCCGGGTCGTCGGGGCGGGCGGGCACGGATCGCAGCCGCACCTGGCGAAGGACCCGGTGCCGGTCGCCTGCGAGATCGTGCTCGCGCTGCAGCTCATGGTGACCCGGCAGTTCGACGCGATGGATCCGATGGTCGTCACCGTCGGCCGGATCAGCGGCGGGACCAAGGACAACATCATCCCGGACGACGCGACGCTGGAGTTGACCGTCCGGACCTTCTCCCAGGCCAACCGCGACCGCGTCCACGACGCGATCCGGCGGGTGACCGACGGGATCACCGCGGCGCACGGGCTGACCGCGGAGGTCACCACGCTGATGGGCTATCCGGTGACCGTCAACGACGACACCGAATACGCCTTCCTCCAGGCGACCGCGGAGGAGGTGTTCGGCGCCGACCGGCACTATCTGATGCCGCACCCCGAGGCCGGCGCCGAGGACTTCTCGTACGTCGCGCAACGGGTCCCGTCGGCCTACGTGTTCCTGTCCGCGTGTCCGGCGGACGACCCCGCGACCGCCCCCGACAACCACTCACCGCGGGCGCACTTCGACGACGCCGTGCTGCCCGACCAGGCGGTCCTGCTCGCCGAGCTGGCCATCCGGCGGTTGCGCGACCCGCGCTGAGCCGCGCGCCGCGATTCTGCACGGAATCTTCACCACGACCCGGGGAAATGCCCAGGTTCGCGGCGCACACTGGGCACATGCAGGCCCTCGCTCGTCATCCGCGCCTCCGCTGGGCCGTGCCCGGCGTCGCGGTCGCCGCCCTCGTCGGCGGTGTCGCCGTCTCGCAGTCCGCGTCCGGGTCCGGCGGTGACGCGCCGCCGCTGACCGCCCAGCAGTTGCTCGTCGCGCTCCAGCAGGCGAGGCCGGGGGCCTTCAGCGGGGAGGCCCAGACGACGCTGGACCTCGGCCTTCCGCAGCTCCCCTCGCTCGGGGGCTCCGGCGGCGCGAAGCTGACATCGCTGATCAGCGGGACCCACGACTGGCGGGTGTGGTACGACGGCGCCGACAAGGCCCGGCTCGCCCTCGTCGACGGCGCGGCCGAGAGCGACATCATCCACTCCGGATCCGATGTGTGGGTCTGGTCGAGCGCGGATCGCAGCGCCACTCACCTGATCCTGCCCACCTCGACCGGCACCTCGCACCCCTCCCCGGCCCTGCCGCCCGACCTCGCCGCGACCTTCGCCGACCCGCAGCAGGCGGCCGCCTACGTCCTGAAGGCGCTCGACCCGACCACTGCGGTGCAGACGACGTCGACGGACACGGTGGCGGGGCGATCGGCATACGGACTGGTGCTGACGCCGCGGTCGGCGACGACGAAGGTCGGCTCGATCCACCTCTCCGTCGACGCGCAGACCAAGCTTCCACTCGCGGTCAGCGTCACCGCCCGCGGAGCGACCAAACCGGCCATCGATGTCGCCTACACGACCATCTCGTATGCCGCGCCCGCGGCATCGGTGTTCACCTTCACCCCGCCGCCGGGCACGTCGGTGACGACGAAGACGCTCGGCGGGTCGCAGAAGGGGTGGGTCGGGTCGCCGCCGAAGACCGACGGAGTCAACGCGACCCCACCGAAGGTGGTCGGGACCGGCTGGGACAGCGTGGCCGTGGTGACGCTGCCCAAGGACGCGGTCGCGAACGCGACCACGGGTCCGCTGGCGGGGGCGCTCGACCTCCTGCCCAGCGTCAGTGGCTTGTGGGGATCGGGGCATCTGCTCGACGCGGCGCTCGTGAGCGCGGTGCTGACCAGTGACGGCCGGCTCGCCATCGGGGCGGTCGCGCCCGACGCCCTGTATGCCGCTCTCGGCTGACCCGGCGCTCGCCCCGGCCGCGGTCCGCACCCACGGCCTGACGAAGGCGTTCGGTGGGCGGACGGTCGTGCGCGACGTCGACCTGGACGTCCCGCGGGGCGCGGTCTACGGCTTCCTCGGACCCAACGGATCGGGCAAGACGACGACGATCCGGATGCTGCTCGGCCTGGTCAATCCGGCCTCCGGCAGCGTGGACGTGCTCGGCGAACCCATCCCGGGGCGCGCGCAGGCGGCGCTGCCGCGGGTCGGCGCCCTCATCGAGGGCCCCGGCTTCCACCTCTATCTGTCCGGCCGGGACAACCTGCGGCGGCTCGACCGGCTCGACGCCACCGCCGAACCTGCGGGTTCGGATGCGCGGATCGCCGCCGCACTCGACCGGGTCGGGCTGACCTCGGCGGCGGGGAAGAAGTTCCGGCAGTACTCCCTCGGGATGAAGCAGCGGCTCGCGATCGCGGCCGCGCTGCTGGTCCCGCGCGACCTGCTCGTGCTCGACGAGCCGACCAACGGGCTCGATCCCCAGGGCACCCGGGAGGTGCGGGCCCTCGTCGGCTCTCTGGGCGCCGAGGGGGTGACGGTCCTGATCTCCAGCCACCTGCTCTCCGAGATCGAGCAGGTGTGCAGCCACATCGGGATCATGAACAGCGGGCGGCTCGTCGCCCAGGGGCGGGTCGAGGACCTGCGCTCGGCGCAGACCCCGACGGTGGTGGTGACGACCGACCGGCCCGACGCGGCCGGGGAGGTGCTGCGCCGGCTCGGACTGACGGAGGTGAGGGTGACCCGGGAGGGGGCCAGCGGCATACCGGACGGGCGGCGGCCGGCGGACATCGTCGCCGCGCTGGTCGCCGACGGCGTCCCGGTCGACGGGTTCGTCGCGCGCCGGCCGAGCCTCGAGGACCTGTTCGTCCAGTTGACGGGGGAGGGCTTCGACGTCGATGGGTAGCTTCCTGCGGGCCCTCGGCTCCGAGCTGCGCCTCATCGCCGGGCGCCGGCGCAACCAGGTCGGCCTCCTCATCCTCATGGCGCTCCCCGTGCTGATCGCGGTGGCGACCAAGGAGTCGTCGCGGCACGGTGGCCGCGACCGGGGCGGGCCGGACTTCTTCGACCAGATCACCAGCAACGGGCTCTTCGTCGCGCTCGCCGCGCTCGGGGTGGAGATCGGGCTGTTCCTCCCGATGGGCCTCGCCCTGGTCAGCGGCGACGCCATCGCCGGCGAGGCGCAGGCCGGAACGCTGCGCTATGTCCTGACGGTCCCGGTCGGTCGCGTCCGCCTGCTCGCGGTGAAGTATGTCGCGCTCGTCCTCACCGGGCTCGTCGGCACCGCGATGGTCGCCCTGACCGGCGCGGTGGTCGGGTCGGTGCTGTTCGGCACCGGGTCGGCGACGACCCTGTCGGGGACGCGGATCGGGGTCGGCGAGACCGTCTGGCGGATCCTGCTCGCCACCCTCTATGTCGCCGCCGGGATGGCCGCGGTGGCCGCGATCGGCCTCTTCCTCTCCACCCTCACCGAACAGCCGATCGCCGTCGTCGTCATGGTCATGGTGGTCGTGGCCGGGTCGTGGATCCTCGACGCGATCCCGCAGGTCGCCTGGGCGCACCCGTGGCTGCTCGTCGACCGGTGGACGGGCTTCTCCGACCTCATGCGCGACCCGCCCCGCTGGGGGACGATCCGAGCCGGGCTCGGGGTGGATGCGGCATACGCCCTGGTGTTCCTCCTCGCCGCGTGGGCGCGGTTCGCCGGCAAGGACGTGACGAGTTGACGCCTGGAGCGCCCCGTAGACTGCTGCGGCATTGCCCCCGTAGCTCAGCTGGATAGAGCAAGGGCCTTCTAATCCCGAGGTCGCAGGTTCGAGTCCTGCCGGGGGCGC